>JAFSQF010000072.1 GCA_017446745.1 Bacteroidales bacterium
CGACTTTTTCCGTCACTTCAATGTCATCTTCGATTACAAGAACAATATGCTGTATCTGAAACGTAACGAGTAATGAATAAACGATATCTTACACCTGCCCAAATCTATTATTCACTGGCCAACCTTAGGCAGATTACATTTATCGGCAAAATCAGTGCACTGACCGTCGCCTAATATATCAATCACTTAAACAATCAACCGATTGGCAGAGTTTAATATGCACTGGTTTAATTCCGCCAACGGGTAGTGAGTATGAAACCAATAGTCAATATACTGGTATTTGCCAGTTGCACGCTTATCCTGTCGTCCTGCTCCATCGTGCGGGGCTTGAGAACCGACGGCAAAAACGGTCCCAGCATCTTCAGCTTCGAGGGGCGCGAACACGACACCATAGCCATTGGCGACGTGGCATTCCGCTTCCCTGTCGCACAAAAGCAAGCCGACTGGATTGATACCACGTATTTCTACAACAAGCCGCACCGTTGCGACTCTATGACCTTTGGGGAGGCCTTCACCAAGGAAAGTTCGACGCAGGGAATCATCATCATCCACAACGACAGCGTCGTTTATGAACGCTACTGGGGCGACTTCTCGGCCGACCGCATGGCCACCATCTTCTCCATATCCAAGTCCATAACATCACTCCTCTGCGGCATCGCCATCGACGACGGCTACATCCGCAGCATCGACGACCCCGTCACCGATTACCTGCCCGAGCTGAAGAAGAAAGACCCGATGTGGCAGAAGCTGACCATCCGGCATCTGCTGGACATGCGGAGCGGGATAGATTTCGACGACACCTACGAGTTCACCTCGTTGAAAGACCTGAAGACAATCAACGCGATGGCGAGGCTGAACTATGGGCACAACATCATGCGTCAAATCCGAGGGCTGAAGTTCCGCTGCGAACCTGGCACACAGCGCCGCTACGAGAGCATGACATCGGCCATCCTCGGTGCTGTCATCGAGCGCGCCTCGGGCAAGCGATATACCGACTACCTCGGCGAACGTGTGTGGAAGCCGCTCGGCATGGAACATCAGGCGCTGGTCAACATCGACAGCCGCAAGCATGATTTTGCTCACTGCTTCGGCGGCATCACGCTTACCATCCATGACCTTGCCAAGATCGGCCGCCTTTATCTCAACAATGGAATGTGGGATGGCCTCCGCATAGTGAGCGAAAACTGGATACGCCAGACCGCCGACTGTGACACCAGCTATCACGGCTACCATTTCAACTGGTACAACATCAACTACGAAGGCTTCATCCGCCCGCAATATTCAGGATACTATGCTCTTGGTATCTGCGAGCAGGTGCTCTACGTCAACCCACACAAGAACCTTGTCATCGTACGCATCGGCCGGAGCAACAGCGCCCCCACAATACTGCCCGTATTATTTGACCAACTGGGCAGCTCCTGGCAAGAATAGCACTATAATATTTTTTCATTATCACAGCCACCAAAACCATAAAGGGAACCACATTCCTGTAGTTTCCCCATATAAATGTTCCACGGAAGTCGGCACCAAGTCGGCACCAAGTACCAAGCAAGAACATATTAATGTTCACCCGTTGGCGGAATTAAATAACAAGCATATTGTTGATAAATAGATGGAGAAAAAGTTGTACATATTGCAGATTTTCAGTAATTTTGTAATTGAAATAAAGAAGCAATTTATACAAACCACCCACGGCAAGAAAACGAATTCTTGTCGTGTTTTTTTATGTTGTTTCTGATTACAAAGTTATTCGGTGTGCGTCACTTGATATAATAACCGCCTGTACGTTTGCCTCCACGGCGTTCTATAAGACCTAATTGAAGCAATGTATTGATGTGTTTGTCAATGGTTCTAAATGGTTTGCCTAAACCTTTGGCGATTGCTGTTGTGTTGCATCCTTTATTCACACGTATGTATTCAAAAATTTCCCGCTGGCTTTCATTTAGTAAGGATAAAAAAAAGGTAATATGATGGATAAAAGGAGAGCGCGTTTCTACGAAACGCATAGATTATTGGTTGTCAACAGCCCCACACTATGTGCGGGGTTATTGAGAGTAAGCCCCTCCAGGGCTTTATTGTATCACCTTATTTTTTCATTGTCACTTAATTGACCATTTAATGTGCCGCTGCTCTCTATCGGCTGTCCGTTGAGCATCTTGTCAAATCGGAAAACGACAATGACATTATCGGTAGGCCCAGTTGTCAAGATTATCGTTGTATCTCCCAATGGCCTCCATTGTCAGGGCCGACACGGCGAAAGAATCCTTGTTCTTGAAGCTTCTTGATGTTTCTATATTGCGAAGCTTGGGCTGAAGAGTTCGAATACGAGGGGAAGTGCAGACATCCCTCGACGAGAACAGAGAGGAGAACATCTAGCAGTTCTACTTGGTACGCGGGCGTCCCCGCCTGCGATGTTGGTACGCGGGCGTCCCCGCCTGCGATGTTATTAATGAACCGTGGAAGAGACATTCAAGACTTTGAAACTGGATCTTGACATACGCCCGATATACCACAAGTCCGACAAAGGCACCAAGGCACACCTCCATCTGGCTATACTGGCCTACTGGGTCGTGTCCGTCATCAAATATATGCTGAAAAAGAAAGGCATAAACATGCGCTGGTCGGAGCTGCTGCGCATCATGAGCGCCCAGCAGCGCGTCACCATCGTGGAGGAGCAGACTGGGCGGACAACAACTCAGGGTGCGGCGATGCACGGCCCCGGAGGAGAAGCTCGAGGCCATCCAGAACGCCCTCGGCATCCCTGCCAAACCTACCTGCTCAATATAATTTGTGTGGCCCCAGAAATTACCATCCGCAGAAGACCCCAACTCTAAAACAGCCACTTAGTACCCATCAGGCTGCAATGTGGGTTAAAGCTAAGATGAAAA
>JAFSQF010000073.1 GCA_017446745.1 Bacteroidales bacterium
AGTCTCTGTTCATATCATTCAGATTATTATATTTCAATCAGAACCAAAAGAACTTTCAGAGCTTTCTTTTTGTTCTTTTAGTTCTGATTGGGCCTTGAACAATTGAGTGTAGTGGACTGGAGGATACGACCGCACAGGTTCATCGAAGCTCTGCGCCTCGCCCTGCTCATCGAAGAGAGAATATTGGTGCGTCTGGTTGACCAAGAAGTCAAACTGAAAGTCTCGCCGCGCAAACTGCATACTGCCAGCGATGGGAGTCCACTCGCAGAAGGTAATGGGCCGTCCGTCGGCGGTGCGATAGGTCAGTGCGTCGCCGCAGACGATATTCTTCTGCAGCATGTAGCGGAGGGAATGGGTGTATGGGGGTTGAGAGCGCGTCTCTTCGAGACGCATTTCTTCTGACACAGACGACCCCACACTGCGCTCCTTCGTCGCTTGTGCGGGGTTATTGAGATTCAACCTCTCCGAGGTTGTATTTGCCAAGTGGGTCTGCTTCAAGCCTGGATGCTGGGAAAAGACATAATTGAACAGTCGCAGGCGACAAGCCTCTGCATTATCCTCCAACAGCTCAATCCCATAGCACGACCCAACGGCAATAAGGCTTTTAAATTCCCATTCCGTTTGAGACTTAATGTTTTCAATTAAGGAAAGCTTGCGACGCAGGATTTCGATAAGGAAATTGCCGTCGCCGCAGGCGGGCTCGAGGAAGCGACTGTCGAGCCGGAACGACTCATCGCGCACCAAGTCGAGCATAGCGTTCACCTCGCGCGGATTGGTGAACACCTCGCCGTGTTGAGCCACCCGCTGGCGGCTCTTAATCTGTGATTTTGTGTTTTCGTTGCTGGGCATAAGAAAATCGTGGAACTTTATCTTACGACTTCTTAGGTGTTCCACGACCTGCCCAGCATGTAAGTAAAGCCCACGATACTCTCGTGAGCGTTTACCGCTTTACTACACTGGGGCTTGATTGTGGAACTTCAAGAAGTCAGTTAGAGCGAAAACGCTTTATAATATGTTATTTATCTTCTATTTTTCTGTTTCTATATGTTATTTTTTAGTTATTATTTCGACTTCTATAATACAAATATGTATTTATCACGTTTTGTTTGAGTTATGACGGTGTCCAAAACTCAATAATCGCTGCAAAAATACAAATTATATTTGAATCAAACGAATCTTATTGTTGAATCAATTCTCCTGATAATTCTCCCAGCGCTGGCGGGCGGCTTCCAGGCCTTTGTGCAGCTGGCGTTGTAGGAGTTCTTTGGAGGGGAGTTCGGTCATATACTGCGCCCCTTTGATGCCGGATTTGTCGAGTTGCAACAGTTCTATCTGCTCGTCGCCACCTTCGGTGCATAGCAATAGGCCGAGGGGCTGTTCCTCGCCAGCCTCCATTTCGTGGGCTTCGAGCCAGCGCAGGTACAGCTCCATTTGTCCTTTGTACTGCGCCTTGAATTTGCCGAGTTTCAAATCGATGGCAATCAAGCGGTGCAGCCTGCGATGGTAGAAAAGCAAGTCAAGATAGAAGTCCTCGCCGTCGATAATCATCCGCTTCTGCCGCTCGACGAAGGTGAAGCCATTGCCCAACTCCAAAATGAACTGTTCCAGATGCGCCACAAGGCTATCCTCAAGACTCTTTTCGCTATACATCCCCTTCAGTCCTGTAAACTCTAAGAAATAAGGGCTTTTGAAGACAAGGTCCGGGGTGAGGACGTTGTTTTCCCGCAGTTCCGACAGCTCTTGTTTGATCAGTTCGTCTGGTTTCGTCGCAATGGCAGTACGCTCGTAGAGCATACCGTCAATCTTGGCTTCAAGGGTGCGCTTGCTCCAATGCTCGGCAGCTGCCATGGTCAGATAGAATTCACGTGCCAGTGGATCCTTAATGGGCATAACCATCAGGAAATGAGACCACGACAATTGTGTCACCAGTGGTGTCACAATCTTTATATCAGGAAATATCGTGGCGAATTGCATCATTCTGCGGATAGTTCGGGGTTCGAATCCCTTACTGCCAAATTCCAACTGCAATTGTGTCGACACTGCCGACACAATCCGTTTCCCGTATTCTGCACGCTCGTTGCCAAGCACTTCACGATTGATGCGTTCGCCGATATGCCAATACATCAGGGTGAGTTCGGCATTGACGTTGACGGCCACGCGGTTGCGCGCTTGGTTGATTATCTGCCGCAGGTCGTCAACCAACGGTATAAGATTGTTGTTCTGTATAGTTATGCTGTCTGCCATTAGATAGTTGATTGCTATTTTTTGTTTGCAAAGATACGAATTATATTTATTTCGGGCGATAGGTGCGGTTGCGGTTACCTCCGTGAGCCTCCGGATGGCTGAACTCAGATTACATTAGACTCTGTACAAATCGTGCAAAAGCTTCGATGTTTTCTCCTACACTTGCTTGTTCCAGCGCTTCCATATATTCTTGACGGCGATTCATAGGGACCACAACCCAAGGGTAGCCCGCTGTAACCAACTGACTGTTCATCACAAATCGAGCGGTGCGACCATTGCCGTCCATATATGGATGAATATACACGAAGAAGAAATGCCCTAAAATGGCACGCACCAGTGCATTATCCTCATTTGACATCAAGTCCGACAAGGTGCTCATTGCATCCAATACGGCATCTGGATTCAAAGGCGTATGCGTCGAGTTTCGGATATACACCTGACTCCTGCGATATCCTAACAAATCCGTCGCTTTCACGATGCCAGCTCTAATGCAAGGCTCGAACAGTTGGAAGTGCCAGTCCTGATGTTTTTTTACATACAACAGCGCTGGTGGCTGACACGAAAAGCATTCTGCTACCCCCTTCTCCAGTAGCTCATACGCTTGGTAGTATCCTCTTGCTGCCAACGCGTCTTTGCGTTCCTTGTCCTCCTCGTCTTTCTCCGGGTCCCAGTTGCCACTTCGGACACGCTCCAGCAACTCTTCAGTAATCTTATACCCCTCAATCGACAAGGAGTTGTAGCTATCTTTCACATACGTGGCATCCATCATGGATAACACGGATGCAGCATCTTGCTTCACCGACTCGACTTTCACGATTTCCAATACCACTTTCCGCATCTGCATCCACATCAGGCGGATACGCGCTGCATACGGCGATTCTGCAAATATCTCCATCTTTATATTTTCCTCAAACGGATTCTCTTCCGACACCGTATAACCCACCTGACGCATCATACGCAGTATCTCATCCGCCATCTCCTCACGGCCGATGGAGCGCAGCGCGCCAGCCACACGCCCCGCACGGGTAGTGTGTCCCCCATCAATCGCTGCCGACACCAATGGCGACACATCCTTCAAGCTGGCCAGACAAGTCCTTGCCTCCATTGCATTGCGCCGATAGTAATCTGGCCCCACCATCAACAGAGCATATTCCATTGGATATAACCGAACTCCATAACGAGACTCCTGAACTACATTGGAAGGCAATGTGGCTTTGATGTCCACAATGGATGTTCCAAAAGGCAGTTGAAGCACATTGTTCGTTCCGGATTCGCTACGCACGATCAGCCGATTGGGAATCACCGTCTTGCCACTGTAGAAATAGAGCGAAAGTTCTGGCGAAAGACACCATGCCCCATTGAATTTCTTGTTTAGATAAGCCGTCACAAAACTCCAGTACGACACATACCATACTGTGGAGTCTCCTTCTCTTCCCGGCATTGACGGAATATACCAACCCTTGATGACCATTTGCAAATAGCCACTATTCACCAATCGTTCAGTATGAATCCTGCCCAATGTATCAGCCCCATGAATCACCAAATTATCTCCATGATTATCTTGAAATACTTTCAGGACTGCCAACGAATCCGCCAATTTTTCCTGTATTGTCGCCATATTAGTGTTTCTTTTTATGCCAATGCGATTATTATTTCCTATACTGCCATTAGTTTATTCTGTGTTACTATTATTAGTTTATTTTGTATTATGATTATTAGTATATTTTGTATTACTATTATTAGTTTTTGTCGTTGCAAAGTTACAAACATTTTCTAATTCAACAAAGTATTATTTTGTCATATTTTTAGTTTATATGTGTTGATTACATTTTACTACTTTTTACTATAATTAGTAAAAGAATACAATCCGCCAACAAAATGTGCTGGTAATCGATGATGTGACCACCAGCGGTTCTACCATCAATGAGATTCTTCGCACCCTGCGTATCCTCAACGAGGATAACGATATCACCATCTTCAGCCTTCTCGGTCGCAAAGACCTTATGGCCGATGCGTACTAATATTCAATCTTTTTCAATCTCGAAACCTATGCGTATGCTATGGTTTTCCGCAGCCTTGGAATACCGTTCTTCGGTCATAATGGGGAGGACGACGGAGAAGCGATGGCCGCCGGGGATGGTGAATGACTGGGCATCGTAGGGGTCGTAAAACATATTGTCGCGGATGGAATAGAGGATGGTGGAGAATGCGTCGGGGCGCGAATGCGTTAATGTGTCAGTACCGAGGATGTGGAGCTCAACAAGGTCGTCGCTACCTACTACCTGATTATGAATAAACTCTGGTTTTCCGCCGGTATAGGACAGGCCGCCTCGGTGCAAGGTGATGCTCTTGCCCAAGGGCACGGTGTCTTCGAGGATGATGAAGGTGTTCTTTACGGGTCGGTCGTCGGCATCCAACAGATTTTCGGAGGGTACGCAGACAATCTTCGCCGTGCCGTGGTTGCTCGATGCCGTCACCTGCATAGTACTGTCGTGGTCGCCGCCGAAGCTAACCGAATAGTCGACAATGTATTCTATCTTACCCTGGTTATTCCAATCGAGGCCCTTTTGGGAAATGCGGTTGCAACCGGCTAATATCGACAATATTATCAAAACCAATATTATAAGTCTGCTTTTCATAAATAATAATAGCCAACCTACGGTTCATTTTTTCATCACAGTCTCCTCACTCAAAAGCGGATGATTTGTCATCGCCGCCTGATAGAAGTTTTTTATCTTGGCTCGAACTATCGGGCTGACAACAACTCTCATACCTCAGGGTGATAGTGTTTGTGGATCATCTCCGTCAACTCATCGCGAAACTCATCAAGCGTGATGCACTTCGACAGTTCTTCGTCCGATATCGTCCTTAATGGCTCGTTTTTCTGTGCTTCAGGATGGGCGAAATTATAGGCCATGTCCCGGATGTAGTCTTCATAATAGCGACGTGTGACATATAGATTCTCACCATCAAAGAAATGAGTCGCATTGTTTGAGAACACCTTCATGCAGAAATATTTAGGAGAAAAACTATCGGTAAAGAGAACAATGCACGGCATCGTAAACCCACACATAAGGTTCTCCGTTTTCGTCCGTATGCACCTTGTAGGCAAAGATGAATCCTTCACAAGAGAATTCGTGATACCCTTTTTCTTGCCAGTCTTTCCGTCGCCTTGCAGCCCGGAACTTGGCGTAGGGGTTGCTTAGCAATTCAATCTCCGCATAAATCTTTCTTTTACGATTGAGTACCGTTTCAAGACTCAAGGTGTGGACATACTTCTTCAGCGCAGCATCGTAGAATCTGTCAATAGCAGCGTGTACCTTGTCGTCAAGAAAGACTTTCATGCGTTGTCCCTGTAAAAATTGCGAATCTTCTCGGTGATTCTTCGTTCCGATTCCTCCAGCGTCATTCCGTGTTTCAACATCTCCTTCAAGGAAACTACAGGAATCTCTATTTCTGATAGTGATTTCAGCTCTTCTTCGGGATGATAGTATCGGTAGGCCTCTTCCGATACCAAATCTTCCGGCACATACAAGTCAATATTTCCTATTTCGCTATGAGAAACAGGCCTTCTGACGGCTCTCGGCACAGCACCATATACAGCCTCTGGCTCACTGGCCGTAAAAGGATTTGACTTTTCGTCGGCGGGATATTTACGTGATTCTTTCATAGTTCTTTTAACGGCAATGTGTTCCAATTATTGTATAGGATTCTTTTTTTCTACCTAAATAATTTCAAAGAGCGCTCTAATATATCTTTTTGCCGAGTCTCTCCTCTCGGTGTGGGTTTGCTCTTCAAGTTTGCAGGCCATTCTCTTTGGTCAGGCAGCCACGATCCGTCGGTGGCCCAACCGCAGCATTGGCCTATTCCACTGGTCGTGCCATACTTTAGATAATGGCTGATTCTTCCGTCCGTGGCGTGGGGAACGACCTATATGCGTCTGCACGAAGTCGGCAGATAGTGCCGGAGGCACTGACCTTCAATAACCCCGCACAAGCGTGGGGTCGCGACCGAGGGGAGCAACCCCTTTTAAAGCGCAGTGTGGGTAGACTCTGCAAACAAAAAGGAAAACACCCAGATATTATCCTGAAATCCATCAACTGTCTGTGTGGAACTTCAAACGTTGGCGGACGGCCACAAACGCGAGAATAAAAAGTGCTAAGCAAACGTTTTGCCAGCTATATAAACATCACAAGATATATAGGCATATAAATGATGTTGCTATCTCTGCGTGAGGAGCCCTCGTTGCATAATACCATTGCTGACCTTATCCTGTAGTCTGGATTGTTGACGAAACGGTCGAGGGAGCGATGCATGGAATAGTCCTTGCCGGATTTCACCTCGAGAGGCAGTACAGAAAGGTTGTCGTAGTCGTCTATCAGGAAGTCCACCTCTCCTTTCTGCTTGTTATCGTAGTAAAAAAGAGTATGCCCGTGAGCCAGCAACTCGGTGGCGACAACAGTCTCGTAAACGGCTCCCAGATTCATGCCGAGATTGTCGTCCTTGATAGCGGTGACATTGTTTCTGAATAAAATATACGACAGCAACCCCACATCATTGAGATAAAGTTTCAAAAGGTTCTTCTTGGCGGAGCTAATCAACGGAAAAGTCGGATTGGAGATGGCTCGGACGTCGAGCGCGACACCGGAACTGACAAGATATTCTATATCATCCTCATAGTCGCGCGCAGCCTTGCCTCGCTTATTCTCAACCTCGTTGAAACGCAACCTCTTCTTGTGGTTTTCCATGTTCGATGGAATCATATCGTATATGCGTCGAATATGCAGTTTTTCCGCCATACTGTATTGCGATGCATCCTCTCGGTAAAGGTTATAAATCTCTTCGTGAATCTTACGGACACGATATATGTTCTGTGTATCAAGATAGCTATTCACCGCTTGCGGCAAGCCTCCGACCAACAGAAAGGTCTTGAACAGGTCTATCAGACGACGGTGCAGGCCATCATCAATACTCTCGCAATTCTTGAATCTTATCCTCATAGAGTCAACGACCTCGTCACCAATACCATTTGCCCAAAGGAATTCTTCGAAGTCGAGGGGGTACATATGCTCTGTTTGTATTCGTCCGCCGGGGATGGAGAGGGTCTTGTGCATGGTGACACCCAGCAGCGAGCCGCTGACTATGTAGGTAAATCTGTCGTCATCGCACAAGAACTTCAATAAAGTAAGCAGCTGAGGGTATGCCTGTATCTCGTCAAGGAAAACCAAAGTATTATCTTTAGACCCCAACTTCCGCCCAGCAATGGCACTTAGTCTGACATAAAAATCTTCCACTCCTTTCACATCGGCAAATACACGGGCACCATCCCTGTCATCAATCATATTGATCTCGACAAAATTTTGAAATGCAGCACGCCCCTCGTGACGGATAATATACGATTTACCAACCTGACGCGCACCATCAATGATGAGGACCTTTCTTCTATCAGAGTTAAAATATTCTTTTATGGTATGTTGTATCTTTCTTTTCAGCATAATACATCAGTATTTTCACGCAGCAAAAATACAACTTTTTCCAAAATTACAAGCCTATTTTTACAACTTTTTCCAATTTTTGACACGCCTTTTTACAACTTTTTCCAATTTTTGACATGCCTTTTTTACAACTTTTTCCAAAATTTCAAGACCTTTTTTACAACTTTTTCCAAAATTACTTTTTAGCAACCATCAAAAAATAAGTTGATACAATCAGACAGATGCAATAACAAAAAGTAAAAACGACGGTTTTTATACGACGTGTGGTACGCAGGCGTCCCCGCCTGCGATTTGAACACGAATCTCACGAATTACACGAAGTTTCTCTACGAATTACACGAATGTTTTTGTCTACGAATTAACACGAATTATAATGTAATGATTACATTAACATCAGAAAAAATAAACACAATATTTTAAATAAAATAACGTTAACAAACTAATAAATATACACTCAAAATGCCTGAGATTAGTCGTTTCTATGGGATTATAATCAAGATGTTCTTCAAGCCAAAAGAGCACGAACCCGCACACATTCACGCCATATACGATGAATATGTCGGTATTTTTGACATACATACCCACGAGATGACATTAGGTGATTTGCCGCCTCAGGCCCAGAGACTTGTCAAAGAATGGCTTAAAACAAACGCCAATGCTTTGAATGAGATGTGGAACACACAGAAAATTCACAAACTGCCCCCTCTACAATGAACAGCATACCGCGCATAAAATCAATCGTTCCACAGAACAACTATAAGCTTGCCGTGGTGTTCGACGACGGATGTAGGGTGATATATGATGTTGCCGAGGACATTGCCGCCATCGCCTGTTTCTCTGAACTAAAAACAATCAACGGGTTATGGAATCAGGCGCAATTAGACCCAAGCCGTACAGTGGTGTATTGGAACGACAACATCGACCTTCCTTCCGACACTATTTACGAATACGGGAAGAGGGTGTAAATATGATAGGCAGCAGGAATTTGTCTAACGACCAACAAAAAAAGAATGCTAAAAGCTCCGAGGAATGAAAAAAATTTGGTCAGGAATAAAATACAGTGTATCTTTGCATCCGAAATGTGGATAGATTTGTAATGATTGCAACCACTGTAAAAAATGCTAAAGCACTTAATCTACAGAACCTTCATTCCAAAATCTGTTACATTTGTATGATGTATTAACAAACAAAAAATGTAACACAATGAGCTATTTTTTCACCTCGGAATCAGTTTCCGAAGGCCATCCCGACAAGGTGGCCGACCAAATTTCAGATGCCTTATTGGACGAATTCCTCCGTCACGACCCCGAGAGCCATGTGGCATGCGAGACCCTGGTGACCACCGGCCTGGCTGTGGTTAGCGGCGAGGTGACGTGCAACGGATATGTAGATGTGCAAGCCACCGTACGCGACGTGATACGAGAGATAGGCTACACCAAGGGCGAATATATGTTTGAAGCCAACAGCTGCGGCATCCTCAGTGCCATCCATGAGCAAAGTGCCGACATCAACCAAGGGGTGAGCCGCTCCCAGGCCTCCGAGCAAGGGGCTGGCGACCAAGGGATGATGTTTGGATACGCCTGCCGTGAGACCGACGAGCTCATGCCTCTGCCAATCACATTGGCGCACATCATCCTGCAAGAGCTCTCGAAAATCCGCCGCGAAAAGAACGTGATGCTGTACCTGCGCCCCGACGCAAAAAGCCAGGTAACTGTGCAATACAGCGACGAGGGCAAACCCGAGCGCATTGACACCATAATCGTTTCAACACAGCACGACCCCGATGTCGACCAAGCACACATCTACGATGACATCAAGAGGATTCTCCTGCCACGCGTCGTCAAACGACTTCCCGAAGCAACACAAAAGCTATTCATACCGGGCAACGGCGACACCTTTGGCTTCAATCTTTACGTGAACCCCACTGGCAAATTCGTTATCGGAGGTCCTCATGGCGACACCGGGCTTACGGGGCGCAAGATCATCGTCGACACCTACGGAGGACGTGGAGCACATGGAGGCGGGGCCTTCAGCGGCAAAGACTCGTCGAAAGTGGACCGCTCGGCAGCCTATGCCACACGACATATAGCGAAAAACCTTGTCGCCGCCGGCGTTTGCGACGAAGTACTGGTTCAGGTGGCCTACGCCATAGGCATGGCCGAGCCGGTGGGACTTTACGTAAACACCTACCACACAGCACACGTCAATCTTACCGATGGCGAAATAGCCGACAAGCTAAAACATATCTTCGACCTCCGTCCTCATTCCATCGTGGAACGCTTTGGCCTCAAGAATCCTATCTTCCGCCCCACAGCAGCCTACGGCCACATGGGACGCGACCCCTACCAAGCCACCGTGACGGTATTCAGCAACGGGCAACCCCAACAGAAAACAGTTCAGTTCTTCGGCTGGGAAAAGCTCGACATGGTTGATGCTATCCAACACGAATTCAATATATCATAAATCAGAAACAGGCTGGCAACACCCTTTGCCAGCCTATTTTTTCAAAATAAACGCGTAGAGAAAGGCTGGTTCCCAGCCAATCCCAAACGGAAATAAACCAATAAACATTAAATACAATGACAAAACTAAGTGTAAATATCAACAAAGTGGCCACAATACGTAACGCGCGCGGCGGCAACACCCCCGATGTTACGAAATTCGCCATCGACTGTGAACGCTTCGGGGCTGATGGAATCACCGTACACCCACGACCCGACGAAAGGCACATACGCTATAGCGACGTTTATAGCATTAAACCCATAATTACCACCGAGTTAAATATTGAAGGCAACCCAAAAGGCATATCAAAGAGCAAGCCATACTCATTCATCGACTTAGTGAAAGAAATCCACCCCACGCAAGTCACCCTTGTCCCCGATGCCGATGGCGCTCTGACAAGCAATGCCGGTTGGGATACCATAAAGCACCAGTCGTATCTGAAAGAAGTGGTAAAAGAATTTAAAACCAGCGGCATACGTGTCAGCATTTTCGTCGATGCCGAACCAAGGATGATAGAGAATGCTGCCACTACCGGCACCGACCGCGTTGAGCTCTACACCGAATCGTTCGCCCGCCTCTACCCTATCGACCCGCAACAAGCCATAGCGCCGTTCGTCAGCGCCGCCCAGACAGCACGCCAGTGCGGCCTGGGCCTCAATGCCGGACACGACCTATCGCTCCAAAACCTACAGTTCTTCCACCAGCAAATACCCTTTGTCGACGAAGTCAGTATCGGCCATGCCCTAATCTCCGATGCACTCTATCTCGGCATCGAACAGACCATACATAGGTATGTGGAATTGTTGAACCGTTGAACTATTTAACCAAAAGAGGGTCAGGTGGTTTAAATGCTATTCATCCTCTTCACATGGCAGAACAGCAGATCGCCATTGTCGTCGTACAAATGCATACCCCCACCTTCGCAGAAACGCCATAAATCACAGCCCGCGCAGTCGCCCTTCTTAGCCCAACTACGGTCTCTATACACCTGGAAACCATTCTGCCATACATCCCACAGATTGTCCTTGTAGATATTTCCCTGATGGAAATTGGACCTGATGGAAGTGCATCCGCTTATAGAGCCATCCACGAGCACCGAAGCCACCTGGACACCGGCACGACAATGGAAATAATAGTCTCGCACCTGGCCCTCATAACTTCCCAAAAAGCCCTCGCAACCATAGCTGGCATGTATTCTGCCCTCTGCCCTGGTTTGTTTTATGAAATCAAACAAACCGCGAAACTGCTCGTCGCTCAGCTGGAGCTCCTTATTTTCCGATGCCCTTCCCATAGGGAAGATAGAGAACAGCCGCCAGTCGCGTACACCTATCGAAATCAAGTATTCCTTGAACTCCTCCAGCCTTGCATAATTCCTTGGGTTGACGCACGTAACGATATCCCACGCCAATTCGGGAGTGGCCACCAGCATCTTCACAGCGTGGTCGGCTCTCTCAAAGCTCCTCTCATTGCGCCTTATCCAATTGTGGTCGGCCTCAAAACCGTCGAACGACACCGTTATGGAGTGCATCCCGCTCCGCATGAGGCTCTCCAACCGCCTCTCGTCCAGCAATAAACCGTTGGTGACGATACCCCAGGGGAACTCGCGCCGGTAAAGCTCCAGTCCTACATCTTCGATGTCGTCCCTCACCAATGCCTCGCCCCCGGTGAACGTAATAAACGTCTTGTGTGGATCCACATGAGGCTCTATGTCGCCAATCGCCTTCAAGAAATCACGTGCAGGCATATCCTTCACCGCCGGCGCTTGTTTGCAGTCGCTTCCACAGTGCCTGCAGCTCATATTGCACCTCAATGTGCATTCCCAAAACAGATTGCGCAACTCGTGCATCGCGTCCAAATTGTGACGTATCTGCCGGTGCAACCCTAAGGCAACGCGTTGCTTGAAAGTCAGTTTGCCAGCATCTTCCATCGCTATTTGCGTTTCATCTTGACAGTGACCTCACCTTTCATGGCACCCATCATCCATCTTGACGACGATTCGGGAGCCTTGTCATCATCCTTGAACTCTACATCTACCAGCTGAGGCTTGAAGCTGCCGTTTTTCTTACCGTCAACATCCACCACGAGTACCCTCTGCTGCTCGCCGGGGCGGTCGGTAGCATGAACCTCAAAGGTGCCCTTGGCATCCGTAGTGTCCGACATTTCTTTCAGCCTTTCCTGCCAGTAGCCGTTGTCGGGCAGATTGTTCGGGTCTATATCGCCCGATACCATCACCACCTGCAAGCCCTTAATCGGACGCCCCTGGCTGTCAACCACTTTTCCCTTCACGCTATAGTTGACCGTCGGCACGCCGTACACGGTCACCTGCGGTTCTCTCGGCTCCGTCTTGGGCTGTGTTTTAGGTTGATTCTGCTGCTGATTATAGTCCTGCACAGGGCCGCCGTACATTCTTGGCGGCATCACGTTCCCGCTATCCTTGCCACTCCGATAGTCAATCTCAGGGCCGCCGTACATCGCTTCCGGGGGACTTTTGTAGTTATCCTCAACCTTTTTGTTCTCACTCTCAGCCAATTTTTTTTGCGAATGACAAGCCTGAAGACCAAAAATGCCCATCAATCCTGCCAGTAACCAGTTGCTTAACTGTAAAAACCTTATCTTCATAAAGTTGAATTGTTTAACTGTTTATTTGTCTTATTGTTGTTTGCACACCAACAACTACGCCACGACCTATTACCTGTTCGTTTGTTTATCGGCAAGTGGACGTCATCGTCCACAATAGCTATTATCAATTGCAAATCAACAAAATAAATAAATCAGTTATATATTGACAAAATATAAACACTTATTTAAAACGACAAAAGGAACGAAAAATTATATCTCTCCGCTATTTTTTCCTATTTTTGCATGATGAAAAATAGCCAGCACAACCACTCCAAACTATTCTCAATCACCGACAACCCCATCGTCATAGCCGGTCCCTGCAGCGTAGAAACCGAAGCACAGCTCGCCGCAGTGGTCCGAAGCATCGCCGAAATCCCTGCCGTTGCCATGGTGCGCTGCGGAGTATGGAAGCCGCGGACGCGCCCCGGAGGATTTGAAGGCATGGGTGAGGCCGCTCTTCGATGGATAGCAACGCTAAAGAAACAATACACAACCATCCGTTTCTGCTGCGAAGTGGCCAGTCCCGAACAAGTCTCCTTGGCTCTTCGTTACGGCATCGACGCCATGTGGATAGGAGCACGAACCACCGTCAACCCCTTCCTGGTTGGCGACATTGCCGCGGCGCTCTCCGGCTCCGCCATTCCCGTCATGGTGAAAAACCCTGTCAACCCGGACATAAACCTATGGATTGGAGCTCTGGAACGGCTGCAGAAAAACGGCATCAACGACATCGCCGCCATTCATCGCGGCTTCTCGACCTACAACAACTTCGGCTACCGCAACAACCCCCTGTGGGAGATACCCATCGAATTCAAACGGCTGCGTCCCGACATACCGCTCCTTTGCGACCCGTCGCACATCTGCGGACAGCGCAACCTTGTGGCGCCACTGGCGCAAATGGCCCTCGACCTACATTTCGATGGGCTCTTCATCGAATGCCACCCCGACCCCGACAACGCCCTTACCGATGCCTCGCAACAAGTCACGCCGTCGCAGCTATCCTCGCTCCTGCACTCTCTCGTCGTCAAACGCAACAACGACTACCCACCCTCCGACCTGCTGCGTTTCCGACAGCAACTCGACAGCATCGACACCCAGCTGCTACAGCTCCTCAGTCAACGCATGCGCATCTCTGCCAACATCGGAGCCATCAAACGCCACCACAACATGGCCATTTTCCAGCCGGAACGCTGGCAGCAGGTACTTCAGCAACAAGTAGAGGCCGGGCAAAGACTGGGCTTAGACCCTCAATTCGTAAAGGATATCACAGAAAAAATCCACGGTGAATCCATCCGGCTACAGAACGAAACACAATAATACACAATTCCGGTGCTGCATATCGACAAGGGACAAAAAAAAATGCAGCCGTTTCCGGCTGCATAATTCTCTTCAGGTTCTCGCGCCTTTTTTATTCGGCTGCTGCGACAACCGAGACGAACGACTTGTCCTCACGGCCCTTGTGGAACTTCACAACGCCATCGCACAATGCGAACAAGGTATGATCCTTGCCCATTCCGACGTTGCGCCCAGGATTATGTTTGGTACCGCGCTGACGAACTATAATGTTGCCAGCAATGCACTGCTGACCACCAAATATCTTAACACCAAGTCGTTTGCTTTCCGATTCACGGCCGTTACTCGAACTACCGACACCTTTTTTATGAGCCATAACTTTTTAATTTTGAAATTTGAAATTTGAACTTTGAAATCAGAAAGCTGAAATTTATCAACATTCAACTTTCAATATTCACAATTAATTGATGCTGTTTATCTGTATCTGCGTCAAGTAGTCGCGATGTCCGTTCATCTTCTGGAATCCTTTCCTTCTGATTTTTTTGAACACCAGCACTTTCTTGCCTTTCAAATGTTTCAACACGGTGGCCTTCACATTGGCACCCTCGATATAGGGCTTGCCAACGGTTACATTGCCATCATTGTCCTTGAGCATCACGGTGTCAAAAGACACTTCGCTACCTTCCTCATTCTGAAGACGGTTGACGAAAATCTTCTGATCTTGGGCTACCTTGAATTGCTTGCCTGCGATTTCAACTATTGCGTACATTTTTAACTATTTATTGAATTTATTTTTTTCACAAAATGGAGTGCAAAAGTACTACATTTCTCCCAAACCACCAAATATTTTTCAACAAAAAAACACATCATTTCTATATTACAGCACATTACGAATTAAAAAAAACGTTTTACGGCACCTGTATCAGCACATTCCTCCAACAATTCTCTCACTGTTTTTTTCAATTTCGGGTGTAAAAAATTGGGTATGATTTCCGCTAAGGGCTCCAAGACAAACCGCCGCTTGTCCATCCGGGGATGCGGAATGGTCAGCCGCTCGGAATACATCACCTCACTGTTGAAAAAAATCAGGTCGATGTCCATAGGCCTTGACGCATACCCCTCACCATTCCGTTGCCTTCCCAGCTCTTTCTCTATCTCCAGAGCTTGCGTCAGCACCTCCTCGGCACTCAAGTCGGTATCCACCACTATGGCCTGGTTCAGAAAATTCTGGCTGGCATCAAAGCCCCATGGCTCGGTCTCGTAGACCGACGAGAGCAGCGAGACCATACCAATACGTTTTCCTATCTCTATCATGGCGCGAACCAGGAGGCTCATTCTGTCGCCTTCGTTGCCGCCAATGAGAAGCACCACGGTATTGTTCCTCCATCGCCCCCTATAGGTTTTCTGCAAGTCGTTCTCTTCCATCATCTTCAGAAAGAGCTCCCGGGGAGTGGGCTTGGCTCCAAGCGAAGCCAAATGTGGCGTAGGCTGCTGGGCATCGATAAAGCGGAAGCCGTGCAGTTGAGCGAACTCCACCATCCTGGCGAAGGCCACCTTCGATGCGTCGCGAACCAGGTGGAACATCGACTCGCCGCTGAACCAGTCGCACAGGCTAACTCCATACAGTCCTCCAACCAGCCGCCCGTCTTCAAAGGTCTCGAACGAGTGTGCGAAGCCCAACTCGTGGAGCCGGCAATAAGCCTCCATGAAATTCTGGCTAATCCAGCTTCCTAAGGACTGCCCCGGGCGCTCCACCGAGGCGCAAAGTTCCATAACCTCGCGGAAGCAGGTGTCCACCCTCACCTCGAAACGTCCGGACTGCAGCGTCCGCCTAAGGCTCTTCGAGGGCCGGAAGTCTTCTGTCATCAGTACCATACGCGGGTCGAGGGAATACCAGTAGGGTGCTCCTGTCTCGTCGTCGTACCAGGGGAAAATGCCCATAAAATAGGCGTTAAGCAACCATTCCGGTTCCAACCCGCCGCCTTTGGCCAAGAAACCGTCCGGCTCGCTCAACCGTGGGTCGGGAAATCCCACATCATATCTGTCAAGCAAATATGCCATTATTCGTTGTTGTAAAAAAAATGGGGCTCCGACCCAAGTCAGAGTCCCCATCTTGTTCGTTAATAATTCGTTGCTTGTCAACCGCAGTGCATAAAGCGTTGCACCAGTTCCAACGTCTTCTCGGCGTCGTTGCCTATCTCGGCGCGGAGGTTGCGGTCGTTAAAAGCGCGCAGATCCTTAATGATGCCGTCGATGAGAGCAGGAGCGAAAACGCCTTGTTGCTCATAGATAGCGCGGTCTCTTTCCAGCAGGTCGGCGCTGGCGGCGCAGCTGTCGGGCAGCACGTCAAGACGCTTCAGCACCTCTTCGTGCTCGAAGATATTGACGCTGACGTAGCGCTCTTTGGCGTATTGCACGGCATTATCCATCTCGAAGCCGTGACGTGCAGCTACGGTCATGCCGGCCAAAAGGAGGTAGACATTGGCGCTGCCGTCGGGAGTTCTGAGTTCGATGGTTTGTTTGTGGCTGAAGTCGACGGGGTCGTTGGCTTCCAGCGGATTGCAATGAGCCATCATATTGCCGCTGCCTTTGGTCCATCCCAGAGGCACGCGCACCATGGCGCTACGGTTCCTGTCGCCCCAGCAGATGTTGGTGGGAGCCTCCTGATGCGGCACCAGGCGGAAATAGCTCGTCGGATTCGTGTCGCCAAAGGCTGTCAGCGAGCCGGCAAGGCTTAAGATTCCGGCTATTGTCTTGTGAGCCACCTCGGTGAGACCGTTCTCACCGACGTACATGTTTTGTCCGTCCTTGCTCACACGGGTGTGGATATGCATGCCGCTGCCGGCCTTGCCCACGGTGATCTTAGGGGCAAAAGTCACCGTTATGCCATACTGATAGGCCAATTCACGCATAATCCATTTGGCTATGACCAATTGGTCGGCGGCATCCTCGAGGGTTGTAGGCAGAAATTCTATCTCGTTCTGCTCGTACATCGTGTCGCCCACGGTGAAGTTGCCCACCTCGGAGTGGCCGTACTTGATCAGTCCACCGCTCTCGGCAATGAGTTTCATGGCCTGCACCCTGAAGTCCTCGAACTTGCAGAACGGTGTAGAGGTATGGTAGCCACGCTGGTCCTCGGGCAAATAGAGCTCCTGCTTCTCAGCGATGGCATAGTATTCCAGCTCACCCATCACCTCGAACTCCATGCCTCCGGTAGCTTTCCGGAAGGCGTTGCCGGCCTTGGCCAGCGTGTATTCGGGGGCCATCTCGAAAGGTTGGCCGTCCTTGGTGTAGAAGTTGCAGAGTATGTCGAGCGTAGGAATCTCGGCGAAGGGGTCGACGAAGGCTGTCCTGAAACGCGGAATGACGTACAGGTCGGAGCTTCCCGCCTCAAGGAAGGGGAACAGGCTGCTGCCGTCCACTCTCTCGCCCGAAGCCAGCACCTCGCGAATATGCTCATAGCTGTTTATCACGAAGTTCAGCGTTTTCAGCTTCCCGTCGTGAGCCATATAGCGGAAGTTCACCATCTCGATGCCGAACTCCTCTATCACGCGCATCATATCTTCTCTCGTAAACTCTTTTGCAGGTTTCTGCAAAAAGGCCACAAGCTTGTTGGGGTTTAATTTATAGCTATTTGTACTCATTTTTTTGCTTTTTTTATGTTTTTTGGGGTTGCAAAGATACTAATAAAATGAATACTAACTGTCGAAAAGCAAAAATTAATTTCCCGACACAATAAAACGGATATAAAATGCGTATTGGTATAATAAAACACATTCTGTAAACAAACGGAAAAAACATAATACCATGTTCAAAAAAGAAACCTACATTGCGCGCCGCGAGCAGCTCCGCAAGGATATCGGCCACGGCATCATCATCCTCCCGGGCAACCATGAGGCCCCATGCAACTATCCCGACAACACCTACTGGTTCCGTCAGGATTCCACCTTCCTCTATTTCTTCGGGCTTCAGCGCGAGGACCTCGTCGGCGTGCTGGACTGCGACACAGGGCGCGACTATATCTTCGCCAACGACTATGACATCGATGATGTTATCTGGACCGGGCCGCTTCCTTCCGTTGCCGACCTTGCCGCCTCAGTGGGCGTGGGCCACTCCGGCACGCTCAAGGAGCTCCAAGACTTCTGCACCAAGGCCATCAAGGAAGGCCGCCGCGTCAGTTACCTGCCCCCCTATCGTGCCGACATCACGCAGCAGCTCTCCACCCTGCTCGGCATCCGCTACGAAAGCATTGTCCCCTTCGCCAGCCACCAGCTGGTGCTGGCCTGCGTCAAGCAGCGCAGCATAAAGTCGGCCGAAGAGATTGCGGAGATCGAGAAAGCCATAGCCACAGCCTACAATATGCACACGCAGGCCATGAAGCACGCCTTCCCCGGGCGCTATGAATACGAGCTCGCCGCCATAATGCAGGGCGAGGCATGGCGCGGCAACGGTCCCCTCTCCTTCCCCATCATCATGACCATCCACGGCGAGACCCTTCACAACCACAACCACAACAACCAGCTTGTAGAGGGCCGCATGGTGGTGATGGACGCCGGCTGCGAGACACCGATGAACTATTGCTCCGACATCACACGCTCCGTACCCGTGGGAGGCCATTTCAACGACCGCCAGCGCGACATCTACCAGATAGTGCTCAACGCCAACCTCGAAGCCATACGCGTCTCGCGTCCGGGAATAACCTATAAGGAGGTCCACACCGCTGCCTCGCGCATCCTCGCACAAGGCTATATGGACCTCGGCATCCTCCGCGGCAACCTCGACGACATCGTCGCCAACGGAGCCCATGCGCTCCTCATGCCTCACGGCCTGGGCCACATGATGGGCCTCGACGTACACGACATGGAGAACTACGGCCAGATTAATGTGGGTTACGACGACGAGACGCGACCCTCCGAACAGTTCGGCCTCGGCAGCCTGCGCTGCGGACGTCGCCTCCAACCCGGCTTCGTCATCACCGACGAGCCCGGATGCTACTTCATCCCGGCACTCATCGACAAGTGGCATGCCGAAGGCACCTGCCGCGATTTCATCAATTTCGACGAACTGGAGAAATGGAAAGACTTCGGCGGCATACGCATTGAGGACGATATCCTCATCACCGACGACGGCTGCCGCGTGCTCGGCAAACCCATCCCCAAGACCATAGAGGAAATAGAAGCCACGATGAACAGCTAACCCCCCGCAATACGCATCGGTCGGGATGGAATCCCGACCTCCTACAATAAAAAAATGGAGCCCCGAAGGACTCCATTTTTTGTTAGTTTACGTGTTTCGAGTCAGAAGACTCTCGCGGGCGGGGACGCCCACGTACCACACGCTAACGTGTTCATTTCACGATGAGTTTCCTCACCATGTTGACGCCTTCGCCGCTGACGCGGACAAAGTAGGCACCTTGAGCAAGAGCATCAACCTCGAGGTGTTTCTGGCAGTTGCCAGTGCAGCTCAGGGTCTCGCTCCGCACGGTGCGTCCGTTCATGTCGACCACCGTGACGGTAACTTCGCCATTTACGCCGCTTAGGGCGATGGTGGTACTCTCGCTGGCGGGATTAGGATAAATCACCACATCGGCGGTACCGTTCTCGAAATCGTCATCGATGCCGTTTTGCTCGGGCGTCAGGAAGTCGACTTGCTGCGACCACGGGCCTACGATGCCAGGCTCGCAGATGGCGCGCACAAAGGCCGAATAGTACATGTCGGGCTCAAGGCCAGTGAGCGTCACCGAATTGCCTGTCACCGTCACCTGTATTCCGGTACCCTGGCCGTGGTTCAGACCACCATAGTCAACCTCATAGGTCGACGAAGAGCCTTCCCATGTCAGGTAGGCCTGGGTGGCCATGACATTAGCAACAGTGAGGTTCTGGACCTGCTCGCACATATCGGTGGTGAAGCTTATCTCCTCGCTGGGCTCCGACATCACGCTGCCGTCGCCGCAGTTAGAGCTCACAGTGGCATTATAGGTCATGTTCTGCAACATGCCACCGACAGTGGCGGGATGACTATCGACAACATAGGTGGTGTCGAAGTTGGTGTTCCACACATGGATGGTCCACTGTGCCTCGTTGCCACCGTTCTCCCAGTCAAGGGTGGCGGTAGTGTAGCCGGTTTCCACAACGCTGACATTACCCGGGGCGAAGCAAGGCAGACTGTCGGTAGTAAAGACAAGCTCAGTCCAGTCGCTCTGCATACCTTCATCGCAGAGGCTGCGGACGCGGAACTGATAGGTTGTTGCCGGCTGTAGGCCGCTGACGCTGTAGCTGGTGGCGTTGCCAACGGAAGTCTCGGCAGGCCATACGGCATCAAGCACCGACTTCCAAGCCACCTCATAGCCATTAGCCAAGCCACTCCAGTTCATTGTGGCTCCCTGATAAGTCACGTTGCTTGCATACAGCATGCCCGGTTTCGGACATCCGGCACCGCAGCTGTAAAGCTTAAGGTCACCAACAGTGGTGGTAGGTGTTCCACCCTCGGCAGTATAGACATCATACTCGTCTAAGTCGCTGTAGAAGTAGCGGGTGCGCTGCAGGGTGTCGGTATGAGCTGTGAACGAAGAGCCACTGGCATAGTCACCGTGGTGGCGTTCAACAGCAACAAGGATGTTGCTCTGACCATCCCAGGCAAAAACGCTGTCGAAGGTCTGGATGTGCCATCCACCATCGGTGTAGCCAAAGTCAGCGTCCTCTATAACGCGAGTGAACTGGTGAGCGCTGTCGGGCATGATGAAGCCGGCACTGAGGTCGTTCTCGCTCACGTTAGCCAAGTAGACTGTCATGCCAGTGAAGTAGTTACCACCAGAGCCCGACACCGTATTGAAGGCCAGGGCAGAAATATCGGCGGCGCCGAACTCCATGTTGGCGGCGGGCACGATGGACTGCACATAGCTGTAGTTGTAGTAGCTATAGCCAATGGGGCTGTAGGAAGTGGTGGTCGATGAAGCATTGGCGTCGAAGTTGGTAAACTCAACGCCGCCGTCGCAGAACGACGTGGAGAAGAGAATGCCGTCGGACGAGATGCTGGTGTCGCCACCGCAGTTCTTGAAGACCCACACGGCATACTGCGTCAGCTCAGTAAGGCCGCTGAGGACAATGCTATTGGTGCTTGTCGAGGCCCACTGTACATTTTCCATAGCCGGATAGTCGGCATAGGCCACGAGGTACTGAGCCGCAGCGGGACCTTGCCAGCTCAGCTGAGCCGACGAGCTTCCGACAGAGCCCACTGTTGTTGCCAACGGGCGCGGGCAGGTGCTGTAGTCAAGATGAATGTTGTCGACGGCTGCTGCCTGACCCAAGCTGGAGTAGTTGTTGGTGCTGTTGAACCAGTAGAACACCAGGCGCTTGACACCGCTGGTGGTGTCGATACTGATTTCATAGTTGCTCCATACGGTATCGAGACGGATGAGCGACAGATATTCAAACTCACCGGCCACGCCCCACGGGGTGGTATAGACATCGTCGGTCATAATGACAGGTGTCGACGGGTCGACAACGGCGACGAGGAGGCCATCGTAGATTGCCGAGGTGCTGCCACCGGCACGTGCCATGAAGGAGAGCGTGTAGCTGCTGTCGACGTTGCCAAGGTCAATGTCGCGATAGGCCACGGCGTTGACAACCTGACTGTTGCTATAGTTCCAGAAGCTGGTACCGTCGTTGGAGACGAACATGCTGTATTGGCCGGCGCCGGCAACGGTGGTGCCGCGATACCAAGCGGTGCTGTTGTTGCTGGCAGTCTGCCAGGCGTTCCATTCGGTTGCAGCCTCGAAGTTGTAGTCGTAGGGCAAGGTGGCCGGCACCTGGCTGGTGGCGAAGTGGCCGGGGACAAGCTGGCTGTTGCTGGTGTCGCCTATGCCGCAAAGAGCGCGGACATAGAAGTCGCCCTGATAGGAGGCCGCGAGGCCAGAGAGGGTGTAGGGGTTGCTGCTGGCCAGCACAGAGGTGCCCGTGCCCGGGGTGAAGCCCATGGGGCCGTACTCAATAATCCACTGGGTCTGGTTGCCGCGGTCGTTCCAGCTCAGGTCCACGCTGTTCTGGGTGGCACCGCTGGCCGTGAGGTCGGTGGGTTTCGGGCATGTGCCCATATCGTCGATCAGAAGGTCGTCGAGCCACCAATACCAGACACTGGAAGCAGTGGGGTCCTGACGGAAGACCACGTAGCCGGTGTCGGCTGTGGCGCTGTCGAAATAAATGTCGCTGATGGCAAAATGAGAGGTCTGCGGCTGGAACTCAGCAATGTCGACATAGTCAACCATACCGATGGGGTCGGTGGTGAAGCCGATATGCATAGTTCCCGAACTGGAGGTGCTCTCAGCTCTTAACGAGGCGGAGAGGACGATGCGGTTGCCCGGGATGGCGATACGCGGCGTGATAACGACACCGGGACCCTGGAAATGGAGAGCCTGGCTGTTGCCCACGCCGTAGTTGGCTTGGATGTAGTTGCTGGTGGCACTGTAGTTGGTCCAGCAGTTGGGGAAGTTGCCAGAGCCTGCAGGGTAGCCTTCGAAATCGTTGAAGTAGGGTGTCGCAACATCGCCACAGAGAGTTGCTACCGGGGCCATGACGGCAAGGCTCGTGTCGCCAGGAGCACAAATGCGGCGCACTGCTAAAGTGTAGTTGGTGGCCGGCGAGAGGTTGGTGGCCGAATAGTAGGTGGCAGAGGTGTAGTCGACCACGTTGCCATAGGTGACCACATAATTGCCCGAAGTGGCATTGGTGTCAGTCCAGTGGAAGTCGACGGAGGTCAGTCCGACATTGTCGACAACAATCTCTGACGGTCTGGGGCAAGAGACAGCCTGGAAGACCACGTTGTCGACAGCCGCCGGGGGCTGATTGCCGACGCTGCCGTCGTTGTGCCAATAGAAGAGAAGGAGGTAGGTGGAGGGTACAGCGACATCGACAGAGCCGGTGAAGGACTGCCATTCCGTGCTGAGATTCAACTTAGAGCCTCCATCAAGGGCAATCCAGCCCGAAGGAGTACCTGATGAGCTGATGCCATTATCACCCCCAAACGAGGTGACCGAGCTGGGTGCCAGGAAGACACGTAAATAGTCATAGGAGGATTCTCCATTGGCAATCCAGTCGAAGCTATACTCATACTCGCCAGCATCGGTGATATTGATTGTCTTATAGAGATAACTATACGACGAGGTGGAGATGGTATAGGCATTGTGAGTACCGTTGTCGTTGCTGATGTAGAAAGCGCGCGAACCGCCATTGGCGGTGGCAGAGCCCAGAGACCAGGCGTTGACGCCGTTGGCGACGGTCCACGAGGTGTCCTGACCGACTTCGAAGCCGGTGTTGACAGGCAGGTCTGCGCCAACCATCGGGGTGGTTACAGTGAGTGTCTGTACGGCAGTCACCTCGTCGTCGCAAATAGCACCCACGCTGATAGTATAGGTGGTCTGCGGCGTCAAACCTGTGAAGTTGTAGGTATGTACACCATTGAGGATTTGGGTTGTGGTATTCGTTCCGTCGTTGAAAGAGAGTTCGAAATCGCCGTCCTGAGGTCCGTTCCAGCCCACAGTGATGTCGGTGGATGAGGAGCCCATGAGGGCGAGGGTGGTGACAGGATAGCAATCCGGAGGCGTGACACAGCTGACATACAATTCAAATCCGTTGCGCACCGAGGAACCGTCGGTGTGGAACACGATCGTGACGGGGCCGGAGAGGCTGGTGGTGGGTTGCAACGTGGTTATGCCACTGGCAGACAATATCACGTTGCCGGTGGTGCCAATACCCTCGTAAATATAGACGGAGTCGTAGCCACTTTCGGTGTTGATGTTGCCGCTTATCTGGACGACCATATTGGGGTCGGAAGGATAGACATACAAAGTGGCGTCAACACTGTTACTGTACTGACCGGCGATGCCTCCATCGTCGGTAATGACGGCTCCGCAGGTGGTGAGGGAGGTCACGCCGCTGGTGGGCATGGCGTAGATGCCGGTGGCACCCTGTACGGGGCCTGCCCAGAAACTGCTCTCGCCACCGCATTCGCCACGCACATAGAAGTCGTAGGCCTGACCGCCGGTAAGCCAGTCAAACGTCACCTGCATATTGCTGGTAGTGACGATATTGGTAGCGACCGTGTCGGGGTTGATACCCGCCGGGCCATAAGCCACCGTGAAAGAGCCGGCAGTGCCGGTCCAGCTCAGCAGCAGGGTGTCGGTGCCTTGCGGCACGGCCTGCAGAGCCGTGGGCGTCTCGCAGTCGGGTATATCTATGCATATCACATTGACCTCGAAACCGGGATATACAACAGTAACATCACTGTGGAAACGGAGTTTAGCACCGTTGGTGAAAATAAGTTGTCCCAGCTGAACGGCACTATTGTTGCTGCTGGCGTTGTCCTGGAACACCACAGCGCCACTGGCAAGGTCGGTGATTTCCAAATAGTCATACGAGCCTTCGGTTTGCGAGAAACCGGTGAGCATCAGGCCATCGCCCTCCGTGGAGGGGAAGAGGTACAGCTCACTCTCACAATTGCTGGAATAGTTGCCGCTGATGCCACCGTCGTCAACGATGACGGCGTTGCAGGTAAGGAGAGTGTCGATGCCGGTGCTCTGCATGGTGTAGACCACCTGGCCAGGGGTGACGGTGATGGGCCCCACGAGGTCGCTGACATCACCGCCGCCGCAGTTGCTGCGCACATAGATATGGTAGGGCTCATCCTGTGTGAGGCCGGTGAAAGTATAGGTGCTGTCGTAAACGGTTATCTCCGTGCCATCGCCATCCTCGGGGTTGAAGCCCATGGGTCCATAGACAATGTCCCACGAACTATTGCCTATGCCGCCATTCCAGCTTATCTGGATATTGGAGGCATTAGAGAAATCGTTGCATACCAGGTTGCTGGGGACAGGGCAGGTGATTTGCGACAGTATGACATTATCAAGCGCTCCCGGAGGATTGTTGCCTTGAATGTAGTCGTTGCGCCACATGAAGACCAGCTTGTAGACACCGCTGGTACTCACTGTGAACTCGCCGTAGAAAGTCTGCCAGCTGTCTTGACCGTTCAGCATGTCGGCTATGGTGATAGAGCCAGAAGGCATTGTGTAGGAGGTTATTTCCGCGTCAACAGGCACCAGACCTGCACGGATGTAGTCGTAGGAGCTCTCTCCGCTGGTCATCCAGTCGAAGCTGATGGTATACTCGCCAGGCTCCATATCCAGCGTCACGTAAGCCAGCGAAATGGAGGACGATGTATTGTCGTAGGTATGCGTTGTGCCACCGTCGTTGCTGACATAGAGCGCATGGCTGCCGTCGGCGGTATTGTTCAGCAGGGTGCCGAGAGTCCACTGATTGGGACCCTGAATGTTATCAATCAGCCAGTTGGCGTTGACATCTTCATCCTCAAAGTCGCTCTCGAAGGGGAATTCAGCAATGGGGTCGCCAGCCAAGGTGCGTCCGGTGGCGAAGACGGTGTCGGTGTTGCCATCGCCGCAGTTGGCGAAGACGTACACCTCATACCGAGTATTGAGTTCTAACCCAGTGAACGAGGTACTGGTGGTGGTTGTGGTTGTCGAGTTCCAGTCGTCGTCGCTGCCCACGGCACGATAGCCAACTTCGTAGGTAGCACCCTCGTTCATGTCGTCAGTCCACTCAACGTCAAGGCTTTCGGTGGTGGGATTGGAGACAGTCAGGTTGGTTGGTGCCATACAGGGGGCATCGGTGCAGGTGACGCTGACCTGGAAGCCGTCATACTGGACGCCACTGTCGGAATGGAAGCGGAACTTTGCACCTCCAAAGGCGAAGACGGTACCGATATTGACCGTCGAACTGACACCCGATGTATTGTCGCAGAAAATGATCTGGTTGTTATAAAGGTCGGTGATTTCAAGGTAGTCGTAATGACTTTCGGTGTAGCTTGTACCCGTAATCTGCAAGGCCATGCCTTCCTGAGAAGGGTATACCACTAAGGAGAAGTCGTTAGACGATGTGTATTGACCGTCAGCTCCGCCGCAGTCCACAAGCATAATGTTGCAAGTGTTGATTGTGTCGCTTCCCGATGTGCCGAACACATATACATTCTGACCAGGGGTAATGGTGACGGGGCCTATCATGTCGGTGGCGTCATTGCCACAGGCGGCACGGACGTAGACATCGTAGGCCACATCTTCAGTCAGCGAGGTGAAAGTGTAGAAGGTGTCGGTGACAGCGATGCTGTTGTAGTCGGGGTCGTTGTCGTCCGTCGGGTCGAAGCCGGCGGCTCCATAAATAATCTCCCACGAGGTGTTGCCCAGTCCGGGCACCCAGTTGAAAGTGATGTTATCGGCCTCGCCAGCGCCCATACAGGTGAGATTGTGGGGAGCGGAGCAGGGAGAGTCAGTGCAGCTGACATCAATGCGGAAGCCCTCGTATGTGGTGGTGCCATCGGAATGGAAGTCAATCTTAACACCTCCCGAAGCTAAAAGACCGTTGAATGTGTGGGTGCTATTGTCGCCCGACACGCTATCCTTGAAAAGTTCAACGCCATTGCCCAAGTCGGTAATCCTCAGGTAGTCCCAACGCCCTTCGGTGTGCGAGAAGCCGCTAAGTTCCAAGTAGCTCCCTTCTTCTGAGGGGAAAAGATACAATGTGAAGTCGGTACTGTTGCTGTAGTTGCCCGTCTCTCCTCCATTGTCGAAAATAGAGACTGCGCAGCTGTAGAGGGTGTCGGAACCGCTGGCGCCGAAGTTGTAGACCGCCTGACCCGGCACCACGGTGCGTGGTCCGGTCAGGTCACTGTTACTGTCGCTGCAGACAGCGCGAACATAAAAATCGTAAGCCGTACCCTCAGTCAAAGTAGTGAAGGTGTAGCTGGTAGTGGAGCACGATACCGTGCTGTAGTTGGTGCCCGACGGGTCGAAGCCGGTGGCACCGTAGAGGATTTCCCATGCCGTGGCGCTGCCGCCACTCCATGTGAACGACACGCTGCTGGCGTCGCCAGAACCCGTGCAAACGAAGTTTGTGGGGGCCGGACAGATCATGGCGCATGGCGAGGCCATTGTCAATATCACCCCTTCGTCGGGTTCGTTGACATAAAAGACAGTGTCGCCATAGGGGTTCACAACCCAGATGTAAACCTCATCGTCATATTCGCCACCGTGCCACGTGAACGTGGCTGGCGAATCGCCAGAAACGGTCACCAAGGCCGCGGTGTCAGATTCCTCCACCTCGAAAGTGATCAGGGTGGACCCATTCTGCTCCACGGTGAGGTAACCTCCGTTCCATCCATCTCCATACTCGTCTTCGCCAAGGAGTTGGAGCGTGCAGCTGTTCTGGGCTTGCATGACCCATGGAATGCATAGCATTGCCATAAGCATTAGTCTTGTAAACAACTTGTACATAGTTAATAATTATTTAGTTAGTTAGAAAAAAATTGTTTCTGTCACTGTTTTTGCTGGTGATTCTCAGGATTTCTTGTCCAATTCGCAATAAATGCTGTTGTTGCTGATGAACTCCGGGACGATTTCTTTCATCTTAGCCACAATTTTGCGGTCGTCGAGGGTCCACAAGATATCCTCGAGCTCGCCATATTCGCGGTCAATCTCCTCGAGGGGATACTTACGCACCTCGGCACGCAAGATCTTGGGGTGATACGTTGGTATGTTGTTCTCTTTCGTGGCAAGGAGCTCCTCGTAGAGTTTCTCACCCGGGCGGAGACCTATCTCTTTAATCTCTATACCCTTCAGGCCAGAGAGCTGAATCATACGCTTTGCCATATCGTAAATCTTTACGGGCTTGCCCATATCGAACACGAAGATATCACCTCCGGCACCCATAGCGCCAGCCTCGAGCACCAGGTTGCAGGCCTCGGGGATGGTCATGAAATAGCGGATGATGTCTTTGTGGGTCACCGTCAATGGCCCTCCGGCGGCAAGTTGCTTCTTGAAAAGCGGTATCACGCTGCCGTTGGAGCCCAGCACGTTGCCGAAACGGGTAGTGACGAAATGGGTCTTGTCGGTTGAACGGCTCTGGATGTAGATCTCGGCCATACGTTTGGTGGCACCCATGACGTTGGTGGGGTTCACGGCCTTGTCGGTAGAAATCATCACAAATTTTTCGGCATCGTACTTTATGGACAAGTCGGCCACATTCTTCGTACCAAACACGTTGACGTAGATGGCCTCGTAAGGATTCTCTTCCATGAAAGGCACATGCTTGTAGGCCGCGGCATGGTAGACAAGGTTCGGACGGTACTCCTCAAAAATCTCCTCCATGCGAGCATAGTCCTTAACGTTGGCAATCACGAAGACCATCGAATCGGCATATCTCTTGTAGGGCTCGTTGTTGCGGAGCTCGAACTGGAGGTCGTACATAGGCGATTCGGCCTGGTCCACCATAATGACGCGCTTAGGACGGTACTGGAACAGCTGGCGGCATATCTCGCTGCCTATAGAGCCGGCGGCACCGGTCACCATCACGGTCTTGTCCAGCACCTCACGCACCACGTTGATATTGTCAATCTTTATCGGTTCGCGCTGCAGCAGGTCCTCGATCTTGATATCCTGGATTTGCGTCGACGTGAAGGTGCCATCCATCCACTTCGAGATATGCGGCACTGCCTTCACCGTCAGGCCGAGGTCGAGGCCTCGGTTGGTTATGGCCTGCTTATGCATCAGCCTGATGGTGGGGATGGCTATGATCAGTTGGGTGACGTTATTTTTCTTCACGAATTTTTCGTTCAGCACGTCGCGTACACGCATGACCGGTACGCTGTCGAGCTGCTGGTTAATCTTTGTTTTATCATCGTCGATAAAGGCCACAACCTTATATTCAGTATGCAGGTCCTGTTTCAACGCATTGTTGGCAATAACGCCAGCAGCCCCGGCTCCGTAGATGACGACGTTGCACACTTTACGCTGACGCTTGAAGTACTGGTTGTAAATATACAGCAACATGAAACGGGCAAGCAACATCTCCACCGCAAGGATGGAATAGAGCATTGCCAAAGCACGGTAGGACAGGAGATAGTAGTTCGGCAACAGATGTGACTGGTTATTTACGAAGTTGGCCACGGCCAATATCAGGGCTGGAAACACACACACCAGCAGCACCCTGAAGATATCGTTCAAGCCCATATGGCGCACGATGTTCTTATAGGTCTTGAATATCAAGAAAAATAACAAAGTAACGCCGAATGACGTCAGGTATTTGAACAGCACGCTGCGGAATGTCAGTCCGACAAACGAGCGCAATGCAAATGCCTCTGCCATGGTGAAAGCCACTGTGAAAAGCAATATATCCATCACCAACAGTACCCATCCCGGTGCCGCCGAATGCCTGAACCGTTTCACAAGTTTGAAGAATAGTTTATTGAACATAGTAGCAGGTTATTATGAATATTTTTTAAGTTTAACGTATGTATTGAACTGTTTAGATTTTATATTTGTGTGTCGCCCTTTGAATGCCTCAGGACGAACATTTATTAATTGTCATCACTATATCCTCAATTTCAGCCTCGGTCAGATAAGGGTGTATCGGCAACGACATCACGCACTTTGTCAACCGTAAGGCTGTGGGGCATGCCGGCTGCCCCAGGGCGGCAAAAGCCGGCTGCATACTCATAGTACGCGGATAATACACCGCCGTAGGTATTCCTTTTTCTGCCATCTGCTTACGCAACAAATCACGCTCTCGGCACTGAACCGTGAACTGCGCCCACGACGAACGGTATCCCACCGGAACTCTTGGCAACACTACTGGCCCAACAACAGCGTTCGTATACTCATCCGCCACACGTTGCACCGTTTTGAGCTCCTCCTCAAAAAACTTCATCTTCACTTTCAACACTGCCGCCTGCAGGGCATCCAATCTGGAGTTCAGACCGATATGCACATTCTCATATTTCTCGCCACCGCGTCCGTGCACACGCAGCGAACGCAGCAATGCAGCCCAGTCGTCGTTGTTGGTGAAGAGAGCTCCGCCGTCGCCGTAACAGCCCAAGGGCTTGCTCGGAAAAAACGAGGTGCAGCTGATATCGCCGAACGAGCCACTGCGATGGCCTGAACGGCATGCCCCGAACGACTGGGCACCATCCTCTACCAACAGCAGCTTCTCAGCGTCCGTGACGCGTCGCAGGGCTTCATAATCAGCCAGAAGGCCGAAAAGGTCGACAGCCATCACAGCCCTCGGCCTCAGCACACCCTCTTTTCTGACGCCTTCAACTTTTCGTCTCAGATCTTCAGCATCTATATTATATGTGTCTTCCTTCACATCCACAAAAATAGGCGTAGCCCCTACCCTCGCCACCACCTCGGCAGTGGCAAAGAACGTGAAATCGGGAACGAAAACGGCATCGCCAGCACCCACTCCCATTGCCAGCAACGACAAAAGCAAAGCGTCGGTGCCATTGCCACAACTCACGCAATGCTTCACCCCCACATAATCGGCCAACATGGCTTCAAGCTCTTCAACCTCACCTCCGAGAATATAAGCCCCCGAAGAGGCCACCCTCTGTATGGCCTTCTCCATCTCATCCCGCATTGCAAGATATTGCCTATTTAAATCCCGTATCTGCATTTTAAGTAGCCCTGTCGGCTGTTTAGTTGTTTAATGGTTGGTTGCTAATAAAATAATGTAATAATATGTTGACTGTTGTTTAATTATAAATGCTGGCATACCTATCTATCACCATCGTTAGCTGTCGACGCTTCCTATCATCCTTGCCGGCACGCCGGCCATGATAGCATAATCCGGCACATCTTTCGTCACGACAGCGCCGGCGCCAATCATAGCCCGCTTCCCTATGGTATGCCCACACACTATCGTGCTGTTGGCTCCCAACGAGGCTCCCTCGCGCACCAGCGTGCGTTCGTAAACGCCATTGACCGACTTGTCGGCCCGCGGGAAGAGCACATTGGTGAATACGCAACTCGGACCAAGAAAGACGTTATCCTCAATCTCAACACCCTCATACACAGAGACATTATTCTGTATCCTGACACCATCGCCAATGCGGACGTTGGGCCCCACGTTGACATTCTGCCCCAACGAGCAGTTCTTACCAATCCGCGCGCCTTTCTGTATATGACAGAAATGCCACACCTTGGTGCCCTCGCCGATGACCACATCATCGTCTACATAGCTGCTCTCATGTACAAAATAGTCCATCTATCGTTGTCGCTTTAGTGTGTTGTTTATTCGCTGTCGTGTTACTCTTGTTTACAATTAGTAATTACTGAAGAAAGGGTGCATTGCAAGGGGTTCGCGTGCCAGAGGGTGATAGTCGCCCACCAACCCTACCGGCTTGGCGTTGCGGATATCATGCACGGCCTGTATGCATTGCCGTGCTTCGGATATCCGGAAGCCCCTGCCCGCCATTATTTCTTCATAGCTCTTGGTGTGGAGCTCGGTGAAGCCGTTGCTGAACTCAAACTCTTCACCATCCACATATATGGCACGGAAGGTACGTTTGCCTTTCCGTACCTCCTCGGCAGGCAGATGCTCGGCATTGATGCTCAAGAAATAACGTACCCTGGCACGCTGGAGTTCCAAATAGCCGGCCACACGGTCGTGCGAGGCCACATGGACCACACTCTTCGTTATCGGGCCGAAAATCCACACAAGCATATCGTAGAAATGCACACCTATGTTTGTGGCCACTCCGCCACTCTTCCTATCGTCGCCTTTCCACGAGGCATAATACCATTTGCCACGGGAGGTGATATACGTCAAGTCGATATCAAATATACGGTTCTGAGGTTCACGCGACACCTTCTCACGAAGAGCCAGTACGGACGGGTGCAGCCGGAGCTGCAGGATGGTGTAGGCCCTATGCCCCGTTTCCTCTTCCACGCGCTCCAGGGCATCGACATTCCACGGATTCAGCACTACAGGCTTCTCGCATATCACGTCAGCCCCGAGACGCAACCCATATCGGGTATGGGCGTCGTGCAAATAGTTTGGAGTGCATACGCTGACAAAATCCAATGCCTCGCCGCGCCCTTTGAGCAGGCTGTTGTGACGGTCGAAAAGCTCCTGCTCGGTGAAGAATGCTGCATCAGGGAAATAGCTGTCCAGTATTCCAACACTGTCGCAACGGTCATAGGCCGAGAGCAACCGATTGCCGGTGTCTTTTATGGCTTTCAGATGGCGCGGAGCCACGTAACCACCCACTCCTATGATAGCGAAATTCTTCATCTTTTCATTATTTACCATTGGGTATCCGACGGCCATCAATCAAGCGGCCTATTATCTCTACAAATTTGTTAAACCATCTGCCCCGTCGAACTATACACTTTTGCATCGCAATGTATCGATTCCTGTCATTGTCGCGGAACCACACCACTATCATATATAGTCCCCAGTATAAGATAACACATGTTGAAACAACAACGACGAACTGCCATTTGACGTTCATCCCAAAACATGCTGTCAGAAGCCACACCGCCAACACCATGCAATTCATCGTAAGGATAATAATGGTGGTCATCAGATGGCTGAAACCCAAGTCGACCAGAACATGATGAAGATGATTGCGGTCGGGAAGAAAGGGTGAGTGATGGCGTATCAAACGGGTTATGACCACCCTCACTAAGTCGAACGTCATGGCAGAGCAAAGGGCGACGATAAAACTGACGAAATACCGGTCCACCAGATAGTCGCCATACACCATGGCGAAACTATTGGGACAAGCTGAGGCATACACAAACAAACCCACCAGCAGAGAGCCCGAATCGCCAAGATACATTTTGTATTTTTCGGAAAACACGTTGAAAACAAAAAACATCATGAAAGCCCCTGTCATTACGAACGATATCAACGTCTGCACAACGAAACCATGAAAAAGATTCCAACAGCCCATCACGACTCCCGTCATGGCCCCTAAACCCGTGGCGAGGCCATCGACACCATCGGCAAAATTTGCAGCATTAAGCAACAGCACCCCCACGAGGACCGTGAGGATAACAGCCAACCATTCGGGAGGCTCTGCCCCAAACAACATATAATACAAATTACCTATCCCGTAGTCGCCACCGAAGTATAGCAACAGTACTGCTATTATCATCACTGCCATCTTCAATTGCCAATTCAACGTAAGCGTATCGTCAAGCATACCCATGATGTAGAGTATAAACATCACACACATCACCGGAAAGAGCGAACTGATATCGTAGAAGAGGTTCACTATCACCGATGTGGCAGCAACAGCGATCATAATCACCGTACCTCCCATAACGGCCACGGGAAAGCTCTGAAGTTTCCTGGCACTGGGCTTATCGGTAAGACGCTTGCGCCCCGACATCAGGATAACAGCCGGCGACACCACCGGAACTATTATCATCGGCAGTATCAACGATATCACATATAACAGAGTGATGGACATGTGTGCTTGTTAAAATGCTGTTTGGTATAGGGTTTGTGGATTAATGGATTTTGTGATTATTGTGATTTCTTTATAAACAATCAAGTCGTATGAGACTATTGGCATATACTACAGGATAAAGAGATACTGAAGTGTATATGAGAGGCTTCTTACCTCTTCCCATACATCATTTCATAGTACTTCTCATAGTCGCCGCTGGTGATATTGTCCATCCATTCTTGGTTGTCCAGATACCACCGGACGGTCTTCTCTATGCCCTCCTCGAACTGAAGACTGGGTTCCCAACCCAATTCGCGCTGTAGCTTGCTGCTGTCGATGGCATAGCGCATATCATGCCCGGCACGGTCGGTGACATAGGTTATCAGGTCCATATCGGCACCCTCGGGACGGCCAAGCAGGCGGTCGACAGTGTTTATCAGCACCTTCACAATATCGATATTCTTCCATTCGTTGAAGCCTCCTATATTGTAGGTCTCGGCGACAGCACCTTTGTGGAAGATAAGGTCGATAGCACGCGCATGATCCTCAACGTAGAGCCAGTCGCGCACATTCTCGCCCTTGCCGTAGACCGGCAACGGCCTTCTGTGGCGTATATTGTTGATGAAAAGGGGTATCAGTTTCTCGGGGAACTGATAGGGCCCATAATTATTCGAGCAGTTGGTGACGATGGTGGGCATGCCATAGGTGTCGTGGAAAGCCCTCACAAAATGGTCGCTGCTGGCTTTTGAGGCCGAGTAGGGGCTGTGGGGCATATACTTCAAGTCCTCCGTGAAGAATTTATCGCCATAGGCCAGATGATGCTCGCCGCTTGAGGCCTTGGTGGTGAAAGGTGGCTTAATGCCATCAGGATGGGTCAGCTCCAACGCCCCATACACTTCGTCGGTAGAGATATGGTAGAACCGTTTACCATCATATTTTTCCGGAAGACTTTCCCAGTATAATTTTGCAGCCTGAAGCATACTCAGCGTACCCATCACGTTGGTCTGTGCGAAGGTGAAGGGGTCCTTGATGGAACGGTCCACATGACTTTCGGCGGCAAGATGAATCACACCGTCGATATGCTCTCTTTGCATCAAGGCATAGATAGTGTCAAAATCGCAGATGTCGGCCTTTACAAAGGTGTAGTTCGGCTTGTCCTCTATATCCTTCAGATTAGCCAAGTTGCCTGCATACGTCAGCTTGTCGACGTTGAAAATATGATAGTCAGGATACTTATTCACAAAAAGTTTAACCACATGCGTTCCTATAAACCCTGCTCCTCCCGTGATGATTATATTCATGATAGATAAAATTGAATTGATTAACTATTATTTTTTTTAACTGTTTGCTTGATAGTCCGTTTGAGTATTGTTTACACAATCGACGAATCAGACAACCTGGTTGTATGCGTTTTAATGATGAGCAATCGCTTTATCGGTCACACCCACGCTTCGTTGTTATCGATTTGATTAGAATTGTTTTCGCCTAAGCATTCATGGTCTTCAACATCCTTCCTAAAGCCACGGTCCAATGATCTATTTTCACTCCGAACGTCTTTTTCACCTTGCTCTTGTCGAGTACGGAATAGGGCGGACGTACCACCGGGCTGGGGAACTCGTTGCTATGGCAGGGCTCAATCTGGCAGCCCTTCAAATCAGCCTGACGTGCTATCTCGCAGGCAAAGTCGTACCAACTGCACACCCCTTCGTTGCTGAAATTATAAATGCCATTGGCATCGCGGTATTTCTCGTTCTCCACGATATCGTATATCAATGCCGCCAAGTCGCCGGCATAGGTGGGTGTCCCTACCTGGTCGAAGACCACCTTCCGTAGCCCTCCGTCGGGCAACACACGCAGCATGGTCTTCACAAAATTCTTGCCGAACCGGCTATATAGCCAGCCAGTACGAATGATGATGCTACGACATCCCACCTCAGCTATGGCTTCCTCACCATGCAGCTTTGTACGCCCGTAGGCTCCGGTGGGATTTGTCTGCTGCTCCTCGGCAATGGGGCGGTTATACAAAGCTCCGCCAAAGACATAGTCGGTTGAGACGTGAATCAACGTCCCTCCGCTCACCTTCATGGCATCTGCCAGATGGCGCACCGCTTGGTTGTTGACCAAATCGGCCATAGCCTCCTCCTCTTCGGCACGGTCCACATTAGTGTAGCCTGCACAATTCACGACAACATTGATACCATTGGTAAGAACATAATTCATCACGGCATCACGCCTCGTGATATCCAAATCGTCTATATCGGTGAAAAAATAGCAATGTTGAGAGCCCTCACTTAATAATCTTACATGATTACCCAACTGCCCGTTGGAGCCTGTCACTAAAATATTCATGCCGTTACGAAGAAAATTATAGGTTGTCCGCCTCCTTCGACTCAAAATAACTCTTGAAATTGTCTTTGAACGACGGATTGGCCTTGTCTTTTTCCGAAAGAATAACACTGTCGGAGGGCAACAGCCAGTCGATAGCCAAGTCGGGGTCGTTCCACGCTATGGCAGCCTCTGAGGAGGGGTCGTAGAAGTTGTCGCACTTGTATTGGAACACCACGTTGTCGCTCAGCACAGAGAAGCCATGGGCAAAACCCTTAGGGATGAAGAACTGGCGATGGTTCTCTTTCGACAGCTTCACGGCAATATGCTTGCCGAAGGTGGGAGAATTGGGGCGGATATCGACAGCCACATCAAGCACTTCTCCCTCCACCACACGTACCAGCTTGCTTTGCGCAAAGGGAGGACGTTGATAGTGCAGACCTCTTATAACACCATAACGCGAGCTGGACTCGTTGTCCTGCACGAAATGGACCTTGAAGCCACTCTTCTCTCGGAACTCTTTCTCGTTGAAGCTCTCGAAGAAATAGCCCCGCTCGTCACCATGAATGGTGGGTTCAACAATCAATACCCCGTTTATTTCTGTCTTTATTATTTCCATAATAATGTATTTAATCTATATATATTGTTTGTTAAGTAGATGTCTTGAATTATTTGTTTATTTGTCAAGCGATAAAAGGAAACAGTCAGTTCTTCAATAGGCTCAGGAGGTACTGTCCGTACTGGTTCTTCGCCATGGGTTGGGCTATACGTCGCAGCTCATCAGGGCCGATCCATCCTTTCTCGTAGGCGATGCTCTCCAGGCAGGCGATCTTCAATCCTTGCCGTTTCTCAATCACCTCAATGAATGTCGAGGCCTCCGACAAAGAATCGTGCGTTCCCGTGTCTAACCAAGCGAAGCCGCGACCCATAAGTTTCACCTTCAATTCGCCATCGCTCAGGAAGCGCTGGTTAACACTTGTTATTTCAAGCTCGCCACGTGCCGAAGGCTTGATGCTTTTGGCAACTTCCACCACCTTATTAGGATAGAAATACAGACCCACAACGGCATAGTTGGACTTTGGGTTTTCTGGCTTCTCTTCGATCGACAGTGCATTGCCATCATTGTCGAACTCCACCACACCATAACGCTGAGGGTCGGCGACCCAATAGCCAAAAACGGTGGCCTTACCCTCGTCCTGGGCTCCGGCCACGGCATCGCGAAGCATCCTCGAGAAACCGTTGCCCTGAAAGATGTTGTCGCCCAACACCAGACACACGGCATCGTTGCCAATGAAGTCCTCACCAATGATGAAGGCCTGTGCCAACCCGTCGGGACTGGGCTGCTCGGCATAACTGAACCTCACCCCGAAGTCGCTGCCGTCGCCCAACAGACGTCGGAATGCTGGCAGGTCGTAAGGGGTAGAGATAATCAGGATGTCCCTGATGCCAGCCAACATCAGTGCCGAGATGGGATAATACACCATCGGCTTGTCGTAGACCGGCAACAGCTGTTTGCTGACACCTTTAGTTATAGGGTACAGGCGGGTTCCAGACCCGCCTGCTAATACTATCCCTTTCATTGTCACTTATTTTCTTTACTCTTTTTCTCGTTATCTTCACCATAGCCATAGCCGTAGCCATAACCGTAACCGTAACCATAGCCATAACCGTAGCCGTAGCCATAGCCGTAGCCGTAGCCACCATAGCCGTAGCCACCATAACGACGCTTGATAAGAGGCGTGTCGGTAAGGACGATGGCCATATTTTTGAATTTCTGCTTGTCGTTCAATTCCTGGATGAACGGGAAGGCTGCCTTGCTAAGCTTGTTGACACGCATGATATACATCGTAAGGTCGGCAGAACGGTTCACGATAGAGGCATCGGCGACGATCTGAGCCGGCGTAGAGTCGAGGATGATGTAATCATAGTGGTTGCGCAGGTATTCCACCAATTTCTCGAAGCGTCCGTTCATCAGCAGCTGAGTGGCGTTGGGCGGTGTCTTCTCGCACACTATGTAGTCCAGATTCTCCGACGAGTCGCTATGGGTGATGATTTTCTCAGGATCCTCCTCCTTGCCAAGGAGGTAGTGGATGATACCCATACGGTTGTGACGGTCGATGGTCTTCGACGTGCTACGTTTGCGCAAGTCAAGGTCGATGAGGAGGGTCTTCTTGCCGGTATAGGCCAGCGACAACGCCAGGTTGATGGAGACGAACGACTTACCTTCGCCAGGCATTGTCGACACCGTTTGAAGCACCTTTTTGTCGCCGTCGTTCAGGAAGAACGGTATATTACTATGCAGTATTCGGAATGCTTCGGTAACCATGTCGGTACCATTGGCGCTCACCAGGACCTCGTCCTTGGCGCGACCCTCCGGCTTGGAAGGTATCTCGGCCAGCACAGGTATGCTCAGCGCTTTCTCCACATCGGGTTTTCCACGCAACTTGGTGTTGAAGAACGAGATGCAGAACATCACTGCTGCTGGTATTGCCAGACCCAACACAAAGCCAATCAGAACAAACATCATCAGACGGGGGTTCGTCTTCACCAGTGCGGCGCTCTCAACCACGCGGGCGTTGGAGACCGTCACGGCCAGATTCAATGCATTCTCCTCACGTTTGCTCAACAAATAGAGGTAAAGTTCCTCTTTAATCTTTTGTTCGCGGCTCACCTCGTTGACGGCTTTGTATTTCTCCGGCATATCGCTGATGCGCAACTGGGACTGGCGTTCCTGCTTTCTTGCGCCGCTCAGCTTGACGTTGATGGAGTTGATGAGGTTGTTGATGGAGGCCAGGATGGCGTCACGCGTCCTCTGCAGCTCCTGTAGGGTGGTCTTGGCGGTAGGGTTGTTGGCACCGGCTCCCTGTACCAGTTTCTGATAGCTCAGCAGCTGACTGTTGTAGACACTAATGAGGTTGGTGACACCAGCGTCGGAGATAATCAGCGACGGTATCAGCGAGTTGTCGTTATCATGGTTGGTGATATGGTCCTGAACCATCTTTATGGCAGCCAGCTCCACCTCTAATGAGGCCACCTCTTCAGAGTAGCGCATACCGGACTGAAGCACCTGACCACTTGCCGTGGCCAAGTCAGGGACATTGGCGGCCTTCTGCAACGCGGCAACACGGGCGTCGACCACGGTAAGTTCTCCTGATATCAGGGCTATACGGTCATCAATGAACTTCTCCGTTTTCTCAGCCACGGTGTTCTTATCGTTCACCACGTCTTCATTATACACGGCGATGAGAGTGTCGATAACCTCTTTGGTTCGAAGGGCGTTGCCATCACTATAGTTCACCGAGATGATGGAAGCTATTTTATCGGCACGCGACACCTCAAGTCTGCGTTTCATGCCCATAGCCAGGTTGTAGAGAGGCTGGCAGCCCATCGAGAAGGTGACGTCTATGTCGGATGGCCTGAAGAATTCCGTGCGGTCGATGGCGAAGCTGGCGTATTCGTTCACCTGCTCTATCTGGTTGAACGCCGCTTTCTTTTTCTTCATCTTCACGTTATTGCCATTCAAAGAGACAATACGGTAGTTGTACGACATATTGTCGATCGGGGTCACTTCAAGGCTGATGGCAAAGTCGACACTGTCGACCTGCGTGTTGAACACCGTGATATCCATCGGCCTATCCTTATAGTATGATATCTTCTTGAACATGCTTGTGCGGTTGCACCAACTGTTCATGCCCAAACGGTCGGCGGTTTTCATCAACATCGGGGTAGACTTGATGATGTATATCTCGTTTTCCAACGACAGAGTACTGTTGTTCAGACCCATGTTGGCAAAGATAGCATCCATGTTCTGCCCACGCATCATCCTGTTGTTGTCATCATCGCGCAGCAGTATTGTGGCATTGCTCGTGTATGCCTTAGGCTTTGACTTGTAGACAAAGGCCGCGACAACTAAACATACCACCACAGAAATAACAAACCAGTACCAGTTGTTGATGACGATGAACACGATATCGCGCAACGATATGGCATTCTCGTTCTCCTGACCAAGGATTTGCTGTTGATTGTTGTTTACTTGATTGTTTTCCATATAAAAATATTATTTATTACGCTTTGGGACTACATATAATGGTTTTCGAAATCGTATCAATTAATTCTTGCGCTCGTAGTATTTTGACAGCGTGTAGTAGTAGAACATCGACGAGAGGACGGAGACCACCGACAGGCCGCTGGAGATATAGGTCATGACCATCGGGTCGCGGTCGGCATTACGTTTTTTCTTGGCATTAGGTTCCACATAAACCACATCGTTCTGGTGCAGATAGTAGTATGGCGAGCTGAAGACATCCTTTGAGGCGAGGTTGATGTTGCCTATGATACGCTTGCCGTTCTCCTCGCGGATGACGGTGACGTTCTCGCGCTGGCCTGTAATCGTCATGTCGCCGACCATACTCAAGGCCTCGAAGATAGTGAGGCGCTCGCCCTGCACTATCAACTGGCCGGGGCGTGTCACATCACCCAGGACGCACACCCTGAAGTTCATCAGCTTCACGGTGACCACCGGGTCAAGCACGTAGCCGCCGTCCTTCAGCTGCTGCTCGATGTTGCGAGCCAACTCGGCATGGGTCTTGCCCAGCACTTTCATGCGGCCTAAGACAGGGAAAATGATGTCACCATTCTGGTCTACCAAATAACCCGACACTGCATTATTTGTACCGGGATTGATGATTGCGCCGTTGTACCTGGCAACTTTATTGGTTTCCTGGTTGAACGGCACCGTGGCCTCGTTGGTCAGACTCTCCACATAGATATACAGGATGTCGTTGGCCTGAATACCTTTACTAAACTCGCCTTCCAAGGTCATAACCGAATCGCGTGCGGCATCTTTCACATAGGCTATATCACGCTGTTGTCGACACGAAACAGTGAGCAGCATTGCACCTACTACAGGCAACAGAAAATGAATTTTCTTCAGCATTTGAACGATTTTTATTAATTATACAATATTACAAATAATTCTAAACAGTTGGCATATACCACCTTACAACTCACCCTCGAAAAAGAGAAGTCACAAAAAAGTATTGCAAAGATAGTAAAATTCAACATTCTGACAAAAATAAAACAAAAAAAACATCAAAAAAACATCAAAACACAATATGACTACACTTAAATCGTTAATAGAAAATTCAGAACAATCCACCATCATCTCCCTTTATACCACAACGATTACATGTCCACGTTCCTACATTCCGTGGCTCAGCGCATTTTCAACGAACGCGACGGCCAGCTACAAGACATCAGCGTAGTGTTCAACAACCGGCGCGCCGGCCTGTTCCTGCAACAACAATTCCTGACGCTCTCCAAGCAACCTTTCTTCATGCCACAGATACAGGGCATGGACGATTTGGTGGCTCATCTCGGCAAGCTGCAAATAGTGCCTCACGAATTCCTTCTTTTTGAGCTCTTCGACATCCATCGTAACCTGGAAGGCATAGAACAACGTTTTGACACCTTCGAGGAGTTCATGCCTTTCGGCGAAATGCTTCTCACCGACTTTTCCGAGGTAGACCTCTACCGCGTCGACGCTCGAAGTCTCTTCAACAATCTCCACGACCTCAAACGCCTCGGCGAATGGGACATTTCCGGCAAACCCCTGACCCCATTCCAAGAGAAATACCTCAACTTCTTCCGTTCGCTGCACCGTTACTATTCCCTCTTCCGGCAACGCCTGGAAGACAAGCAACAGGCCTACGCCGGCATGGCCTACCGCCACGTGGCCGACAACATCGACCATCTTACATCGCTCATCGACTACCGTCACATTTATTTTGTGGGCTTTAATGCTCTATCCGACAGCGAAGCAGCAATCATCAAGCACCTCTCCGAAACAGGGATGGCAACACTGATCTGCGATGGCGACGACTACTACTTCGCCGACAACCGCCAGGAAGCGGGCAACTTCCTGCGAAAAAACGCTCCGCACTTCTCCGGAATAGGCAATTTTGAAAAAAACTTCGCTTCCCACAACAAAACCATCCACATCGTCAACTGCCCGGAAAACGTGCTACAGTCCAAGGCCCTCGGGACTGTCCTCGGCTCGCACCTGAATTCCGCAGAAGACCGCAGAATACAAGACAGCGCCATAGTCCTGGCCGACGAGCAACTGCTGCTGCCTGTGCTCAACTCGCTGCCTCCTACGGTAAGCTCAACCAATGTCACCATGGGCTTCCCCTATCCCCACACCGAAATACACGCGCTGTTCACGAAAATATTCTCGCTCTACACCAACAGCCGCAAAGATTCTTTCTACCACAGAGACATCCTTGCCATCTGTGGCGACAATATTATGTGCCGACTGCTTGCAACCAACAACTTGTATCATACCGTCAGCAAACAAATTGCCGACCTGAAGTTAATCTACGCCAACAGAGCGGAAATCGCGTCAATCATAAACGATATAACCGACAGCAAGGAAATACTTTACCTTTTCGACAACCCCAAACCCACCGTTGCCAACATTCTCGGCATTCTGAAGAAGACAATTTCCCTCATATTGAATTCCACCCACTTGCAACTCAGGACGATAGAAAAAGAATCGCTGGCTTGTGCTGTCCAGATTGTTGACTATATCGTTTCTATCCAGGAGGGGTTTGAATATTTCCAAAGTCCCGACACCCTACAGCGTATCTACCAGCGTATTGCACAGCGCCGGAACGTGGCATTCTATGGCGAGCCTCTTCAGGGGCTGCAAATCCTCGGCATGCTTGAAACACGCAACCTCGACTTCGACACAATATACCTGCTCTCGCTCAACGAGGGCACCCTTCCAGGAGGACGCAAAGACAACTCACTGATTCCATTATCTTTAAAAAAAGCATTCGGACTGCCCACCTACGAAGAGAAAGACTCCGTCTACGCCTATAATTTCTTCCGTCTCCTTCAGCGTTGCCACGAGGCCTGGCTGTTCTTCTGCTCCGATTCGGAAGGCGTGGGGAAAGGAGAGCCCAGCCGCTTCATCCTACAGCTCAAGGATGAAATGGCACCACGCCTGCCCAACATCACTATTATAGAACATTCAGCCCAAGCCAACAACCTTGGAGGCACAGCAGCAAAACAAACGACGGTGATAAAAGATGCCAACACCCTCAAGCGGTTGGAACAAATGGCAAATCGAGGTCTATCGCCCTCCGCCCTAAACCGATACCGACAATGTCCGATGTTCTTTTTTCAGCAAGACATTCTGGGCGCTCGCGAACAGGAAGAGGTAAGCGAACAACTCGAGGCCAACGAACTCGGCACTTTCATCCATGCCATCCTGTGCGACATCTACAACGTTGACCCCAACGGAACTATAAAGAAAGAAACGCTAACCAAATGTTTGGAAGATATCGATGCCATGGTTGACGAGCGCTACCGCGATGAAATGCTTAAAGGACGCGACCCCGAAGGGAAAAACCACATCTACGGCGAAGTGGCAAAAATGGAGCTGCGGCATTTCCTAAAGAAAGAGATAGAGCTCCTGGACCAGGGGCATACCATCCAAATCCTACTCACGGAAGGGGAACTGAAGATGCCGCTAACAGTAGAGTACCCCAACACAAGCCTTTCCGTCAATATTTTAGGCGTCACAGACCGAGTGGACCGCCTTGACGGCAATCTGCGTATCGCCGACTACAAATCGGGCAACGTCAACGAGGCTGAACTGTCGGTCACCGACGCCAAGCTTGCCGACCACAACATCCCCGACAAATGGTTTCAGGTGATGACCTATGCCTGGCTCTATTGCCGTTCAAACCATTACAACGGCGACTTCCAGTCGGGCATTTTCCCGCTCCGTGCTTTGGGGAAAAATTTCATGCCCGCATCATGGAACAAGAAAAACATATTCGATTTCAACGACATTGACAATTTTGAACAATTGCTGAACGAAATGCTTAGCGAAATGTACGACCCTTCGGCACCTATAGTCGCCACACCCTCCAAGAAGAGCTGCGAGCACTGCCCCTTCGCACCATCATGCCCCGACGCTATATCATAAGGTTAACTCACCAAATTACAACAATCATCCACAACCGCCCACCATCACCCCGAACCATGAGCGACATCGTCATTCTGGGCGAATTTTTCTGTGCCGAAGCAGTCAATTCTAAATTTTTAGTTGCACGACAATATATCTATTTAAAAAAAATATGTAAATTTGCATTTTGGTATTTAAGTGTACAATGCCATTAAATAAACTATAATTCAATTCGCTACATATTCCACGAGCAAAGAATAAAACCCAGATACGGGCACATAAAACATAGCAACGAATACTTCGATATGAAAAAATCCATCTTATCCCTCTTTCTGGTATCCCTCCTTCTGGTGGGTTGCAATGGCCTTTCAAAAATGAAGTCCAACAGTAGTAAAGTACGCTACCAAGCCACTCCCAACCCTGTTGAGACACGCGACGATAAGGTTATGGTAAAATTCGTAGGCTCAATACCGGAGAAATATTTCAACAAAGGATGCGCCGTTTTCATACAGCCCGTGTTCACCTGGGAGGGCGGTTCCATACCCCTCGAGCCCATCACCCTTAAGGGCGAGAACGTCAACGGCGAGGGTATCACCATCAACTACGAGAATGGAGGCCGTTTCACCTACAGCGACGAGCTCGACTTCAAACCCGGGATGGAGACAGGACGCGTAACCTTAGCCCCCGTAGGCTACAAAGCCTCAACCACCGACGACGAGGCCAAATTCGCCGAGGATATCCAATACGCCACCAAGACATTCCCCACGGTGCTCATCTCCGACGGCGTCAACACCACCTCCACATGGGTCAACATCCGCGGCAACATCTCCATATCGCCCATAAACTACAATAAGACCCAAGGAGTTATTGAGACAGCAGACATATACTTCCCCAACGGGCTGTCGACGTTGGACTGGAACTTCCAGATGAACCGCACATTCAACACCAAGGCACAGCTCGAAGACCTCCGCCGCATCATGCTCGAGAACGGCCTTCCCAAACAAATAACCATCACAGGATGGGCATCGCCCGAGGGCGAGGAGACCAACAACGTGGGCGTCAGCAAGAACCGCGCCGAAGTGGCCACAGTCCAAATCAAACGCGTCCTCGACGATGTCCTCAACACCATGGCGTCGCGCAAGCAGGTGCCTGCCTACGAGGTTGACCACTACAAATATGAACTCATGAAACAGATAGTGATATCCACTCGCTCGGCCGGCGAAGACTGGGTGCACTTCGTCATCATGGTGGAAGAATCGGACATTCAGGACAAGCATGCCATCGTCAACATCGTCGAAACGCAGCAGAACCTCATCAAACGTGAGCAGATGATAAAGAACATGGCCGACACCTACACCCAGCTCCATACCGACATCTTCCCCAACCTGCGCCGCGCCCAGATTGCCCTCTACTACTCCGAGGCCCGCAAAACAGACCCCGAGCTGGCAAAACAGGCCTCGCTCAACCCCGCAAAACTGACCTTCGATGAGCTGATGTACGCGGCATATATCAACTACAACTACGAGACAAAACTGAAATACTACAAATGGGCCACCGAGAACTATAGCGCCGAATGGGCCGCATGGAACAACGCCGGAGCCGTGTCGTTCTATCTGGGCGACTACCCCGAAGCGGAGCGTTACCTCAACCAAGCCCGTCAGCTCAACCCCCACAACCCCGACGTCCTCAACAACACCGGTTTGCTATGCCTGGCACAGAAAGACTACGCCCTCGCCAAATACTATTTCGAAGAGGCTGAACGCCAAGGCAGCACCGACGCTGAAACCAACCTCCACATCCTCAACCTGAAGCGCGGCAACTACAAGGAAGCCGAAAAGCAGCTGAAAGGCACATCATGCAACTACAATCTGGCTTTCGCACAACTTATGAACGGCGAAACGAGCAACAGCATCCGTACCCTTGACTGCTGCCTGGACCAGAATGCCGACGTCTACTACCTTCGCGCCATAGCCTACGCCCGCCTTGGCGACAAAGCCAACTGCCTGAAAAACCTTAAAGTGGCGTGCGACGAGGTGTACAACTACAAAGAACGCGCAGCCGTTGACGTGGAATTTAAGCCCTATTGGGACGACGAAGAATTTAAACTCATCGTAAAACTCTGGTAATGAGAAAACAAATCCCCAACCTCATAACACTCTGCAACCTCCTTTGCGGAGTGTTTTCTTGTTTGTTGGCATATGAAGCAACATTGCACCTTGCCGCATTATTTATCTGCCTTGGTATCTTTTTCGACTTTTTCGACGGCATGGCCGCACGCCTGCTGGGTGTGGCGTCACCGCTCGGCAAAGAGCTCGACTCGCTGGCCGACGTCGTCACCAGCGGCGTGGCCCCGGGACTAATCCTTAACGTCATCTTGGCACAAATCACCGACATTCAATGGCTCAAATACACGGCATTGCTCATACCTCTCTTTGCTGCCTACCGCCTCGCTAAATTCAACCTCGACACACGTCAAAGCCACAGCTTCCTGGGACTCCCAGCGCCCGCCAACGCCTTGATATGGGTAAGCATAGCTTTATTCTGCCGACTACCTTACAACAACGACGACCTTTTTGCCGGAACCCACACCACGCTGGCCATCATCCTCGCCATCGTCTCGCTGGTCGCCAACATTCTGATGATAAGCGAAATCCCAATGTTCTCCCTGAAATTCAACTTCAAGGATATGTCGTGGAAAACCAACTCAATACAATACTCTTTCTTGGCTGGAAGTGCCGTCATCGTTGTTCTAAGCATAGCCATTCACGCCTTCTGGCTCAGCATTTCGTTCATAATATTCTGGTATATCCTCTTTTCAATCGTCACACGCAAGCATCATCATGCCCACTGACCCCCACAACATAACCATAGCCGACTACGACTATCCCCTGCCCGACAGCCGCATAGCCAAATACCCTCTGGCACAACGCGACCAATCGAAACTTTTAGTATTCAAAGACGGCATAATTACCGAGACGACATTCTTCCGCATCCCCGACCTGTTGCCTCCCGACGCCATGCTGCTATTCAACGACACCCGCGTCATCCACGCACGCCTCCTTTTCCGCAAGCCCACAGGTTCGGTCATAGAGATATTCTGCCTCGAGCCCCACAACCAACCTGTAGCAACGGCTTTTGAACAACGCAACCACAGCGAGTGGCTTTGCTTCATAGGCAACAACAAGAAATGGAAGTCGGGAAGTCTTTCGCTTGATTTCGAAATAAATAATACCACATGCACACTCCAAGCCACACGATGCGAAGCCGTGGGCAATGCATGGATAGTGGATTTTGAATGGACTGGCGGCATTCCTTTCGCCGAGGTTATTGATGCCGCAGGGAAAATACCACTGCCACCATACCTGCACCGCGACGCCGAAGAGAGCGACCGGCAACGCTACCAGACAGTCTATGCCCATCACGACGGCTCAGTGGCGGCACCTACAGCAGGCCTCCACTTCACCCCCTCTGTCCTCCACAGCTTGGAAAAGAAAGGAATAGCAACAGAATACATAACACTTCATGTCGGAGCTGGCACCTTCAAGCCAGTAAGTTCCGACACCATTGGCGAACACGAGATGCACGTGGAACCCGTGCACATCACCGCTGCCAACCTGCGCCACATCATAGCCCATAAAGGCCACCCCATCATCGCCGTGGGAACAACAACAGTGCGCACCCTCGAGAGCCTGTACTGGTTTGGCGTTCAGCTTCAGAGCAACCCCCAACTGGAGGCCATGCACGTAGGCCAATGGACACCCTACGAGCTTAGCACCGAAGGCATTGACCATACGCAGGCCTATGGAAACATTCTTGAATGGATGACACGCCACGGCATCGACCAATTCGACGGTGCCACACAGCTGCTCATCGCGCCAGGATATACATACCATGTCGTCGATGGCCTTATCACCAATTTTCACCAGCCACGCAGCACTCTCCTGCTCCTCGTCTCGGCCATGATTGGCGAGAAGTGGAGAGACTGTTACGGCTACGCCCTCCATCACGATTTCCGGTTCCTTAGCTATGGCGACAGTTGTCTACTCTTCCCGTCATGAAATGGCTAAGCGATTTTGTGGGCCTTTTTTACCCTCGTGCATGCTCTGTGTGCGGAGCCACTCTGGTGGGCGACGAGCATGAGATATGCACCAGCTGCCTCCTACAGCTGCCTGAAGCCATCAGCGTTCCTTTGCCAGACAACTTTGTCGAGAAACGATTCTACGGACGTATCCCTTTGGCCCATGCCACGTCGCTCCTCATCTTCAGTCGCAAAAGCAACGCCCAACGCATATTGCACCAGATAAAATACGCTGGCGACGAACCTCTGGCACGCTCTATGGGGCGTATGCTGGGCAACCGCCTGGCTGCAAGCCACCTATTCGACGATGTCGACCTTCTGATTCCCGTGCCCCTCCATCCACGCAAGGAGCGCCAAAGGGGCTACAACCAAAGCCTTCTGCTCTGTGAAGGCATCACGCAGACCTTTCCTCGCAAGATTTGCAGCGGCATCCTTATACGCCAACGCCACACCGACACGCAAACACATAAAAACCGACAACAACGTCTTGAAAACATGAACGGAGTATTCACGGTGACAAATCCCGCAGTGCTTGAAGACAAACACGTGCTGCTTGTAGACGATGTTATCACCACAGGCGCAACAACCGAGGCCTGCTGCAGTGCACTACAGACCGTGAGAGGCATCGTAATCAGCATAGCCTCGCTTGCCGTTGCCGGCGACACCTAATCCATCATTGTTCATTGTACAGCAACATATTAGCTTAATGATGGCAACATGGTTGCAACAAAAAAATACTACAAACCATTGGTTTTTCCATTTTTTTCTTATCTTCGTAGTCTGAAAACCATATCGCCATATTTTACCAAGAAATTATAAACCATTCCATTAAATCAAAAAACGCGTCATGAAATACAACCGTGTTCTTCTTAAATTGAGCGGCGAATCGCTCATGGGTTCCCAAAGTTATGGCATCGACCCCACCATGCTTGAACAATATGCCAAAGACATTAAAGAGGCGGTGGACAATCACGTAGAGGTTGCCATAGTCATCGGTGGTGGCAACATCTTCCGCGGCCTCAGCGGAGCAGCCCAAGGCATGGACCGCGTTCAGGGAGACTATATGGGCATGCTTGCCACACTCATCAACAGCATGGCGCTGCAGGCAGAGCTTGAGAAGCAGGGGCTTCGCACCGAGCTCCTCAGCGGTCTGGCCATCGAGCCTATCTGCAAAGAGATGAGCCGCCGGCGCGCCATAGAGGCTATGCAGGAAGGCAAAGTTGTCATCATAGGTGGCGGGAGCGGCAACCCGTTCTTCACCACCGACACTGCCTCGGCACTCCGTGCCGTGGAAATCAAGGCCGACGCCATCCTTAAGGGCACACGCGTCAATGGCGTCTACACCGCCGACCCCGAGAAAGACCCCACAGCAACCAAATACACCACCCTTACGTTTCAAGAGGCCCTAAGCAAAAAACTCAAAATTATGGACCTCACCGCCTTCGCCCTCTGCGAGGAAAACAAACTGCCAATCTATGTGTTCGACATGAACAAGCCCGGCAACCTCCTTCGCGTAGTCTCCGGCCAGCCCATCGGCACGGAAGTATACAACTAACGAAATTTTCGATGCTTCGTGATTTCGATGCTTCGATATTTCGATGCTTCGATGTTTCGATACTTCGATATCTCGATATCTCGTGATTTCGATATTTCGATATTTCGATGCCGCGACACTTCGATGCCACGATGTTTCGATGCCGCAAAAAAAATAAAAATAAAAAAATCTAAAATAAAATCCACATATCATGAACGACCTATCAAAAGCTTGCATTGACGAAGCCAATCAAACCATGAAAAGTGCCATCAATTTCCTTGAACTGGAACTGGCAAAAATCCGCGCCGGCAAGGCTAATCCCGGCATGCTCGACGGTGTGAAGATTGACTATTACGGCGCCCCCACAGAAATCAGCCAAGCCGCCAACATCAGCACCCCCGACGCCCGCAGCATCATCATCCAACCATGGGACAAGTCCATCGTCGGAGCTATCAATAAAGCCATCCTTGACGCCAATCTGGGCTTCACACCCCGTCATGAAGGCGACATTCTGCGCATCGTCATCCCTCCGCTCACCGAGGAACGCCGCAAGGAGCTCTCTAAGGCCGCCAAAACTGAGGTGGAAAACAGCAAGGTGAATATCCGTAACGCCCGTCGCAATGTCATGGACAAGGTCAAGAAACTCAAAGACAAATCCGTTCCCGAAGACGAGGTGAAACAGGTGGAGAAAGAAATTCAGGACGTCACCGACAAATTCATTGGCGAATGCGACAAAATCTATGCCGCCAAGGAGAAAGAAATCATGACAGTCTGAGAATGGACATACGTTTTTTCGACACCCTCGAATCCACCAACAACTACTGTAAACTCCTCGACCTTAGCAGCGTCGAGGAGTTTACCGTTATATGCGCCCGTAAGCAGACCGCCGGCATCGGGCAGCAAGGCAACGTATGGGTCAGCGAACCATACAAAAACTTAACTTTCAGCCTTATCCTTAAGCCCTGTTTCCTCTCCCCTATCCGACAATTCGACCTCACCATAGCCCTCTCCGTTGCCGTGGCAGAGACCATCGACGCTCTGCTCACAGGCCTCGACACAAAACTCACAACACAAATCAAGTGGCCCAACGACATCTATGTGGAAGACAATAAAATCTGCGGCATTCTCGTCACCAACCAACTAAGCGGCAACAGCATCATATCGTCGATCTGCGGCATAGGCCTCAACATCAACCAGACCGACTTCCCCGACTGGGTGCCCAACCCGACTTCGTTGAAACTACTGACAGGGAAACCATACGCAGTTGATGACATCCTCGCCCAGCTGCTCAGAAACATACAGCGCACCTATGAGGAGCTTCCGAGGCCCGACAGCACCCTTCGTTCGCGCTACATGCAACGGCTCTACCGCCGCGGCCTGCCGTCAAGCTACCTGTACCATGGAGCAGCGATAACCGCTACAATTGTAGACGTAGACCCCCTCGGGCACCTGATGCTCCAGTCGTACGACAAAAAGGTTTATTCCTGTTCGATGAAGGAAATACAATTCCTGTGAAGCCGCTCCACCAACGGAAACGCGATGTCACAATTTCTCGAACGAGTACTTCATGCCCTGGTCGTAGGGGAGCACATCCTCGATCATGTTCGACGAAGGGTCGTAGATAAAATAGGTATGGTTGGAGCCCTTCTGTCGGCACACATATTCAGAGAGCACCTTCTCGACGTACATTCTGGCGCATTCATATCCCATACGCCGTGCCATAGAATAGGCATCGTTCACCGTTATGCGGTCGAAATTGGTACGCAAAGTGGCTTTGCCGTCTTGCAGAGAGGTCACCACGCCCTGAAAATCGTCGCGTACCTCGTCGGTGGTGAAATAGACGGTCTCGTTGGTGTCGCGTTGGTCAAGCCTGAGCCACACATGGGTGGCGAAGTGACGCAAGTCGTAGTCGTACTTATAGTAAGCTCCGCGACGCGTCGTGAAGTCGCTTCGTGAGGGTTCAAGGTACTCCTCCAGCTCCATCTGCACAAAGTCGACGGTAAGGTGTTGGTCGTCGGCAAAAGGGAGTGGACTATCGTTAGCCACAACGACAACAGGGATGTTGGTACGGCTCAGCACGTAAAGAAACATGTCGCTGAACTGAGCCAGGAAGATGCTGTCGTTCACCTTGTCGAGAATGGCCGTTTTAGAGGCTATCAATGAATCCTGCCATTCTTCAGGCAAATAGGCGAAACCGACGATGTCGTTGAGCGAGCTATTGGTATGAATCAGTTCTGAAGGCAATTTTACGTACACCTTTTCCGTAGCGTCTTTTCTCCCTTGTTCGAATTTGCGCAGAAAAGAGCCCGCATAATAATAGTCGCTCGTGCATCCCACAGTCATCATCAAACCCACGGCAACCAAAAACAGCGTCCTGATTTTCATAAGTATCTTTGTTGTATTGTTTAACAGACGAATAATTATATTGTTAAATTATTGGAATCAAAATGATTACTAATAAAACAGGTCGGCATTGCCAGAAATCACAACAACACGCAAGCAAGCCACAGGCCGACCAATGAAGAACGCCCCGGCGACCATATTATTGCATTATTCGCCGACAAAAAATATGGATTATGATAAACTTTAGTAAATTTGCAAAAAATTTCAGCGTTGTAATTTTTGTATCATTTTACTAACAACCAATAAAATACACAACAATATAATGAAGAAAGTCAATCTAAAAGATGAGATTATCTCGTATGCCTTGGTGGCATTAGGGAGCCTGTTGTTCGCCGTGGGCGATGTGATGTTCGTCAACCCCTACCATTTGGCACCTGGAGGCGTCTATGGCCTCGCCAACGTTTTCAACGCCTTATTTGGATGGAAGATTTCCGTGGCAGGCATCTGTATGGATATCCCCCTATTAATCATAGGCACCTTAGTCCTCGGGCCACGCTTTGGCGTGAAAACCATCGTGTCGGTAATCCTCATACCGGCATTCACCTTCGTCATAGAAAGTACCTATGGTTATGACCCGCTGATTGTTGACGATATTTTCCTCAACACCGTCGTGGCCGGCATCATCTATGGTGTGGCCATCGGTGTCATCTTCCGTGCCGGAGCCACCTCGGGAGGCAGCGACATCATATCAATGATTATACATAAATACACCAAGATATCGCTTGGTGTCCTCGTCCTCATCGTCGACAGCTGCATCTCGCTGACCACACTCATCATTGGCGACATCAAGCTTCCCATCTACTCCATAATACTTATCTATATAGAGAGCAAAATCATCGACCTCGTCGTCGAAGGTTTCACCACATACAAGACGGTGTTTATCATCACCGAGAGAATCGACGAGGTGAAGAATTTCATTCTCAACGACCTGGAGCGCGGCGGCACATGCTTTCCCGGCATAGGTCTTTATCAGGGTCAGGAGCGACGTATGATCTACGTCACCCTTGACCGCAGCGACCTTGTGAAGCTTAAGTCAAACCTCCGTCACCTCGACCCCGCAGCCTTCGTCAACGTCATTGAGAGTTCTGAGATTCTTGGTTTTGGCTTCAAGGCCCTTCCCGAGGAGTGAGACAAACGAACAGGTAAGTCATGAGGGTACTCCAGTTCTGTCTAAAGCCGCCCTACCCCACCGTTGATGGGGGCACCATGGCCATGAACTCCATAACCGAGGGGCTCATGGACATGGGCCACAGCGTCAAAGTGCTCAGCGTATGCAGCGACAAACACCCTGTCAGCATCGCCGCGGACGACCCCTACCGACAGCGTACCGACTTCGAAGCAGTCCACTTAGACCTTAGCATTCACCCGCTGGCTGCCGCAACAGCATTGCTGTGTGGCGAGTCGTACAACGTGAAACGCTTCGAAAACAAACGGCTCGACGACCGGCTGGCAGAGCTCCTTCACCAAGAGCACTTCGACGTCATCCACGTCGAGAGCCTCTTCCTCACGCCCTACCTTCCCACCATCCGGCGCTGCTGCAAAACACCCGTTGTGCTGCGTGCACACAACGTGGAGCACCTCATCTGGCGGCAGATGGCACTGGCAGAGCCCCATGCCGCCAAACGGTGGTATCTGAAAAAACTTGCCCTGGCCCTGCGAGCCTACGAGCTGGAGCACCTCAACGACTACGACGGCATAGCATGCATCACACAACACGATGCCGACACACTGCGTCAGCTGGGTTGCCGACGTGCGATGGCAGCCATCCCCTTCGGCGTCAGCCTACCGGCAATGCCCCACACCGAAAGCGACACCAACCAGCTTTTCCATATAGGTTCGATGGACTGGCGTCCCAACGACGAAGCCATCCGATGGTTCCTCGGAGAGATATGGCCCATGGTGCACAGCCAGATGCCTCATCTTACACTCCACATTGCCGGCAGAAGGATGGCCGACGACCTCATCAACGCACACTACGACGGGGTTGTCGTGGCCGGCGAGGTGCCCGACGCCACAGCCTTTATGGCCGACAAACAGATAAACATCGTCCCCCTTAAGTCTGGCAGCGGCATACGCATCAAAATCATCGAAGCCATGGCCTTGGCAAAGACAGTCATCACCACCACGGTAGGTGCTCGTGGGATAGACTACACCGATGGGCACGACCTGCTCATTGCCGACACCCCTCAACAATTTGTTGAGGCCATAAAACGCTGCACCACCGACAAGGACTTCTGCAAACAAGTGGGAAACAATGCACGCAGACTGATAGCACAGCGCTACGACAACAACACGTTGACTGAAAAGCTTATACTTTTCTACAATAAAATCCTCGACAAAACGTTATCCTAAAAAAAAGCCATGAAAGCTCGTAAGCCACTATTTCTTTCCTTCATGCTCATAGCAGCGCTGACCCTGTCGGCACAAATAAAGATACCCAACACCAAGGCCAGCCTCACCCTCCCGGAAAAGGGATGGAAATATTTAGAGACCACCAAGGTAGACGACAATACCACCGTCTACCTTTATGCCTACAGCGGCGATTACGTGATAGACAATGCCGGCGACACCGTCCTGCCATTCATACGCATCTATGTGCGGCGCAACTTCAAAGGCACCGTCTACGACCTGGCCTACAGCCGGTTCATGAAGCAGCCCTTCCAGTCGCTCGACGAGCACGTGTACGACAACGGAGGCCTGGAATATTTAGGGGCCTACACCAACGAACAGGATGGCAAAGACTATGAATTCCGCATGCTCTACATCAAGGACCATGACAATATACTTGAGATCCGACTGGAGACAACAGTGGACAATTTCGAGCAGTTCGACGAAACATTCCAAAATATCGTCAATTCTGTAAACATCAGCAAATGACCGTCAGCCTAAAAAAAACGCCTTTTTTCTGCCTCCTACTCATCCTGCCGCTACTGACGATGGCTCAGGAAGAGCGGGATGAACAATACTACGCCGACCTATACGGCAAGCTCTACAAGAACTACTCGAAGGACCCCAACGACGTGGAGAACATGCTCCTCATGGCCGAGTTCTATGCCGACACCTTAAATCCCCAACGCAACGACGCCGCGGCCATGAAACTTATCTGCGCCGCCGAGAAGAAATACATTGCCATGGTGGAGGACCGCGACCAAACCAAGGCCGTCAGGAAGCTCATAAAGAAGAAAATCACCGTGGTGCTGGTCAGACAAACCAAACAGCGCATAATAAGGCAGTCGAGGGCCGTCATCAGCTCCGACATGCCATTATCCGACAAGGAGGTGGACAACTACGCTGAAGCCTTCCGCGACGACCCCTTCGTGCAACGCAGCATAGAGCACCGTCGCATAGCACAGAAATTCCGACAGGCAAAAGAAGAGAACACGTTGGCATCCTACAGCAGCTTCATGGCATCCTATGAAGCCACCAACGAAGGCGAAGAGGCCCTGCGCCTCATGCGCTCGCTGGCCACCAGCTTGGTAGCCACAGCCAAAAGCGAAAACCAGGTGGACAGCATCCTCAGCGGATACCTCAGCATTCCCTCAATACAAGAAATTGCATTCCACCGCAAAAGCGCACTGGCCTACGACAAACTGTCCAAACAGCCCTCAGCTCAGGCCTACCGCTCATTCCTTGCCAAATACCCCGGCAGCGACGAGTACTCGCTTGTGCTGTCCAAACTGGAGAACATCTCCAACGAAGAGTTCACCCACCTCACCACAGCGAGGCAATTCGCCGACTTCGCACAGAACAACCCCGACAACCCTTTGGCCGACAAAGCCATAGAGACCATCAAAAAAATGATTCGCGAGCAACGCGACATCGATGCCGTGAAAATATATCTGTCGGAGTTCCAATTAGACGTCGACTACAACAATATCTACCTTGAATTTTTCAACTGGCACACCGAAGAGGGCAACAAGGCGCCCATAGAGCTTTTTGCCACTCAGCATCCCGACTTCCCCTTCCGTATGGCCCTGCAAGACGCCCTGGCAGCAGCCCAGCGATACGATTCCATCGACATATCGCATCCCTTCGAGGAAAAAGACTTCAAACAATGGTCGTCAAAAATCTACCACCTCACAGGCAAGAAGCAGTCGTTCGTGGCCCTGCAGCGTACCCTGCAGCAATTCATAGCCAAACATGAATGGGCTAAGGCCCTGGCACGTATCGACTTCTTCGAGCTTAGCTTCGACGAATACTGCGTGGAACAAGTAGCCGAGCTTCGCGCCCTGCTCCAAGCCCCAGCACACCCCTCGCTCGCCGCCACCCCGATAGTGCGCCCGGTCTACGACTTCATGCACCCCGTAATGCTCGACGACAACAACATCCTTTACAACCGTATAGTGAACGGCCACAACGAGATACACTGTGCCTACAAGACCAAATCGAAAAGAGGATTTATATGGCGAGGCACAGGGCCCATCGCGTTCACCAATTTCGTCAACAACGGCATCCAGCTTTTTAATCTCTTCGACAACAACAAAAAAATGCTATGCGGTTACCGCGGCAATATTCTCATAGCCCAACTTTCGGAGCAGGGCTGGACCGTGACGGAGACCCTCCCCGCTCCCGTCAACAGTCAACATACCGACTTTGACGCTTTCATGCTCCCCGACGGCAGCGGCATCCTCTTCGCCTCCGACCGTCCCGGGGGCCACAACCTACAGCCCTCGCATTCCTACTTCCACGGCGACTCTGCCCTGGCCTCCGACATCTGGTACGCACCACGGACCGACAAGGGCTGGGGGAACCCCATCAACCTCGGGCCCGCCATCAACACACCTTATATGGAATGCAGCCCCATCATCACCGACGACCTTAAGACCATATATTTCATCACCGATGCCAGCGGTCTTGGGTTTGGCGACATCTACTATGCCACCCGCGACGACATCAGCGACTGGACACACTGGTCCAAACCCGTCAACTGCGGCAAGGAAATCAACACAGGCCACAACGAGAGCTCCGTATCGTTCAGCAACAACGGCAACAGCCTCCTCTACTGCAGCAACAGTGCAGGAAACGACGGCTGCTACACAGCGCCAACACCTCACACTTTCAACAGCGACCGTAGGCAGACAAGAATCTACGCCGAGAGCACCGGGATGCTGATAAGCATCATCGACGTGAGCACACAAAAAACGCTCTACGACAAGCAACCCATCGAAGCCAATTCTTCGTGGATCAACACGTTCTACTCAAACAAGAGCTACCTGCTCTTTGCCGAAAGCGACAATTCCTACATACCTGGTATTGTTTTCATTCCATCAAGAAGCAAAATCATCATACCCAAAGCCTACACTGCCGACACGCTCCTGTCCATGTCGAGGCGCGGCGCCAGCCTGCCAATGCATGCCCTACTGTTCGAGAACAACCGCCCGGCCCTCCTCAGCATATCGGCCACAGAGATCGAGCATCTGGCTGACTTTTTGAAGAAAAACCCCTCGCTGTCGGTAGAAATCATAGTCCACATAGAAGGTAACGACGACACTTTCTGCTACAACCTCTCCAACGACCGCGGCAACGAAATCAAGAGGCAACTGACATTGCACGGCATAGAAGCTGACCGCATCATAGTGTCGCCTTATGGCAACAGCATCACCAAACGCGGCTTGGCCAAGACCTCCACAGCTCTTCTTTTCACCGCCAAACGCTGAGCCAACAACTTATTAACAATCATTTGCGGATTTCTTTTTCTCCCCATACATACTAAAGAGCGAAAAACGACGTATTTTTGCACACAAATAAACGACCATTACAGATGGAGAAACATAAGACTATTATGTTTGAAAACCGTGAGTTACATTATCGCGACGAGGGTCGCGGTAACGCTTGCACTATCGTGCTGCTTCACGGATTTCTGCAGACCCTAAATGTCTGGAGCTCGCTGACGCTCTCCTACATGCGAACCATGCGTGTCATCACTATCGACCTTCCCGGGCATGGCTATAGTGCCACATGGTCGGAGGTCCACACCATGGACTTCATGGCGCGCGCCGTGAAAGCCGTCCTTGACCACGCCGGGGTGGAGCGCTGCGTTATGGCAGGCCATTCTATGGGCGGTTACGTGGCCCTTGCTTTCGCCGAACAGTACCCCTACATGCTGCGCGGGCTTGCCCTTCTCCATTCCCACGCCATGCCCGACGACGCCGACAAACGTCAGTACCGCGACGAGCTGTGTCACCAAATCCACCACAACCGTGCCGGATTTATTGTCGAGTTCATCACAAACCTCTTCGACGAGAGCAAACGGCAAGCCCTGGCACAGGACATCAAAGAGCTTCGCGACAATTGCCTTGAGAACCAAGAAGAGGGAATCATCGCGGCACAGCGGGGCATGAAAGTGCGCACCTCGCGTATCCGAACACTTCAGGCTCTCAATGTGCCCATACTTTTCTTCTACGGCAAGAACGACCCGCGACTGCCCTACGAGCTGGGGCTCTCACAAGCCACCGTGCCACACCGTTCGGAAGTGGTGCTTCTCGACAACGTGGCGCACATGTGTTTCATGGAGGACCGCGAGTACGTCCGGCGACGCCTTGCCGACTTCGTTGCCCAATGCTTTTCCATCTAAATCGCCACGCATCATTAAGTTCCTTAAACATAATTCACAATCAGATTGTTATATATTTTGGTTATTTTTTTATAAAAAAGTTTCATCGTATTGGGAAAATGTAGTACATTTGTAGTCTCAAAACAAAACTAAATATTTAAACTAAATCATTAGATATCATGAAAGTAAACGAAATTATGGCTAACCTGGAAGCCAAACATCCGGGCGAAAATGAGTACTTGCAGGCCGTTCGTGAGGTTCTGGAGACCATCGAGGAAGAATACAACAAGCACCCCGAATTCGAGGCTGCCAAGATCGTCGAGCGCATTGTTGAGCCCGACCGCATCTTCACCTTCCGCGTGACCTGGGTGAACGACAAGGGAGAAGTCTGCACCAACCTGGGCTACCGCGTCCAGTTCAATGCCGCCCTCGGTGCCTACAAAGGCGGTCTGCGCTTCCACAAAGCCGTGAACGTTTCCATGCTGAAGTTCTTGGGCTTCGAGCAGATATTCAAGAACAGCCTCACCAACCTGCCCCTCGGCGGTGGTAAGGGTGGTTCGGACTTCGACCCCGTTGGAAAGAGCGACGCTGAGATCATGCGTTTCTGCCAGGCCTTCATGTATGAGCTGTGGCGCAACATCGGTCCCGATCAGGACAGCCCCGCTGGTGACGTAGGCGTTGGCGGCCGCGAGATTGGCTACCTATATGGAGCTTACAAGAAACTGGCCCGCGAGCACAGCACCGGTGCCCTTACCGGCAAGAGCTATGGCTGGGGTGGTTCCCTGATCCGTCCTGAGGCCACTGGCTTCGGCGCCATCTACTATGTGGAGCGCATGGTGAAAGAGAAAGGCGACACCCTCGCCGGCAAACGCATTGCCCTCTCCGGCTTTGGTAACGTTGCTTGGGGTGCTGCCACCAAGGCTACCGAACTCGGTGCCAAGGTCGTCGCCATCAGCGGCCCCGACGGTGTCTGCGAAATCGCGAACGGCATCACCAAAGAGATGATCGACTATATGCTCGAAATGCGCGCCTCGAACCGCAACAAGGTTCAGGACATGGCCGACAAATTCCCCGGCCAGGCCAAGTTCACCGCCGGCAAGAAGGCTTGGATTGTGAAGTGCGACATCGCTATGCCTTGCGCATTCCAGAACGAGCTTGCCGAAGAAGATGCCAAGATGCTCCTCGCCAACGGCGTGAAGTATGTTGCTGAGGTCTCCAACATGGGCTGCCAGCCTGCCGCTATCGCCGCCATCCAGGCCGCCAAGGTTCCCTTCGGCCCCGGTAAGGCTGTCAACGCCGGTGGTGTTGCCACCTCTGGCCTCGAGATCTGCCAGAATGCTGGCCACATCAACTGGACCGCTGAGGAAGTTGACGTGAAGCTGCACAAGATTATGAACGATATCTACGACATGTGCGTGGAGCACGGTCGCGAGGCTGATGGCCACATCAACTACGTGAAGGGCGCCAACATCGCCGGTTTCATGCGCGTTGCCAAGGCTATGCTTGCCCAGGGTATCATCTAATCCCATACAGAAGCAAAACGTTCAATCAACGTAGCATAAAAGCCGCTCCACCTGTCTGGAGCGGCTTTTAATATATAGTTGTTAATTATTTATATTTCTATCTGTTTGTCTGCAATTTAATTCGCGTTAATTCAAAGACAGAATAATATTCGTGTTAATTCGTAGAAAGAATAATATTCGCGTTAATTCGAAGACAAAATAATATTCGTGTTAATTCGTGTTAATTCGTAGACAAAACAATATTCGTGTTAATTCGTAGACAAAAATGCATATCGCAATCATCAACGGGCCCAATCTGAACCTTACAGGCATCAGAGAGCCAGAGACCTATGGTAAGGAATCTTTCGACGACTACATCCCCCAACTACGCAAAGAGTTCCCAGAGATTGAAATTTCGTATTTCCAAAGCAATGTAGAAGGCGAGATAATCAACCGTATACAAGAGGTTGGTTTTTCCGCCGAAGGAATAATCATCAATGCCGGCGGGTACAGTCATACAAGCGTGGCCATCCACGACGCCCTTGCCGCAGTCCCGGCGCCGACCATAGAGGTACATCTCAGCAACATCTTCGCCCGCGAAGAGTACCGCCACCATTCCCGCATCTCATCAGCTTGCCGTGGCATCATCGCCGGCCTTGGCCTTGATGGCTACCGCCTCGCCATCATAAACCTGACAGAGAAATAAACGTACAGCATCATGCACCTCATTATTTCTTCGGCTTTGTATGTATGGCGAAGGTGTCTCTAAGCGTGATGTGAGGCCGAGAAAGAGCTGGGAAAGAGGCTCAAAGCGGAGCAAAACCAGCCATTGAGAGCCTGCAAAGGTTTTACGTACATTTCAAAGGCGGGCTAAGACATCCAAAACGACCTCAGGTCTTCATTAAATAATACATCTCACGAATTGATTTTTTTTGTATCTTTGCACGATGCACTCATCGTTCAACAACAAAGGAAAACGATGAGTTTTAATATATTGCAAATCTATTAATGAAAGAAGACCGTTTCAAAAACTATGAAGACGAAGTGCGACAGCTGGTGCTCGACTTTGAAAGTATGCAACGAAGAGGCGACAGCCACTACTTCGACGTTGAGGAGATGGAGACCATCATCGACTTCTATCTTGAGACCGCCGACGGCGACGGTCTGGAGCGCTCGGTACGCTACGGTGAAGGCCTATTCCCTCAAAGCAACGAGATAAAGTTGCGCCGTGTGCACCTGCTTTGCTTCAAGGAACGCTACCAAGAGGCCTATGCCCTATTGAAACAACTGGAGCAGATAGAGCCCGACGACACCGACGTGCTGTACGCACTGGGCGTGGTACACAGTGCCTTGCAGCATCCCCGCAAGGCCATACAATACTACCACAAAGCCGCCGAGGACGGATATGAGCTGGGAATCATCTATAGCAACATTGCCGACGAATACGTGAAGATGGAGCAGCTGACGGAAGCCCGAAACTATTTCCGCAAAGCCATACGCGTCAACCCCGATGACGAACACTCGCTATACGAGCTGGCCAATTGCTATGAAGACGAAGGGCTCACCGACAAATGGATACATTTCTTCTCGCGCTTCGTGCAGGAACACCCATACTCCAAGATAGGCTGGTTCTGTTTGGGCGAAGGATATGTAGTGGCGCAGCAATACGAAAAAGCTATCGACGCCTATCAGTACGCACTTACGGTGGACGACACCTACAGCTACGCCTACATGCAGCTCTCGGCAAGCCAATGCGCCTTGGGGCGTTACCAGGATGCCATAGCCACGCTCCACGATTCCATAAAGCATACCGAGGACAAGGCATACGTCTACTTTCGCATAGCCGACATATTCAAAATCAACAACAACCTCACCACGGCCAACATCTACTACCGCAAGGCCTTGCAGGAGGACCCCTACTATGCCGAGGCCTGGCATGCCCTGTCGCTGAGCTACAGCATGTCGCAGGACTACTCGTCGGCCATCGATGCAGCAAAAAAAGCCATCAAGATTGACCCCGAATCATCGATTTTCCTCACCACGCTGGCACTTCTCTATGCCGACAGCGGAGACCCCGACAATGCCGAACGCATCTTCGAATGCGCCATACCATACTACAGCGACTTCGAGCCCGGATGGATAGCCTATGCCGACTTCCTCATCACACAACAGCGCTACGACGATGCCGCCGAGGCACTCACCAAAGCACTCTACGACTGCGAAACGACCATAGAGATCAACAAACGCCTGGCACTGTGCTACTACTGCACGGGACGGCGAAACATGCTCTACAATGTTGTCCGCGCATGCCTTATGGATGGCCCCAACGGAGAGGAGGAACTGCTGGACTTTTGCCCATGGCTGCGTAACGACAGCCAGGTCATGGATATCATAGTGTCGTGGAGGAGGGACAAATGACGAGGGAGAATTGCCTAATCATTCATCTATTTATCTGTTAATCTATCATTTATTATCTGTTTATCTTTTATCTGAATATACCACATAAATGAAAAAGTTCATTCTTCTCGTTGTTCTTATAGCCTTCGGCACTGCATCTAAAGCCCAAACAGCCGAATCGGGCTATCTCTCGGCCCAAGAGGTGGAGAGCGAAATCACCACAGCCGACTCGCACTATCATGGCTGGGTGGCGAAAGTGGTTCAATGGTATGGCCACAACGTCAACTACACTGCCGTAGGGGCACTTATGACATTGGAAAGCAGTTTCATACCTTTCCCCTCGGAGATAGTGATTCCTCCTGCCGTCATGGTTGCCGCCGACCCCGACACGCCCAACGACATGAAGGTATGGCTCATAGTCCTTATCGGCACCCTCGGAGCCCTGCTGGGAGCCTATATCAATTATTTCCTGTCGCGTTGGCTTGGCCGTCCGATAATCTACAAGTTCGTGGATAGCAAGATAGGGCATGCGCTAAGCCTTTCAGGCGAGAAAATGGAGAGGGCAGAGAGATACTTTAACGACCACGGAGTGGTAAGCACCCTTGTGGGACGCCTGATTCCCGTCATCCGACAGCTTATCTCCATACCCGCCGGACTTTCCAAGATGAACATAGGCGTTTTCTCGTTCTATACCTTCCTCGGGGCAGGCATCTGGAACTGCATCCTCGCGCTGCTTGGTTTCCTCGCTGTCAAGGCCGGAGGCATGGACTTTATATACAAATACAGCGGCATGCTTTCCAAGGTGATTATCGTCATCTTCGTGGCAGCCTGCGTAGTCCTCATTGTCCGAGCCATAATAAAGAAAAAGAGGAGATAGAATGTCGGAAGAAATCGAATGGAAACGCCTATTGCTCCGCAAGGACCGTCCGTTGCCCAAGCCTGGTTGCAGCTGGGCTTTCTATCTATTCCTCATCCTCTTAATAGTGTATCTCATAATATCATACATTAAATTTAAAACGTCATAATTATCACCTTTAAATGCTCCGCTCACTTTTCCCGATTCTCGACCACAAAGTATACGATAGGCCTTTGGTTTATTTCGACAACGCAGCCACAACCCAAAAGCCACAACCCGTTATCGATGCCCTGACCGGCTACTACGCCACGCTCAACAGCAACATACACCGCGGTGCCCACTATCTTGCCGCCCAAGCCACCGAACAGTATGAGGAGACCCGACGCAACGTGCAGCGATTCATCAATGCGCGCAACAGCCACGAAATCATCTTCACACGCGGCACCACGGAGAGCATCAACCTGGTGGCATCATCCTTCGGACAGGAGTTCCTGAAAGAAGGCGACGAGGTGGTAGTGTCGGAGATGGAGCACCACAGCAATATAGTTCCATGGCAGCTGACGTGCGAACGTCATGGCGCGAAGCTTCGCGTCCTGCCTTTCTCCGACGACGGCGTTTTATGCATCGAACGGTTGGAGAGCCTTCTCAACGAACACACCCGTATCGTGGCGGTGAACCACGTCAGCAACACCCTGGGGACCATCAACCCGATAAAGCAGATAGTACAGATAGCCCACAGCCACAACATACCGGTGCTGGTGGACGGGGCGCAGGCCATCTCGCACATGGCAGTGGACGTGCAGGAGCTTGGATGCGATTTCTACTGTTTCTCGGGACACAAGATGTATGCCCCCATGGGCGTAGGCGTGCTTTACGGGAGGGAGGATCTGCTGGAGCGTATGCCGCCCTACCAGGGTGGTGGCGAGATGATTAAGGATGTCACTTTCGAGCGCACCACCTACAACGACCTGCCCTTTAAATTCGAGGCCGGCACCCCTTCGGTGGGCGACACCATGGGGCTCAACGCCGCCATACAGTTCATGTTGCAGACGGGCATTGAGAATATAGCCCACCATGAAAAAGAGCTCACCGACTATGCCACACAAGAGCTGCTGGCAATCGATGGCATCCGCATCTTCGGACAGGCACCGAGGAAGACCTCGGTAGTGTCGTTCCTCCTTGGCAAGGCACACCCATACGATACCGGCACCTTGCTCGACAAACTTGGCATCGCAGTGCGCACCGGGCACCACTGCACACAACCCATCATGGAGCACTACGGCATCCCAGGAACAGTCCGCGCCTCGTTCGCCATCTACAATACCAAGGAAGAAATCGACACATTCATAGCCGCACTTCGCCGCATAGCTCCCATACTAATGTGAGCCAACAGACTGTCCGGCAGGCCATCGCCGCCAAGACTTTATTTTCTAACGTAAATCATATTTAATGCTTTCCCAACTACATATAGAGAACTATGCCCTGATACGCCACAGCGTCATCGACTTCACCGATGGTTTTGTAGCAATCACTGGCGAGACCGGTGCTGGAAAGTCCATCCTGCTCGGTGCCCTGTCGCTGCTCCTTGGGCAACGTGCCGACACCAAGATATTGCACGACCCCGACAAGAAATGCATTGTTGAAGCATCGTTCGAGCTGAAGAGCAGCAACCTGAAAGAGCTCTTTGCAGAGAACGACGTGGACTTTAACGACGACGGCTCAATCATCATACGCCGCGAAATTCTTCCCACGGCCAAAAGCCGCGCCTTCGTCAACGACACCCCCGTAGCTGTGGCTTTCCTGAAAGAACTCGGCACACATATCATCGACATCCACTCGCAACACGCCAACCTGCTGCTTGCCGACAGCGGCTTCCATATAGCCCTGCTCGACAGCCTTGGGAACAACAAGAGCCTCTTGTCCAACTACCAAGAAGCCTATCACCGCTACTGCGGGCTGAAGCAGCGCCTTGAATTCCTCACAGCCCAGGAGCAACAGAACCGCAAGGACTACGACTACAACAAATTTCTCTTCGACGAGCTGGCCTCGGCCAACCTCATCAGCGGAGAGCAGGAGGAGTTGGAGCAGGAGGCCTCGTTGCTGGCCAATGCCGAGGAGATTAAGCAGAACCTGTCGCAAATTGAGGCCATCTGCCAGACCGACGACGACTCGGCCCTTAGCCGACTGAACACGAGCAAGACGATGCTCGGCAAGCTGTCGTCGCTCAACGCCCAGCTGTCAACACTCAGCGACCGGATGGAATCGGCAATTATAGAGCTTGACGATATAGTCAGTACGCTCAACTCATTCAACGATGAGGTGGTCTTTTCGCCAGAGCGACAGCAGCAGGTGGATGAACGCCTCGACCTTATCTACCGACTGCAGAAGAAACACGGCGTGGAGACGGTGGATGCCCTGCTCGACATAGAGCATCAGCTCGACGGCAAGCTGAACCAAATCGACGCCGGCGACCGAGAGATACACGAAGTGATGGAGGCCGTAGACAAAGCCTACAAGGAATTGCAGAGACATGGCGATATGCTGAGTGCGGCACGTAAAGATGCCGCGACATCATTATCGAAAAGGATACTCCCCCTCTTGGCCGACCTGGGCATGGCCAACGCCACGCTAACGGCACAGGTGGAGCAGGCCAGCGATTTCAGCCTCACGGGTTGCGACAAAGTGACGTTGCTTTTCAACGCCAACAAAGGTGGCCAGCCACGCGACCTTACCAAGGTGGCCTCGGGAGGCGAGATGTCGCGACTGATGCTGGCCATCAAAGCCCTTACGGCACAGTCCGCCCTGCTTCCCACCATCATCTTCGACGAGATCGACACCGGCATTTCGGGCGATGTCAGCGTCAAGGTGGGACGCATCATGCAACGCATGGCCTCCACAATGCAGGTCATCGCCATCACCCACCTGCCGCAAATTGCGGCACGTGCCAACCAGCACTTCAAGGTGTATAAAGCTGATGACGAAGGCCTCACGGCATCCAACATCAAGGCCCTCGGCAACGAGGAACGTCGCCATGAGATTGCCGTAATGCTCTCGGCAGAGCCGCCTTCCGATGCCGCACTCCAAACAGCCTCCGAACTCATGAACCTATAATTGCTTAATTATTGTCAGCTTCTTTCTTATATTTCATAAATGAACCTCCTAAAAAAGGCAGTCTGCTTTTTCTTTCTCCTCGCGCTGTATGCAACACTCGATGCGCAACGCGATATCGATGAGCCCTACCCTCAACTCAGCAGCGCTAATCCACAATTCAAAATCCATAATACACAATTCACCACTCCACCCCTACACCTCCCCATATCGTTGGCCGGATGCTTTGCCGAAATACGTCCCAACCACTTCCATTCGGGTATCGACATCCGTACCGAGGGCAAGGAAGGCTATCAGGTCTACGCTCCCGACGATGGCTATGTGTCGCGCATCAACATATCGGCATGGGGCGGAGGGAAGGTGCTCTACATCGACCATCCGGGCGGCTATCGTACAGTCTACATGCACCTCAGTGCTTTCTGCGGCGACATCGGACGTTTCGTGCACGACTATCAGTATGGACACCGCACCTTCGCCATGGACATCACGCTGCCCAAGGACTCCATCCCGGTGAAGAAAGGACAAGTCGTGGCTCTCACTGGCAACACCGGAGGCTCGTCAGGCCCGCATCTGCACTACGAGATACGGCTGGCCGAGAACGACCAGACCATCAACCCTCTCTACTTCGGCCTCCCCTACTCCGACCCCGTGGCTCCCACCATTGCAGGCATCAAGCTATATCCCGCCGGCGAACAAACCACCATCAACGGGAAAAACGACGAACTGAAGATCTACCCGTCACCCGTAGCGAAAAAAGGCAAGAAAGCTATGTCGCACCACAATGAAGCTCTTGTCATTGCCGGCCCTTTCTACTGCGGCATCTATGCCTACGACCAGCATGAGACAGGTGCACGCAACAAAAACGGCATAGAGAAGATAGAACTTTTCGTCGACGGAGAACTATTCTACCGCTACACGGTGCCCACATTCCTCTTTGAGGAGACGCGTGCCATCAATGCCATCATCGATTACCCTCAGTATCAGCGTAACCGCGAATACTACATCATCACCCGGCAACTGCGCGGCAACCGCAACAATTGGAGCATTGCCTATAAGGGCAACGGCTACCTGGAATTTGCTGACGGCGAGAGGCACCACCTCGAATATGTTGTTTACGACATCAAAGGCAACAGCCGGCGGCACACCTTTACGGTGACCGGTGCACAACGCGACACCTCACGGGCATCGCACATAAACTATATCATACCCTCCGGCACCCCTATAGCGTATTTCAAGCGTTGTCGTTTCAGCCAACCGGGCTTCAATGCCACCCTCGAACCCTACACCGTCTACGAGAACGACGAGCTGGTCTATTCCACCGCCAAGGATGCTGCCGGGCTCAGCCCCCTCCACCGACTATCGCTGCGCAACCACCCATTGCCGCCACACCAGAGCTTCACCGTTCGGCTCGACGTGCCGGCAGGGGTGCCCGAAAGGCTGCTCGACCGCCTCACCATCGTCTGCATAAACGGCAAGGCAACAGCAGCATGCCCCACCAAACGGACAGGCAACACCCTCGAAGCCACAACGCGCAACTTCGGAGGCTTTGCTGTTCGCCTCGACACAATAGCACCCACCATCAGTCCCGTCAGCTTCAACGACCAGAAGCCGTTAAAAGGAGGCTCGCTGTCGGTGAGAATCGGCGATAACCTGAGCGGCATAGCCACCTACAGCTGCACAGTCAACGGCGTTTGGCAACTGGCGGAACACGACGGCAAGACCGCCACACTGAACGTCGATGCCTCGTGTCTTCAGAAAGGAAACAACGAAGTGATTTTCACCGTTACAGACGCTGTGGGCAACTGTAGCGTTGGAAGATACACAATCAAAAGATAAATAAATAACCATGTTTAACTGTTAATTTGTTTATAGGAAGTCCGGGCTTCCCCGCCCAGCCAAAGAGCACGACTCGTAATCAAATAGTTAAACAAATCAATCTATCAATTTAACACCATGCGAATCTATCTTATAGGCTATAGTTATGGAGGCAAGACCACCCTTGGCAAGCAATTGGCCCAACGGCTGGGCTACAGCTTTTTCGACACCGACAAGGCCATCGAACTGAAGTACCGCACTACAGTACCCATGTTTTTCAACCACTACGGAGAAAAAGCATTCCGAATAATAGAGAAACAGATTTTGCAGACCACAGCCGAACTGGACAACGTGGTGGTGGCTACCGGTGGCGGCACTCCCTGCAACGAGGAAAACATACGCTTCATACTTGAACACGGCACAGCAATATATATGGAGATGACCATCGACGAAATAATGCAACGTATGACTGTAGCCCGGAAAACACGCCCCCTCCTGGTCAACAAAACTGCCGATGAGAAACGTCAATACATAATCCAACAGCTGCAGCAGCGCATCCCTTTCTATTCCCAAGCCCCTCTCACCATCTCTGCTGCCAAGGCCACTCCCGACACCCTTATAGCACTTTTAGACCATGAGAGCTAAACAATAATTAAAAAATAAGTTGATACAATCAGACATTCAAAATAAAATAAGCTTGCGATTTTTTACTGTTACTTAATATGCCGCCCTTACGGGGCTCAGATTAATAGAGTATTTCGATTCCCGTGGGCTCGCGCCCACGGCTAATATATGCCGCCCCTACGGGGCTCACTCTGACAGAATATCGTTACATCTTATTTTTTACTGTTACTAAGTATTTGCCATACAATCAACAAACGCCAAAAAAAACAGAAGCCTCCTTGCGGAGGCTTCTGACCGTGTGGAGTAGATGGGACTCGAACCCACTACCTTTTGATTGCGAACCAAATGCTCTACCAGATGAGCTACTACCCCGTGTTTTTCAGTTTGCAAAAATACTACTTTTTACCGATATGGAGAAATATTTTTTCAACTCATTTGTTATAAGGATTATACATAATCAAAATTATAGAATTGGTAAATTCCTGAGCCCTCCATAAAGCACATTTTGACACGCAGAAGCCCATTCAGGCAACGCAGAAGCCATGGAGTTTTCATCACAAGATACCATGTAGTCCAAAAAAGCCCGCAACTCAATGAGTGCGGGCTTTGTAATGTTTTTTGTGAAGAAATACATTTTAGTAGTTCTTGCTGTTGATTTCGAAGTAGGACTGAGGGTGGTTGCACACCGGACACACCTCTGGGGCTGCTGTGCCCACCACGATATGGCCACAATTGCGGCATTCCCATACTTTCACTTCGCTTTTGGCGAAGACCTCACGAGTCTCGACATTGTGGAGCAATGCGCGATAACGTTCTTCGTGATGCTTCTCGATGGCTGCCACACCGCGGAATTTGGCTGCCAGCTCGGGGAAGCCCTCGGCCTCGGCAGTCTTGGCGAAGCCCTCGTACATGTCGGTCCACTCGTGGTTCTCGCCTTCGGCAGCCGCCAGGAGGTTCTCGGCGGTGGTGCCTATGCCGCAAAGTTCCTTGAACCACAGCTTGGCGTGCTCTTTCTCGTTCTCGGCGGTCTGAAGGAAGAGGGCGGCGATCTGCTCATAGCCCTCTTTCTTGGCCTTCGAGGCGAAGTAGGTGTATTTGTTGCGTGCCTGCGACTCGCCGGCAAAGGCCTCGAGCAGGTTCTTCTCTGTCTGGGTGCCGGCATAGGGGTTGCTGGCCTTGGCTTCTTCTACGGCTTCAAAGAAGCTCTTGTCCTTCTTGCAGCGTGGGCATTTCCAGCTGGCCGGCAGCTCCTCGAAAGACGTTCCGGGGGCTATGCCCTGCGTGGGGTCGCCTTGTGCGGGGTCGTAGATGTGGCCGCAAATCTTGCATTTATATTTCTTCATGATGTTTATGGATTAATGATTAAAAAATAATTATTATTCATTGTCTTATGGGCATTCAAACCCACAAGGGCGTCATTCTTATTTGATTTCTATGCCTCCAAACGAGCATTTGCCATTGATATAGACCGTTTTCTGCCCCTCTTTGGCCTCCGCAGCAAGCCGGCATTCAACGCCGGCAAACGACGATTCAACAGCCTGCTTAACGCATACGCCATTGGGGACACGAATTTCCATGCCGCCGAAGCGACAGTCCACATCAATTACGGCGCCATCCAGCAGGTCGGCGTCGCGCAGGTCGAGGCCAATGAAACCAAAGCTGACCTCAACCCTCGCTCCCTCGAACGTCTCGTTCGGAAAGGAGAAGATCTGTTTGCCGAAGCTGATGTCAATCTGGCGGATATCGCGTCCTCCGAGGTTTATTTTTTTCACTTCCCTGACGGTTTTGCGGTCGGGCGAATCGAAGAAGTGGCCTTTCTTGCCCATCACGAGTATGGCTCCCCACACCACAGCGATGAGACAGATAACCAGTTTCCAAAAGGCGTTCCAGTCTATCGTTCCCCGCACCGCCAAAAGCAACAGCACGCCGATGCCCATACCGATGAGCGAGGTGCCCTTGTTGTCGTAGGAGAAAAAACTTGCCAGACAGGGGATAATGATAAAGATAGTCCACCAGCCCTTGAAGCTGACATCGTGGATAACGCCGGCCACCTCGAGAGCCCATCCGATTCCGAAAAGAAGCAGCGCAATGCCGCTGACAATTTTGCTTGTTCTGTTCATGATGTCGTTATTTAAGTAATTATTCATTATCAAACCTCATGTTGTCATCTGATTAATATGTTGATTTGCAAACAACAATTAAAAAAATAAACAATGCGATGGTTGTGGTATGGTTACTTAAACTATTGATTCATGTGTTAAAACGGCGTTTAATGTGATTTATTGTGCGACCTTGTTGCGGTAAAATAGCCTTGGCCGATATTGTCTTATCGCTTGGTGGCAACCACATCGGCAGTGGCGGCAAAGACGGATGCTTGCAGGTTGACGGTGAATTCCGATGTGCCGTTCTCTGGTTTCTGAATCAACGGGAAAGTGGCAGTGAATGTGACTGGCTGTCCCCCCACTAAAGGAACATTATCCGGCACAGTGAACGGTATGGAGATGGGCTCGACAGTAAGACCGTCCTCAGTGGCATGGCCCGAAACTTCTATCATGAGGTTGGGGACTGCTACTATTACATCTCCTTCGTCGCCATTAAGGCTAATGGTAACCTCTTGGCTTGACGGTACCTGATAATCGCCATACTGGCCAAAATGTAGTGTGGCATTGACATCGTAGGTCCCTACGAAAGCCTCTGCCGGATTGACGGCATCCTCTTTTTCTTTTTTACAACTGGCGGCCAAGAATACAGTGAAGATGGCCAACATACACACAATCAGCTTTTTCATAATATAAAAGTTTTAATGTTTGATTTGCAAAGTTAATGTTTTTTTTACAATAACAACAATAAAGTACGATAAATTGTTTAGTGTGATCAGTTCAACAAACGACGATTAAACAATTCGATACGAAATTAGCGCTTTTGGGAATCCACAAATTCTTTGATGCACTGCATCACCTCGGGGGCCATGGTTTCCTCGATTTGCATATATTCGCTTACCGCACCACTCTGGCAGTGTTGCATGAGGTGGTTCAAACCCTCGAACAGACGGCATTTGGCCTTGCCTTTCGTGGCACTCTTGATGGCCTCAAGATTTAATGGCGGCACTTGGCAGTCCTTGCTGCCGTTGATGGCCAGGATGGGGCACTTGGTGCTGCACAGGTAGGTGCGGTTGTCGAGCGTTAGGAAAGTTTGCATCCATGGCATAGCCATTTGGTTGGCCATGGCCATGGCGTCGGCCTTGCGCAGTCCGGCCGCCTTGCGCTGTTCGGAGGTTAGGTCAGCAGCAACGGCGTTGTAAATATTTATGAAAACACGTTCGTATTCGCTCTCCGCGATTGAGTCGATGGCACCAAAGATTTGCCGCAAGGCATCGAGCCTGATTTTGATGAGGCTGTCGGGAAGGCCTTCAAGCTCGAAGATACGCTGGTTTTGTTGCAGCAGGATGTCGGCGCCCGTGGTTGCGGGGCCCGCCAGCAGGACAATGAAAGCCACCTTCTTGTTGCGCGAGGCCACAATTGGGGCAATCACGCCGCCTTCGCTGTGGCCAATGATGCCCACACGGTTGGGATTGACCTCTTTCTGCTTGCAGAGGAAATCGAACACCGCCTCGGCGTCGTCGGCGAAGTCGAGTGTGGTAGCATTCATATAGTCGCCTCTGGAGCCGCCCACGCCGCGGTCGTCGTAGCGCAGCACGGCAATGCCACCGCGCGTCAGGTAGTCGGCCAGGACGGCAAAGGGTTTATGTCCCAGCAGCTCCTCGTCGCGGTTCTGCTGCCCACTGCCGCTCACCAGTACCACTGCAGGCCAGCCACCACGTGGCACCGTGCCATGCGGTATGGTAAGGGTGCCGGCAAGCACAACGTCGGTATCCTTGCCTTCGACTGTTATTTCACGTTCCGTGTATGGGAAAGGAGGTTTGGGCTCCTGAGGGCGTTCCAGGCGGAACATGCCGTCGGACGGGGTGAAGTGCAGGGTGGCGCGCAACAATCCCTGACGGAAGGAGCCCGTGAACGAGGTGTCGGCGCTGTCCCACACCAGCACCAAGCGTACTCCGATGCTTTTGTCAACGTAGCGAAGAGTGTCGTGCTCGAAGCTCCACGACGACAGTCCGAGAGGCTCCGGGCTCTGAAGCGGGCTGTAGAAATAGGGGCGCAGCGCACCATCTTCGCTGGCAAAAGTGAGGTTAAGCGGCAGCGATGCCTCTTCAAGCATTGCGAACCACCACTTCCCGGCGAGAGATGCCGGCACTTGCGATGAGACGCCGAATGGCAACAACACAAGTATTAGATATATAATTCTTAATCTATGCATATTGACTTAAGCAAGTGTTTATTTCCATGTTAGTGTTTCAATCAGGTGGTCCAAGTCTTGCTGCAGGTACTCCAACACCGGAGCCAGCGAGTCGTTGTTGGGCACGCAGTCGATGTAGAGCGAGCCGCGCAAGAAATGGCTGACGCTGTCGGTTGCCCAGAACTGATAGGTGGATGCCACATTCTGACCTTGCAGTTTATATGTGGTGGCATACACTCTATGTTCGGGGTTGACGAAAGCGCGTTCATCAACGCCCGACGAGAAGTCGAAATGTTTGGACAGCAGACGGTAGGAGGTGTCGACTTCGCCGGCCAGGTCAGTGGCCTTGCGCAACGGTATATAGCTGAGAAAAATGATGCCGCCGAGGTCGGGATAGCGCAGGTCTATCCATTTCAGGCGTTGCTCGTCCTTCTTAAGGTCGGCCATGGCGACAGAGGATTTCTCGAATGCGAAAGGGAGTGCGGCGGTGTCGAAGGGAGCATAGTCTCTCTGTGGCAGGTCTATCCTTGCATATCCGCGGGGCTTGGGAGTGTAGTCGCCGCCATGGTTGCAGCAGCACAGCAGCAGGGTGGTGGCAAGGATAAGGAGGTGGCATGCCAGCAGGAAGACTGGCTGCGTGCCAATTGATAATTTTTGTTTATTTTTGCAGTTCATTTTGTCAGGTTTATGAATAGGCTAAAGTTTATTCTTCAAGCTAAGAATCAATATGGTATCCATTCGCCATTTCTCTTCAAACTCTACGAGGAAGTTGTTGCTCCGCGTTTGGGAGTGCGTAAGTGTCGCAGTTGCGGAATCTCCGTGTGGCGTTCCTACGACAAGCTGTTGTACAAAATCAAGGACCATTACGGTGCTGAGCCTATAAGCACTGATAGCGGGTTCACGGGAGCCGACGCTGTGCTGCGGTTGCCCGACGGCACCGACGTGGTACTGGTCAAATATCCTCATCGCACAAAGAGCATTGAGGAGGCCTGGCATTCGTTGACGGACGACCAGCGAGTAACCCTTTCGGTCGACCTTTTCCATACAGGCTTGGCATTCACTTCGCCCCGTCTTGCCCGCCAACATATCCTCCTGCGGCCCTTCTAACCGTTTTAGGTCAAGCATCTAACATCTTTCTCGAGCATGGGCACGAATTTGCAGTCGCCATAGCGTTGCTGCAGCAGGTCGTCAGGTCCCTCGCCGGTCTTAACCACACGCACCATTTCCTGGCTTTTCCCTCCAATAGGTATAACCATAACGCCGTTCACTTTCAGTTGCCGCGCAAGGTCGGCAGGGATATACGGGGCACCGCAGGTGATGATGATGCGGTCGAAAGGCCCATATTCCGGCAGGCCGTGGAAGCCGTCTCCCAAGAAGCATTTGGCACGGTAGCCCAGCTTGGCCAGCAGAGGTTTGGTGACATCAAAAAGCTCCTTCTGGCGTTCAATGCTGAACACCTTCAGTCCCATTTGGCAAAGTACGGCAGTCTGATAGCCGCTGCCCGTACCCACCTCCAGCACTTTCATGTCGGGCTCGGCGTCAAGCAGTTCGCTTTGGAATGCCACCGTGGAGGGTTGCGAAATGGTCTGTCCGCAGCGTATGGGAAGGGCCATGTCTTCATAGGCCATGTAGTCGAGCATCGTTTCGAGGAAGAGATGACGTGGCACGGCACCGATGGCGTCAAGCACGCGTTGGTCGCTGATGCCCTTGGCGGCCAGCTTTGTCACCATCTGCTGCCGCCATCCTTTGTGTTTGAAAGTATCTTCCATCTGATGATAGGGTTGTGTATATTTGTTTATTTGTCTTTTTGTTGAATCTGTTTATTTTTCAAAACCATTTATTCCCGTAGGGGCAGCGTTCAGCGGCAAAAAATCCAGGCAGATAGTTTCATCGCAGGCGGGGGCCCCAGCGTACCACTTATCTTATCGAAGGTGGGGACGCCCGCGTACCACGCGCATCAGACTTAGGGCAAAGTCTCAGCTTCTGAATCCCTGTGCCACAAGGGTTATAGTGCTATTCTGGGGTGTCACCATCACCGCTGGCATCCCCTCGTCGGTGATGTGGCCTATGATGCTGACCCCTTCCATACCTTTCACCTTCTCATAGTCTTTCTGGCCAATGGTGAAGAGTAGTTCATAGTCGCCGCCACCGTTGAGGGCGTTTGAGACCGGAAGCATATTGTTCGACATCTCGCTGCATACGCGAGTGGTCTGATAGTCGATGGGCAGACGTTCTTCGTAGACCTCACAGCCACAGCCTGATGCGCGGCACAGCTGTATGACACCCGCTGCCAGCCCTTCGCTAAGGTCTATCATAGCCGACGGCACGACGCCGAGCCTTTCCAGTTGCTTCACGATGTCGAGGCGAGGCTCAGGCTTCAGGAACCGTTCCAGCACGTAGTCGTAAGACGCCAGGTCGGGCTGGAAATTGGGGTTGGCCTGATAGGTCACCTTCTCGCGTTCAAGAACGAGGAGGCCGGAATAGGCGCTACCGAGGTCGCCCGAGACGCACACCAAGTCGTGCAGTTTGGCCCCATTACGGTAGGCTATCATTCCCTCCTCGGCCTCGCCGATGGCAGTGGCGGTGATGACCATGCCCGAACGGCTGCTGGTGATGCCACCGCCGGCCAGGTCCACATCGTAACGCTCGCAGCAGAGGCGCACACCAGAGTAAAGCTCATCGATGGCCTCCACCGAGTAGCGGTTGGACACCGCAAGGTTCATCAGCAGCTGTCGCGCCTGTCCGTTCATGGCGGCGATGTTGCTCAGCGCCACAGCGGCAGCCTTGTAGCCCAGGTGCTTTAGCGGTGTATACATCATGTCGAAATGCACCCCCTCGGCCAGTGTCTGGCTCGACACCAACGTTTTAGTCTTTCCCGTGCCGAGGACGGCGCAGTCGTCGCCCGGCCCTTTCACCGTTGATTCGTGGTGACGCTCAAAGCCGTCGGTGATGCGCTCTATAAGTCCATATTTCCCGAGGGCATCGAGTTCGGTGCGTCCTTCCTGATATTCCAGCTGTTCCATGAGTGAATGTGAGTGTGTATGTTGGATTGTTTAATTGTCGATTTGCTGAATTGTTGTTTAGTAATCAACAAATAAAAATGCTTGCGGAGAACTAATGCGAGAATGCGTGATGCGCAAACCATCCGTGTGGCCGCGCATTCACGCATTCGTGCATTCTTTACAAGTGTTCTTTTACTTGATAAACTTGAAGTCGCGTCCCAAATAGTAGGCTTGGTCGCCGAGGCTCTCCTCGATGCGGAGCAGCTGGTTGTATTTGCAGATGCGGTCGGTGCGGCTGGCCGAGCCGGTCTTGATGAGGCCGGCGTTCATGGCCACCACGAGGTCGGCGATGGTGGTGTCCTCGGTCTCGCCCGAGCGGTGCGAGATGATGGCGGTATAGTCGTTGCGCATGGCCAGTGTCACGGCATCGATGGTCTCCGACAGTGTACCTATCTGGTTCAGTTTGATGAGTATGGAGTTGGCCACCTTGCGGTCCAGGCCCATACGCAGGCGTTCTACGTTGGTCACGAAGAGGTCGTCGCCCACCAGCTGGCAACGGTTGCCGATGGCATCGGTGTGGAGACGCCAGCCGTCCCAGTCGTCCTCAGCCATACCGTCTTCGATGCTGATGATGGGGTATTTGTCAACCCAGTTTTTCCAGAAGTCGCTCATCTGCTGCGGGGTCAGTTTTTCGCCGCTGCTCCATTTCAGGTGGTAGACATTCTCTTCGGGCAGATAGAATTCCGATGCCGCGGCGTCGAGGGCGATGAAGACATCCTCGCCGGGGCGGTAGCCGGCCTTTTCGATAGCCTGCAATATGCAGGTGATAGCCTCCTCGTTCGAGCCCAGATTGGGAGCGAAGCCGCCCTCGTCGCCCACGTTGGTCGACATGCCGCGGCTCTTAAGCACCGAACGGAGATTGTGGAACACTTCGGCGCCCATACGCAATGCCTCGCTGAAAGTGGGAGCTCCAACGGGCATAATCATGAACTCCTGGAAATCGATAGAATTGTCGGCATGCGAGCCGCCGTTGAGAATGTTCATCATTGGCACGGGCAGGGTATAGGCATTGACGCCTCCGATATAGCTGTAGAGCTCCAGGTTGGCCTCCATGGCAGCAGCCTTGGCGCATGCCAGGCTGACGCCGAGGATGGCATTGGCGCCGAGACGCGACTTGTTGTCGGTGCCGTCAAGCTCAATCATCTTCTGGTCGATGGCACGCTGTTCGCCCACGTACATGCCGCGGAGCTCCTCGTTGAGGACGTTGTTGACATTCTGGACGGCCTGAAGGACGCCCTTGCCAAGATATTGCGACTTGTCGCCGTCGCGCAGCTCGCAGGCCTCGTGCACACCTGTCGATGCTCCCGACGGTACGGCAGCTCTTCCCATTGCACCTTGTTCGGTGAAGACCTCGACTTCTACTGTGGGATTGCCGCGCGAGTCGAGAATCTGGCGGCCCCTGATTCCTATAATTTGTGACATAGTGTAATAATATATGTATTTGTTGTTTTAAGAAATTTTATAACGCAGCATTGTATCCTTTATTGTGCAACAACAGATAAAATTGCAACCTAAATTCTGCAAACTGTGTCAACGACCACATAAATGCTGACTTTCAAAGAGACAAATACAAACTATTTACACCAAACCCATCTTGAAATATCATTGATGGCGTCTTTTTTACGTAATAGGCGCACACAACGTCCGTACAGGCTATTCCACAACGAGTTTCTTGGCCGGGTTGGGGATGACGTAAGTGTTGAGGTTCATAATATTCTGAATGTCTTCAACGTGGGAAGAATCATAGGGCACGAAAAAACGCAGGCGTGTAATTCGTGAGATTCGTGTTCAAATCGCAGGCGAGGACGCCCGCGTACCACGTCGCATAAACACAGTCGTTTTTACTTTATTTATCGAACCTGTCTGATTGTATCAACTTATTTTTTAATGGTTGCATAGTCGCAAAAAATCAAAAAAAGTGACGATGATGATATTTGAGACAATAAAAAACACAAAAAGCCGTTGAATGAAGAAAGGATAAGAATAATTCAGATAGAGAAATACGCATACTGCCATTTAATCCATTAAGAAAATGCGGATAATCATAAATGAAATTAAATGCCTAATTAGCTTTTTTTATTGTCAACGAACCAACAATTAAACAATTAAAATACCTACTTACAACATAGATTATTAACAACATAACAATAATAAGCCATGAATACACCTGTCATTATCATCATCGCAGTGGTTATACTACTGCTTTTCATTATCCTGATATCCTATATTAAAGCACCACCGTCGGTGGCCTACATAGTTTCGGGACTGTATCGCAAGCCGCGAATCTATATCGGTAAAGGCGGACTTCGTGTCCCCCTGCTCGAGCGACTGGACAAGGTGTTCCTCGGACAGGTGACTGCCGACATACGCACCAGCCGCACCGTACCCACCAACGACTTTATCAATGTCAACGTTGACGCTGTGGCCAAAATACAGGTAATCCCAGACATCGACGGAGTGCGCCTCGCCGCAAAGAATTTCCTCAACATGAGCGGAGCCGACATCTCGAAGCAGGTGCAGGATTCATTGGAGGGTAACATGCGCGAGGTTATAGGAAGCCTCTCGTTGCGCGACATCAACATCAACCGCGACAAGTTCTCCGACGAAATCATGTCGAAAGCCCAAAAGGACATGGAGGCCCTCGGACTGCGCATCATATCCTGCAACATCCAGAACGTCACCGACGAGAAGAACCTTATCGAAGACCTCGGAGCCGACAACACCTGGACCATACGCAAACAGGCCAAGATTAACAAGGCCAACGCCGAGCGCGATATCGCCATGGCCGAAGCCCAAGCCCTGAAAGAGGCCAACGATGCACAAGTCGACTCCCAGACACAGATAGCCATACGCCAGAACGAGCTGGCCGTGAAACGCAGCGAACTGACCATCATAGAGCAGACCAAGAAAGCCGACGCCGATGCGGCCTACGAAATCCAGCGTCAGGAGCAGCAGAAATCCATCAACACCAAGACCGTGGACGCTCAGATTGAGAAGACCAAGCGTGAGCAGGTGCTGACAGCCGAACGCGTAAAAATACGCGAAAACGAGTTACAGGCAGAGGTCATGAAACAGAGCGACGCCGACAAATACCAAATTGAGTTGAAAGCCGCCGCCGAGCTGGAGCAGAGCAAACGCGAAGCCGAAGCCCAGGCCTACCGCGCCGAGCAGGAAGCCCGCGCACAGGTGGCCCTGGCCGAAGCGCGCAAGCAGGCCATGGTGCTCGAAGCGGAGGGTATCAAAGCCAACGGCGAGGCTGAGGCCTACAAAATCCAGAAAGCCGGCGAGGCAGAAGCCATAGCCATAGAGAAGAAAGGTCTTGCCGAAGCCGAGGCGATGCAAAAAAAGGCCGAGGCATACGAACGCTACGGCCAGGCAGCCATCCTCGACATGATGGTGAAAATCATCCCCGACGTGGCCGGACGCGTGTCGGAGCCCATAGCAGCCATAAAGAACATGAACGTCTATGGCACCAGCGGCACCGATGCCGCCGGCATCAGCGGAGCAGTGCCCTCAGTAATAAAACAGGCCTTCGACGTCATCGAAAGCGCCACGGGAGTGAACATGACCGACATAGTCCGGGCCAACACCATCGAAGCCAAGGTGACACGCAACGTGAACCTCGACACCGACAGCCAAGTGAAGGTAGAGAAGTGATTGCAAGGATGCAATCCACACCGACTGGGTTATATAAGCAAACCTTATGACTTTATTTGAACGCCTCTTTAAAAAGAAAAACGAACCTGACCACACAGAAATGAAGTATCTTATCGTGGGGCTTGGCAACGTTGGAGCCGAATATGAGGGAACGCGCCACAATAGCGGTTTCATGGTGCTCGACCGTTTGCTCAAAGCCTGCACTTCCGACAAAGGCGAGAAACCACAATATGTGCTTGAGCGCCACGCCTACCGTGCCGAGGCGAAATGGAAAGGGCGGACACTGATCCTCATCCGCCCCACCACCTATATGAACCTCAGCGGCAAGGCCGTACAGTACTGGATGCAGAAAGAGAAAATCGCTGTAGAGAACCTGCTTGTTATCGTTGACGACATAGCCCTCCCCATTGGGAAGATACGCATGAAAAAACAAGGCTCTGCTGGCGGTCATAACGGCCTGACCAACATCGAAGAACTTATACACACCTCCAACTACGCACGCCTTCGCATCGGCGTGGGCAACAACTTCGGACAGGGACACCAAATCGACTACGTGCTGGGCCGTTTCACCACAGAAGAACAAGCCTTGCTGGACCCGGCACTCGACCGCGCCGTGCAGGCCGTGCAGGCCTTCGTAAGCCTCGGCCCCGACCGCGCCATGAATATGTACAACTGAATGAAACTTATTCTCGACATCGGCAACACACGCATGAAAGCAGCCGTCATAGACAGCGGCACAGTGGTAGAGTGCACGGCCGGAGCGGAGCCTCAATCGCTCCAAACCGAAAGGCTATGCAGCCAGTATGGCATAGAAGGTGCTATAGCATCGGTGGTAGGCCGTGCGCCGGACTTCTCGGCCCTGCTGCCCACCGGCATTCTCAAGCATTTCCACCTCCTCTCCCATACCTCGCGCCTACCCATCGGCATCGACTACGAAACGTCGCAGACCCTTGGCATGGACCGCGTGGCCGCTGCCGTGGGAGCCCGGCAGCTGTGCCCCAAAGGGGCGCTGCTGATCGTTGATGCAGGCAGCTGCATCACCGTCGACCTGCTCGACGACACAGATGTATTTCGTGGCGGCGCCATCCTGCCAGGCATCGAAATGCGCCTTCGCGCCATGCACCAGCATACCGCCTCGCTACCAGCGGTGGAGCTCTCGCCCGACGAATGGAACGGCATAGTGCAGGCTCCATTGACAGGCAAGAGCACCAGGGCATCGATGACAGCAGGAGTGCTGAGGGCATCGTGCTTTGAAATTGAGGGATTTATGCGAGAATATCGAAACATTTATCCCGACGTTAAACTTTTTTTAACAGGCGGCGATGCAGTTTTTTTTGCTAAACAATTAATTTTTCCGAACTTTGCAAATCCAAATTTGGTCTACATTGGGTTGGAAAAAATATTGGAAATAAATATGTTTTAATCATTTGACGTTATTAACGAGCGATAGTTTTTGTAAGGGAATATTATTGTATGAAATCTAACTATAAACTTGCTTTCTTGCTGGTGTTCTTCTTCGCCACAGGCTCATTAGCGGCGCAAAACGGCATCAACTCGCCCTTTTCGCAATATGGCATAGGGATGAACAACATGCCCTACAACTTCCCCGGCTTCGCGGCATTGGGAGGCATCACCTCCACACGATCGGCACACAACATGGTCAACCCTTTCAACCCAGCCTCCTACGCCGCTATCGGCAAGGAAACGTTAGTGTTCGATATGGGGCTTTGCATCGAATCGACGATGCTGCGTTCGGGCGACAACAGCCAACACGATGCCGACGGCAATCTGGGATATCTGTCCATTGGCTTCCCACTGACAAAATGGTGGAAGACAGCCATAGGAGTGATGCCCTACTCCGACGTGAACTACCAATCGGTGCAGACGGCCACCATCAACCCGGGGGGTGAGGTACGCAACGTGTATGAGGGCAACGGAGGCGTCAGCCAGTTCTTTTGGGGGCACGGCTTCAACATCATGGGAGGCACCGATGCCATGAAACCGCAGCTCCGTATGGGCTTCAACGTCAGCCTTATCTACGGCAACATCACGCGCGGCATCACCTACGACTTCGTGGCCAACGACACCACCTACTTCATGAATCGACGTCACCAGAAAGATTCCTATATCAAGAATTTTTTGTTTGACTTTGGTGCGCAATACGAGCAGCCGCTTGGCGCAAAATACCGCATGGGAGCAGCCCTGACATTCAAGCCATACAGAAAGATGGACTTCACAGAGAACTCGCTGGTGTACACCTTTATATCCAACGGGAGCAGCGAAACGATCCGCGACACCATCTTCCCACTATCCGGCGGCGACAGCGAATACGAGAGCACCCTGGAACAGCCATGGACCATAGGGCTGGGGCTGTCGCTGCAACGCAACGACAAGTGGCTTGTAGCCGTCGACGCGACTCTTGCACCGTGGAACGGCATGAAATATACAGAGAACACCGATTTCAATATCTTCAGCACCAGTCCCCTGCGCTACGACAACACACAACGCTACGCCTTGGGGTTGCAGCTGCTGGGCGACAAAAACTCATCGTCGTATTTCCGCCGAATAACATTCTCGGCAGGCGTGCACTACGAAAGCGGCAAGCTGCACCTGCATCTCAGCGACGGCAGCGACCACACCCTCAACGAATGGGGCGTGGGCTTCGGAGCCAGCCTGCCCATGCGTAAAGGCCGTTCGGTACTCAACCTCACCGTGGCCTACTCCTCCTTCGGCAACGCCGACCTGCTACGCCGCGACGCTTACCTTTTCGGCATCTCCGTAGGAAGCTGCGAAAGCTGGTTCGTGAAACGCAAATTCAATTAGTTGAAAGATATGTTAGCGCACGAGGACGTCGACCAATAAAAACAGTACTGTTGACATCCGGAGGCGTTAAACACTACGGAATCATTAAAAAATCATAAAAGAACAATTTTTACCCTCATACGATAACAAATAGACAGAAAGACGGAATGGGAGATTGACGAATGAGCGGCACAGACAGCACAGATAAACAAATAAACGATTAAAAACAATATAGCTGGAAAATGAAAACATTCAGATTCTTAGTACTTGGAGCACTTATGGCATTGGCAACAATGCCTGCCATGGCTCAGAAATGGGGAAACAGCCCCGAAGACAGTGTGGACTGCGTAACCAATACTTTCCTCTACCGCGAGGCATTCAAAAACAAACAATATCTTGAGGCCTACGACCCCTGGAAGATTTGCCTCCAGAAATGTCCGGCCAACAACAAGAACCTCTACATCCGCGGTGTCACCATCCTCAAGGCCCGCTTCAACGCCACCAAGGATGCCAACGAGCGCAAAGCCATCGTCGACGAACTGATGCAGATGTACGACCTCCGCATCCAATACTTCGGCGAGGCCGCCGAGGTCACGGCCCGCAAGGCCTACGACATGGAGCAGCTGCGCGGCAACGCCGGCCTGCAGGAATACTACGCCCTCTATGCCGAAGCCATGAAACTGGGAGCCAGCAACCTCGAGGTAGCTTTCATCGAACGCTTTTTCAACGCCACGGTGAAATACGTAACCAGCGGGTATGCCGACACCACACTCATCGTCGACAACTACGACCTGGCAAGCGACGCCCTTGACGGTCTTCTGGCCAACGAGACCGACAGTGCCAAAAAAGCCGAGATACGTAGCGTCAATGCCGCCGTCGAGAACAGTTTCTCGCCCTTCGCCTCGTGCGACGAGTTGGTGAAGATCTATACCAAGAAGTTCAACGCCACTCCCAACGACGTCACCCTGCTCAAGAAAATCACCACAATCCTGCGCAAGAAAAAATGCATGGATACCGAGCTCTTCTTCTCGGCCACAGAGAAGTTGCACAGCCTCGAGCCCACGTCCTCCACAGCCTACCTCATGGCACAGATGTGCTATCAGAAAGAGAAATTCAGCGATGCCGCCAAATATGTGGGCGATGCCCTTGCCGGCGCCGAAGACAAGGACAAATACAACATGTACATCCTTCAGGGTCTCTGCTACTCCAAAACCAACAGCTATTCCGCCGCACGCTCGGCCTACAACAAAGCCGCCGAGATGGATGGTTCCAAAGGTGAACCCTTCCGTCTCCTTGCCATGCTCTATGCCAGCAGCACCCGCAGTATCGACGACGGACTGGGAGGACGCTCGGCCTATTGGGCCGCTGTGGATGCAGCCCGCAAAGCCATGGCCGTCGACGACTCGCCCGAGAACCAGGAGGCCGCACAGCGCCTCATCAACACCTATGCCGGCCACTTCCCGAAACAGAGCGATGCCTTCATGCTCGACCTTATCGACGGCGGTTCCTACACCGTACCCGGATGGATTGGCGTATCCACAACCATCAGAACGAGGAAATAAGCTCGCGCTATGCAATGGCTGAGGCTCAGACCAAGCAAGTTGCGCGAAGCCTGCTGCAACCCTGTAGGGAGGCGTGCCAAGGGCACGCTTCCCTGCTTTGTTTTGCTGCTGACCTGCCTTGCGGCATGCCGCAACGATATGGAGAAGGTGCGCTTCTTCGACCCCCAGACGCTACCACAACAGTCGCTGGATTCCATTCGCGTGGTGCGCAGCACCGACGGCAAGAAACAGATGGTGCTGACGGCCCCCCACGTGGCCATCTTCGACAAGCCAGAAAGCAAGACGGTCTACGACCGCGGAGTTCACATGCAGGTGTTCGACGCCAGCAAAATAGTGGCCGATATCCAGGCCGACACGGCAGTGCAGAACGACCAGGAGAAAACCATCATGGCCCATGGCAACGTGGTCATCATCGACTTCCGGTCGGGCGACACCACGTACATGAACAGCGTGGTGTGGAACTCGCGCGACCATCGCGTCTACTCTGACGAGCCAGTGAAGTCGGTCAACGGCTTGCGCGTAACCTACGGCGACGGCTTCGAAAGCGACGAAGACTTCACCTCGCCCCAAATCAAACATCAGCGCGGCACAGTAACCTTCGAGGAATGAACAAACCGACACGAAGTCAGAAACGCGGCTACCTGATGTTATGCATCCTGCTGACAGCCATACTGCTGGCCATCATTCTTCTGCCTCGCAGAGGTGAAGCTCCCCAACCGCAGGACCATTCGCAGCTGAAAGAAGCTATTGCCCTCTATGGCGACGAGATGCAGCAGCCTACAGCCTTGCAGCCCGCCCACCACAACAGCAGCTACAACCAACAAGGCTACAACCATCATTACGAGCCAGCACGCCACCAATCCTTTGAACAAAAAGAGCGTAAGAATTTCTCTATAGAGCTCAACTCGGCCGACACCACCCAACTGATGCGCCTGCGCGGCATCGGACCAGTCCTGGCCAGCCGCATAGTGAAATATCGCTCGCGCCTGGGCGGATTCGTGCGCATCGAACAACTGCGCGAGGTCTACGGCCTCCCCAACGAAACCTACGAACAAATAGCCACGCTGCTGACACTCGACACCACATCCGTCGTCCGCATCGACATCAACCACGCTACCCTTAACGACCTGAAAGGCCACCCCTACCTCGACTACTACCAGGCCCGTGCCATCTGCGACTACCGAAGCAAAGTGGGAAGCATTAAAAATTATCAGGATATGCTGACGATTAACCTACTGGACGACAAGACAGTAAAAAAATTGCATGGTTATATACAATTTAATCAACAATAGTACGTTGTAAATCCAATAAACCAGAGTTTCTATACATATAGTAGGAAACCCCAAAAAACGAAAAAAAATTACCAAAAATGAAATTCACTCTAAACCAGATTGCCGCCATGCTCGGTGGAACGGTGGAAGGAAATCCCGAAGCCCAGGTGTGGCAGCTCTGCAAAATAGAAGAGGGACAGGAAGGTGGCCTCTCTTTCCTCGCCAACACAAAGTATACCAACTATATATACGACACGAAAGCGACAGCCGTAATCGTGAGCAACGATTTCGTCGGCGAGCATCCCATCAGTGCCAGTCTGGTGCGTGTGGCCGAGCCCTATCTGGCATTCGCCACGCTGCTCAAGAAATATAACGAGATGCAGCTCGACAAACGTGGAGTAGACCCCCTGGCTTTCATTTCCCCTTCTGCCACCATAGGCAAAGACTGCTACATAGGTCCCTTCGCTTTCGTTGGCGACAATGCCACGATTGGCGACAACGCCAAGATTTATCCCCATACCTATGTGGGTGATGGCTGCAAGGTGGGCAATGGCACCACGCTCTTCGCCGGTGTCCGCGTCTATCAGAACTGCTTCATCGGCAGCCGCTGCATCATCCATTCCGGCGCCGTCATTGGTGCCGACGGCTTCGGCTTCGCCCCCACCCCTGACGGCAGCTACCAAAAGATAGACCAGATAGGCAACGTGGTGGTGGAGGACGATGTGGAAATCGGGGCCAACACCACCATCGACCGGTCCACCATGGGGTCCACCGTCATCCATCAGGGAGTGAAAATCGACAATCTCTGCCAGATAGCTCATAACGTGGTGATTGGCAAGAACACCGCCATGGCCTCGCAAAGCGGCATAGCGGGTTCGAGCAAAGTGGGCGAGCACTGCATCCTTGCCGGCCAGGTGGGCGTGGTGGGCCACATATCAGTGGGCAACAACGTCACTATCGCTGCCCAGTCGGGCGTCACCCGCAACATACCCGACAACGTCACCATCCTCGGCTCGCCGGCCACCGACGCCATAAAACAACGCAAGATATACGTCTACCAGCGCAACTTGGAGCAGCTCTTCAAACGAGTGGAAGAGCTGGAGAAGCAGCTTAAGAAATGAAGCTTTCCGGAACCCTGAAATTTTTCGCACTTGTAGTGGCCCTGCTGGCCCTGCTCTGCATCCTCTTCCCCACCGACGGCATAAGCTTCGGTGGGGTTGTTATCCGTTTTCCGTCGCTCCATAAAGTCCTTGTGCGCGAGAAAACCAGGAGCATGGACGATTTGCTGGTGACCCATCAGGAACGCGACCTCAGCGGAGCGCGCGACTCGTTGGAGCAGCTGCACCACGTGCTCTTCAGCTCGCAGACACGCATCTGGCTGCCGGGCGACGACATCACGCTCTTCGACAACTTCTTCGTCCGCGCCGAGCGTGCCCAAGAAGACAACGCCATAGTGCGCATCATGCACTACGGCGATTCGCAGATAGAGATGGACCGCATCTCGTGCCGACTGCGCGAGCGCATGCAGCAACAGTTCGGCGGCGGCGGTCCCGGGATGCTGCCTTTGCGGCAGCCCATCCCCACCTTCTCCTTCAGCCAGTCGGCCTCGGGAGCCCTCATAGGCCAGTCCACGTGGGGCGACAGCACCTTCAGCCGTGCCGGAGGCAACTATGGGCCCATGCTGCGAAGCTGGCGCGTGACGGGAGGAGCCACAATGTCGCTCATGGAATCGAAAAGCAAACTGGCAGCGGAGCACGTGAGGCATTTCTCAACGTTGCGCGTGCTTTTCAACAACCGTCCGGGTCCGATGAGCGTCAGTTTCCGCGACCGCAAGGGGGGTGCCACCTATTCCGAAACGGCATCCACCGAAGGTATCCACCTCGTAGCCTGGCAGATGGACTCCACGACCAACAACGCCGTCATAACCCTGTCGGGTACAGCCGACATCTACGGCGTGATGGTCGACGAGGGCTATGGCGTAGCCGTCGACAATATCTCGATGCGCGGCGTGTCGGGGCACCAGTTCAAGATGGCCAACTTCGAACAGCTCCGCGAGGCCTATTCCCTTATCAACGTCGGCGTAATCATCATGCAGTTCGGCGGCAACTCGGTTCCATATCTGCATACAGAGAAGGTTATCGACGCCTATTGCCAGAAGCTGGGCGAGCAGATAGACTATATTCACGAGGCCTGCCCCGATGCCACAATCCTCTTTATCGGGCCTTCGGACATGAGCACCAAGGTGGGAGGTCAGCTTGCCACCTATCCCATGCTACCCACCGTGGTCGAGAAGCTGCGCCAGATGGCCAACGAGCATGGCGCAGCATTCTGGAGCATCTACGATGCCATGGGCGGGCATAACTCAATGATTACATGGGTCAGCAGCGGCTATGCCGGATCCGACTACATACATTTCTCACACAAAGGCTCGAACATCATGGGCGACTACCTCAGCGATGTCTTCATGAACCTCTACGAACTCTATCGCGTTCGACAAAGAATGGATAACGACGAATTTAATAAACTCTGGAAAGAGATTATTGAATAATTCATTATCAGCAGAAAAACAGAAAATCTGGAAATCCTGGAAAAATCCTGGAAGATCTAGAAGACCCCCCTTAGATGAAAAACAAAATATACATACTACTACTTAGCCTGCTGGTTATCGGCTGCGGAAAGGCTCAGAACAACAAGTTCCCGATGAAGGTCAACATTGTCGACAGCCTCTTCTTCGTACCCGTCGATACAAGCTATTCCTTTATACGCTACGACAAAAACCACCTGATACTCTGTTCGGACAGCAGCCAAATGCGACGTTTCGCGCGCAAATGGTACCACTTGCTCAGCACAGGCAAGGGGCATCTGAACATCATGCAGTTGGGGGCGTCGCACGTGCAGGGCGGCACGTTTCCCCACACCATGCGGCGCAACTTGCTCATCGGGGCTTGCAACGCCATAGGCGATTCACGCTATCAGACCAAGAACGACCACTTCCCCGTGGGGCCCCGGGGTATGATTTTCCCTTATTCCGCCGCAGTGAAATGCAACAACCCCTTCGACTACCGTGTTTCGCGTTCGTGGCCCCTAACCCTGACACGCTGTGTTTATAAAGAGCCCGAGCAACTGCTGGGCCTTACTGGCATTGCCGTTGCCGCTGCCGACAGTGCCGCCGACATCAGCATCACCCTCGCCGAACCCGACCTCGACTTCGCCACCGGACGCATCATCGTACTGGGCAACGCGGTAGGAGGGGTGGTGCCAAAGCTCTATCTGATGGACAAGCCGGGCGACACCAACTGGATTGCCATCACCGATGCCGACCCGGCCTTCCGCCGCTACACGTTCGAAATGCCTTGCGCCGTCGATTCTTTCCACCTCTTCCTCCCCTGCGACAGCGGCCAGGCTTTCGCCGTGACGGGCATCTACCTCGACCACGCGCTTCCTCTGGTGCACACCACCGGCATCACCTACCATTCCATCGGCGTCAACGGTGCCTCTGTAAGCGACTACCTCACCAAATGCCCCAACTTCACCACCGACCTTGAGCTGATTTCGCCCGACCTGGTAATCTTCGGCATTGGCATCAACGATGCCGCGGGCCCTAACTTCGACACCGCCATCTTCCGCCAACGCTACCTTCAACTGGTGGATTCCATACGCAAGGTCAGCCCCGACTGTGCTTTCATCTTCATCACCAACAACGACAGCTACCGCCACGTGAAGCGCAAATATGTGGTCAATGGCAACGGGCCGTTGGTGCGTGAGGCCTTCCTTCGTGTGGCCGAGCAATGCGGCGGCGCCGTGTGGGACCAGTTCGACATCATGGGCGGCCTGAGTTCTATGGACCGATGGACCAAGGCCGAGCTGGGACAACGCGACCATGTCCACTTCACCCGCAAAGGCTACACCCTGCTGGGCGACCTGCTGAGCAACGCCATCATGGAGTGCGTGGTGGCCATGCGCCCCGATGTCAAAACCATAAAAAAGGCTGTCGAACAGCCTGACAATCAGAAAATACAAAAATCAAAGAAATCCGACATCCCTCAAAACGAGAATTTGAATGACAGACCTAATTACATTTCTTACTGACCTTTTCAGCTTCGACAAGGAGCACCCTCTGTTGTTCACCCAGTTCAACTTCTGGGCATTCTTCCTGCTTGTCTTTGCCGGATATTGCTTCATATCGTCGCGCACGTGGAAAGACGACAAATTCAAGCTCCACCTTCGCAACGGCTACCTCTTCATCGTCAGCCTTTTCTTCTATTTCAAGACCTCCGGGCTCTTCGTTCTGCTACTTGTCTTTTCCACCTTCTTAGGCTACCTGATAGGCATCCGGATGGACGCTTTGGCGGAAAAGGTAGTGGGGAACACCTCTGAGCGTTCCACAGGACAAGAAACAGGGAACAGAAAACGGAAAGCATGGATGATTGCCGGCGTGGTCGTCAACCTGCTGGTGCTTTTCTATTTCAAATACGCCTACTTCTTCACCGACATCTACAACAATATGTTCCACACCGACTTGCAGGTAGTGAACCACTTGGCGCAATTTGCCAACCACTTCACAGAGAAGCCGCGTTTCGATGCCTCCAAAATCCTGCTCCCCGTCGGCATCTCTTTCTTCACATTCCAGAACATCAGCTACATCGTAGATGTCTACAAACGCAAGATTCCCCATGCCAGCAACGTGCTCGACTTCGGATTCTACACCACCTTCTTCCCGCAACTGGTGGCGGGCCCCATTGTGCGTGCCGACCAGTTCATACCGCAGCTCTACAAGGATTATCATTTGGGGCGCCGCCAGTTTGGCATTGCAGTGTTCTGGATTGTCAACGGACTGATGAAGAAGATTATACTGAGCGACTATCTGGCGGTGAATTTCGTCGACCGCGTCTTCGACAACCCCAGCCTCTACACTGGCTTCGAGAACCTCTCGGCCCTGTTCATCTATTCGCTACAGGTCTACGCCGACTTCTCGGGCTACACCGACATAGCCATCGGCGTGGCCATGCTCATGGGGTTCTACCTGCCCCAGAACTTCAACTCGCCCTACAAAGCCACCAATCCGGCGGGTTTCTGGAAACGATGGCACATGTCGCTCTCCAACTGGCTTAAGGACTATCTCTATATCCCCCTTGGCGGCAACCGCCGCGCCACAGCGGCCTCCTATATCATCCTGGGCGGTATGCTCATCGTGGTGGCCCTTATGGCGCAGACGTGGTGGGTCACGCTCATCGTCACCTCGGTGATTGGCATCCTCTTGGCCGTCTACCTCATCTTCCCCCGCCACCGCAAGGAGTTCAACACCAATGTCAACAATATGGACACCATGTTGCTTGGAGGCATGTGGCACGGAGCCAGTTTCAACTTCATTACCTGGGGCGGGCTGAACGGTCTTGGCATCCTGGCCTACAAATGGTGGAAGAAGCAAGGGCCTCGCGCCCGGGTGGTGACCACACAGGCCATCTTCGCCCTATTCCTGCTTGCCGACCTACTGTGGCCCACGCCGGCCCTGAACCTCTTCACCGTGTGGAGCGGCATCATGTGCGTAGGCACCATAATACGCTACATGGCAGTTAATCCATTGTGCGACAAATTCAATCGTCAAAGGCTGAAGTTAAATGTAGAACAGGTTTGGAACATCTTCCTCACCTTTGTCTTCATCACTTTCACGCGTCTTTTTTTCCGCAGCGGCTCGAACCTAGACCCTGCCGAAGCCAACGAGGTGGCCTGGAACACCGCCAAAGCCATGGTGGAGCGCATCGGTGGTGCCTGGGACCTCAGCGTCATTCCGGGAATCCTTTCCAACTACAGCAACGTCTTTCTGGTTTTTCTGGCCGGCATGGTAATCCACTGGCTTCCGGAACATTTCAAACGCCGCTACCGCCTATGGTTCGCCATGATGCCCCTATGGCTGATGCTGATTGTGGTGGTTCTTGCCGTGGTGGTCATCTATCAGTTTATCACCGCCGACCTCCAGCCATTCATCTATTTCCAGTTCTGACGTATGACCGACCGAATGACACTGGAGCAGAGGCATCACTGCATGCAGAGCATCCGTAGCAAAGGGACGACGCCAGAGCTGAGAGTGCGACGCTGGCTGTGGCGGCACGGCTACCGCTATAGGCTGAACGTGCGCAGCGTCCCTGGCAGCCCCGACCTGGTGCTGCGCCGCTACCGCACAGCAATTTTCGTCAACGGCTGTTTCTGGCATGGGCATGAAGGCTGCCGCTCGTTCAAGATGCCACAAAGCAACACTTTGTTTTGGAACAACAAAATCCGCCGCAACCGCGAACGCGACCAGCGTAACTACGCCCTGCTGACGCAAAACGGATGGCATGTGATAGTCATTTGGGAATGCCAACTGAAACGGCAGCTGCTGGAAGTCACCATGCGCAACGTTGAAATAGCCCTCAACAACAACCTCCTCGACCAGTATCGTCATACCGCTCCAATCCGTGCCTACGCCGACGAAGAGTCATTCTCCATACCCCTCGCCGCGGAAGATACCCTGTAGATAGACACACGAAATTGTTGAATCCTCACCCCTGTATAACCCGGGTTCACAACACAATACATAACAAGGATTGGACAGGAGGCTCGATGCCATTACATTGGAATGTTACTCGTAGGTGTTGTCAACTACGCCACAGCCAGCTGTTGGTGGCGAACGGAATTGTTGTGCATAGTAACACAATAAAAAAGTCATGTATGCGTTGTAAAGAAAAAAACGGCACAGATTATGAAACTACTTCCTTACGGTATTTCCGATTTCCGGCAACTGCGGACGGAGGGTCTTTATTATGTCGACAAGACCATGTTTCTCCCTATTATGGAGAAGACTTCACATTTTCTTTTCTTGATACGGCCCCGACGTTTCGGGAAGAGCGTGTTCCTTAGTATGATGCGCCACTACTACGACATCAACGAGCGCGACAACTTCGCAAGTCTTTTCGAGGGGCTTTGGATTGCCGACAACCCCACGCAGTATAGGGGACAGTTTCAGGTGCTGCACCTCGACTTCTCGCGCATCGGCGGCGACATGGACAACCTGGAGGCGAATTTTGACACCTACTGCAGCATTGCGCTCAACAATTTTGCAAAGAAATACGAGAGCTATTACTTTGAGGGCTTTGCGGACAAGGTGGAGGGCTATGCCAATGCTCGGGCAAAAATGAACTACATCGACTTTCAGGCCAAGGAGAAAGATTATCCACTCTACCTTATCATCGATGAGTACGACAACTTCACCAACACGGTGCTGAACGAGAAGGGCGAGCGGGTGTACTGGGCATTGACGCATGCCTACGGCTTCTACCGCGACGTCTTCAAGCTCTTCAAGGGGATGTTCGCGCGCATACTGATGATGGGCGTGAGCCCCGTGACGCTTGACGACCTCACCAGTGGCTACAACATAGCCACCAACATCTCGTTCAACGAGGATTTCAACCTCATGCTGGGTTTCTCGGAGACCGACGTGCGGCAGATGATACGCTACTATCAGGGCTTCGGGGTGCTGAAGAGGGACGAGGAGGAGCTCATAGCC
>JAFSQF010000074.1 GCA_017446745.1 Bacteroidales bacterium
AAAAAATAATGTGTGTATCGATAGTGATGTAAAAAATGCAACTATAATTCGTGTAAATTCGGTTACGTCGGATTTGCAATCCGACGCGAAAATATAGTTTTATATTCGGTGTCGCATATCTTGAAAATCATGTAATTCGTGATAATTCGTGCTAATTCGTAGACTCCCCAAAAAACAATCGTTTTACCTTTTTTGCGCCTACCCGATTGTATCAACTTATTTTTTACTTATTGTTGATAACTGTGCAAAATAAAAAATATATTTCAACGTTACGTTACACGTTTTTTTGTGTAATTTTGCAAAACGAATTGAAGCATTTTTTCATGGGCAGAATAATGGCAATAGACTATGGCAGAAAGCGTACGGGCCTTGCGGTCACCGACGAGTTGCAGCTCATTGCGACGGGTCTGACCACCGTGGAGACACCACGCCTGATGACTTTCATCGCCGACTACTTGAGCCGCGAGAAGGTGGATTGCTTCGTGGTGGGCGAGGCCAAACAGATGGACAACACCCCGTCGCAGTCGGCCAAATACATAGAGCCTTTCGTGGCCGCACTACAGAAGAAATTCCCCGAAAGGCCTGTCTTCCGCGTCGACGAACGCTTCACCTCGAAGATTGCCTTCCAAGCCATGATTGACGGCGGGCTGGGACGCAAACAACGCCAAAACAAACCTTTAGTCGACACCATCAGCGCTGTCCTTATCCTGCAAAGCTTCATGCAACAACAAGAAAACGAAAGGCAACGAACAAATATATAACCCCAAAGCAATAACACGATAACGCTATAACACACTGACATCATGTTCCTACCTATTGTTGGCTACGGCGACCCCATGCTCCGCAAGGAGGCACAACCCATAACCCCCGACTACCCGGGGCTGAAACAACTGATCGACGACATGTTCGAAACCATGTACACCGCCGACGGCGTGGGCCTGGCGGCGCCCCAGATAGACCGCTCCATCCAGCTGGTGGTCATCGGCTTCCGTCCCTACGACGAGAAGACCGACACCTACGGCCCCGAAGAGGAACGCCACGTGCTCATCAACCCCGAAATTATAGAGGAACGCGGCGAGAAGAAATACTTCAACGAGGGCTGCCTCAGCATCCCCGACATCCACGAGGACGTGCTCCGCCCCGAACGCATTGTGCTGCACTGGTGGGACGAGAACTTCGTGGAGCACCAGGAAGAAATTGACGGCCTGTTCGCCCGAGTGGCTCAACACGAAATCGACCACCTGCACGGCAAGGTCTTCACCGACCGCCTCAGCCCTCTGCGCAAAACCATGCTGAAACGACGCCTCAACGATGTGGCATCAGGCAAAGTGCACCCAAGATATAAAATGAAACGCAAGAAATAGCTTAATATGGTACGCGGGCGTCCCCGCCTGCGAGTAAAAAAAATAAGTCTTTTCATCACTCATCACTCGTCACCCAAATGAAAAAAACAACCATATTGGCCTGCTGCGGATTGTTGGCCCTGGCAGCATGCCACAACTCGGCTCAGGACCCAACACGCGACCAACTCGCCGCCACCATCGACTCGGCGGAAGCCCCTCTTATTGAAGCCACTCAGCTCAGCAACGTTGACAAGGCCCAAGGCAACCAAATCATCAGCCTTTACCTACAGTTCGCCAACACATTCCCCGACGACACCATGTCGGCCTACTACCTGCACCGCGCCGCGCAGGTGGCCACGGGCCTCGACCAAATCGACAGCATGGCGTCCTATTACGACCGGGTGATTGAGAACTATCCCGACTACGCCAAACTCGACGAATGCTACTACGAGAAGGGCATCGCCCTCGACAATGCCGGACGCAAGGACGAGGCCCGCAAGGCCTACAAGGATTTCCTTGACGAATATCCCGACCACTTCCTCGCTAAGGATATCTCCACAGCCTTGCGGCTGCTCGACATGAGCGACGAGATGCTCATCAAGATGCTCTCAGAAAAGAAGTGAACACCATCGGAGTGCATCTCCCGATTAAGCCTGTGATTGCTCTATTCAGGATAATACTCCGTAAACGAATGATCGTCGTAGAATATGATAACCTTGGCCACACGCTTCCTCGCGAGAACGCGTTTTTCGGGGGCAGGCGGTCTGGTGCTATCAAATAGGCGATTCTCGTCGGCTGGTGCCTCTTCCTCGGCCTGAGGCTCGTTCCTATCGCTCAATACAACATCCCTACTATCCAGAACCTGTTCCGACACTTTTGAAAGGACAGGTTCTGTCTCTGTTTCCGCATTACCCCTCTGTGGTATTTCAACATCCGGATACTGCCGTGCCACCACATCTGCCTGCTGCACCGCTTGCGGGGCCGATTGCTGCACCACAGCCTGGCCTCCCTGCTGCACCGCCTGCTGCACCACCTGCGGGGCCGATTGCTGCACCACCGCCTGGCCTCCTTGCTGCACCGAAGAAACAAATGCCCGTTGTTGAACCTCCGACTGTGGCGTCACATCAAAAAGCGTTGGCTGCGCCGCCATACCGAAAAGGTCCGGCTCCTCATATTTACCATCATTCCCCATTGGCTCCGCCCCCGCGTAGTGGTCAACGCCTCCGAGCGTTGACGTCCCCGATTTTCCATCACCCCCTGCCGCGTAGTGGTCAACGCCTCCGAGCGTTGACGCCCCTGTTCTGTCCGCCTGCCGCGGCATGGAGGAAGGGGCCACATACATTTCGCCCTCACCCAAAGTGAGCCATCTGATATCTATTTCCGGATAACGCGTCACCACTTTCATCACGAAATCCAGACTCGGACGATTGCGTCCCGACAAAATATGCGACATTCCAGACGGCTGTATTCCTATCTCCTCTGCAAACTGCCGCGGGCTAATATTTTTGGCCTTTAAAATGAGATTTATCCTATCTATCATGATTTTACATTTATAATCATAAATTGTTTCCATTTACAAAAATACAAATATTATCCGAAACATTTGTAACAATTATAAAATTTATTTTTGTAAGCACTAATATTACAGAAGTAAACATTTAAGTTTATATATATAATAATCTATATATAAATACTTTAAGATAATAATAATTGCTATTTTTACCATATCGTCTGTGCTGCTTCAAAATCTAAAGTAATACTTTAATAAAAATAGATACTATGCACATAATTAATATTATACTATTATCAACAAAGTAAAAATAGCTTACGTTTCCTTTTTTACAATTATTACGTAAAAACATTTGTAAATGTTACAAAATTAATCGTAATTACAAATGTGTCAATATGGTTATTTTTGTAATTATATACAAATGTAAAATTACAAATTTCATTCCTATTCAACGACTGAAGAATGTGTGGTACTTTGACACCTCAAGCCTATTTTTCGTCGCTCAGACGGGCTTATTTTTAATCGGCGTCCAGAGGACATCCATCTGTGCATTTCTCGGCGACGTATGATTTTTTGAGTTCGGCGAATATTTTTTTTTTCTCTATATAATAATCACCACGAACTCGCGTTAACAAATCAACGATTTAAAATTTCGAAATCATGAAAAAGAGTTTTGCTGTTTTATCCATCGTCCTTTTGTTCGCCCTCACGGTATGCTCTTGCTCACACAAGACCTGTCCTGCCTACCGTGGCTCCATAGCCGAGAACGTCGTGAGCGAATGACGCGATGTCATTGATGGGAGAGGGTCTCCCCCACCCTGCAAGATGGAAAAAATGTTGCAGCCGCAAAGCAACTGTTTGTGGCATCCTACAGAAAGCCGTCAGAATAAAACAAGACATTCTGACGGCTTTTTTTCATATTTCTGTAATGTAATCCTGTTTGTATTGGCCTCTCTTTTTATAATGTACCCCGTTTTTCAGACAATGTGGTCAAGACATGTTCTACATATTGCTATTAAACGAGGTCAACACGTAGTGTCTACCCAACGCTTTTGGCAAAGCTGGACGCATCACCTCCTGCATTGCGACACCGCGGTACTGGCTTTTTTGATTTTCTTTTGATATTCTTTTTGCACTCACAGTACTTCGAAATGGCTGAGGGCTAAGCTGATGCCATCGCTCTCACAATCGGCCGTAACATAGTTGGCATGAGCCTTAACCTCATCACTGGCATTGCCCATGGCCACACCAATGCCGGCGAATTCAAGCATCTCGACGTCGTTGCCGCCATCGCCAAAAGCCATAGTCTCGTCGCGTCTGATGCCAAGATAATCAATAATATGTTGCATTCCAACAGCCTTGCTGCTGCCGTCGGGGATAATATCGGTGAAGGCAGGATGCCAACGCGGCATACGGCACGGACCTATAGCTGCCATGGCCTCACGGTCGCGTTCGGCAGGTTGCATGGCTATGAACTGGTAGACGGCATTGTCTTCATTGTTATGCCCGGAGGTTTCCCATTCTATCATTTCGTCCAACGGAACCAGCGGAGGCATCTCAAAGCCCAGCTGCTGCTGCAGGGCCATCCCCGCCGCATCTATGCGGTTGACGCACATACCGTACTCTGTGAAGCACATGGTCGTCAGGTCGTTCCGCCTGACGTAATCCAACCAGCGCAGCGTCGTGGCCCTACTGAACGGATTGCGTAGCAACACCTCGTCGCCAACAGCGCAATGGCCGCCGTTGACGGTAATGTATCCGTCAAAAGCAACCGGGAAATTCGGTATCAGCACTTTGGGCCGACCCGATGAGATAAACACCCTGACACCGTTGTCCTTAATCTTCTCTATTGCAGCGATGCTACTCGGCAGCATCTTGTGCGTGGCAAAGCTCAGGATGGTGCCGTCGATATCGAAAAAAATTGCTTTTATCATATTCTTTTATGCAACGGTTAAAAAATAAGATGTAACGATAGTTCTGTAGAAATGCTACTAACTTCGTGTAAATTCGTGAGATTCATGTTCAAATCGCAGGCGAGGACGCCCGCGTACCAATAAAAAAAAGAGTGGGGCAACCTTTGCGAAGATTCCCCACTCTATCGTATCAGCAACGCTCGGAGGCGTCGCCCACTACCACATCAGAGACCAATCTTTTGATTCACAATATTCAGAATCTCAGCCTCTTCCTTGATGGCGGCAGCCTCGATATCAGCGGCGCGCTGCAGGATGTCGTTCTTGAAAGCCTCGTCCTTTAGGCTGCTGGCGTTGATCTTGACGTTGAGGTGGGCACCCATCACGGCGCTGCGTGCCGCCAAAGCCCCCACGCCACCGTCGGTGACGCTGGCGGGATTGCCCCATTCCACCATGGCGCGGCACACCTGGAAAGTCTCCATGGCCTTCTGCATGGTCTGGAAAGGCACCTCGGTGGCAAACTTGGTGGCCTCCTGGATGGCGGCGCTGCGTGCGGCCTTCTCATCGTCGGTCTTCTTGGGCATGCCGAAAGCATTCATAATGCGGTTGAAAGCGTTGGTGTCCTCATCCACCAGGTGCAGCAAGTCGTTCTTCAGCTGCTGGCCATGTACTGCCTCGTCGCTGAACTTCTCCCATTCGTCGTCGTAGGCTGCCTTGCCGCCCGTGAGGTTGGCCACCATGGTGCCCAGCGATGCCGCCAGGGCACCCATATAAGCGCTCACCGAGCCGCCGCCGGGGGCAGGGCTTTCCGAAGCCGTCTCCTCGCAGAAACCGGAGCAGGTGAGGTCGACAAGCTTCTTCTGGCTATGGTCCTCGATAAGGAACTCTATCACTTTCTCCTTGGGGTCGAAAGGCTTAAGGTCGTCAAGACCCATGCTCTTGATGGCCACCTTCATAATCTCATCCTCGCTGACGCCCAGCGAACGGCGCTGCTTGGCCAGGTAGTATTTGCCAGCATCGATAAGAACGCTCTTGGGGATAAGACCCACAATCTCGCAGCCCGTGACGCGCAACCCGCGGTTGGCGGCGCAGCGGCACACCTCGTCGAAGCAGAGGTGCACGGGGGCCACCTTGATGCTGGTGATATTCATCGAGACCTGGGCAATGCCGTAATCCTCTATATACCAGCCTATGGCCTTGGTGCCCTTCAGCGTGCCAGGAATAGTGATGGTCTTGCCATTCTCGTCCTTCATAATCTTGCCCGAGGGCTTGCCGCCTTCGCGCATGGGGCGACCCTTCTCGCGCACGTCGAAAGCAATAGCGTTGGCGCGGCGCGTGGAGGTGGTGTTGAGGTTATAGTTTATGGCCACGAGGAAATCGCGTGCGCCCACCTGGGTGGCGCCGGTCTGGGCCACGTGATCGTTCCAGCAATTGGGGCCATAGTCGGGCTTCCACTGCTCCGTGCCGAGGCGGCTCGAGAGGCTCTCGTACTCGCCGGTGCGGCAGTAGGCCAGGTTGCGGCGCTCGGGAATCTTGGCAGCGTTCTCATAGCAGAAAATGGGAATTTCAAGCTCTGTGCCAATACGTTCGGCCAGACGGTGAGCATACTCCACGGTCTCCTCCATGGTGATGTTGCTCACGGGTATGAGAGGGCACACATCCGTGGCGCCCTGGCGCGGGTGGGCGCCGTGGTGCTGGCGCATGTCTATAAGTTCGGCAGCCTTCTTCACCACGCGGAAAGCGGCCTCGCAGGCCTGCTCCGGCTCGCCCACAAAAGTGATGACAGTGCGGTTGGTGGTCTGGCCTGGGTCGACATCGAGCAGCTTCACGCCCTCCACCTTCTCAATCTCGGCGGTGACCTGGTTGATGATATTCATGTCGCGGCCCTCGCTGATATTGGGCACGCATTCAATAAGCTTTTTCATCTCTATATTGTTAATTGTTAATATGCTATATAAAAAAGAAAACTCTCTAACGAATTGCAAATGTACACAAAAATATCAAAACAACACCTATGGCCCATAAAAATAGCCCTGCCGCCTCGAAGAACCAATTCTTTTTCTTTTCGCAAACGGTGACGCACGCCCACCAAACGCCAGCCCGTTTGCGTGCCAACCATTCCGAAAACACCACGATAATTTATGTATTGGACACTCGTCCGATACCGATTATTGAAGTTTAGAACGCTCGTCCGATACCGATTATTGAAGTTTTGGACGCTCTACCGATAAGTACTCGAAAAAATTATAATGATGTTATTTAGATTTAATTCTGTAGAAACGATTACATTTGCAAAAAAAACATCTTTTGGGCAAAACATCAACATTTATTATGCCAAAAGGGTCTAAGCCATTGGACTTTCAGGCTTTTTTACTCCCGATACTTATGTATCAACACTTTGGTCGGGCTGGGAAGCCCGACCTCCTACTATTAGATCTTATTATGTTTTTTGGGGAAAAATTATGTTTCTGAGGGAAAAAAAGCATGACGCACAATAATGCATAGGCTTTTGCGTTATGACATTAAAACAAACGCTCATGCTGCATATTGCCAACCCCATATACGACTCGGTCTTCAAATATCTCCTTGAGGACGAACGCATTGCCAAAACCCTACTCAGCGCACTTATAAAGCGTAAGATTGTGGACATTAAGATGCGTCCAAACGAATATTCCAACACCACCAAGGACGGGGTGTCGATGTTCCGCATCGACTTCTCGGCTCTGGTGATAGACGACAACGGGGGAAAAAACACCGTACTCATAGAGCTTCAGAAAACTTGGGTGGAGACCGAAACGCTGCGCTTCCGCCAATACCTCGGAGCCCAGTATGCCAACCCCTCCAACATGAAGTCGGACGACAAACAGTGCTATGGCATACCCATCATAACGATTTACATCATGGGACACCGCGTCGGCTCCATCAACGTGCCGGTACTCTATGTATGCAGGAATTTCCGCGACTACGACGGCAATGAGGTCACCACGGGTATCCCTGACCCGTTCATCGACAGCCTGACGCACGAGAGCATCGTGGTGCAGATACCCCTGCTCAAAGGACAGCGCAACAACAGGTTAGAGGCTCTGCTCGACGTATTTTGCCAACAGCGGAAAGAAAAGAACAACATGCAGATTCTCACCGTAGACGACGACTTCCTGGATGGCGACGAGGATTTGCGGCGCATCGTGACACGCCTGCTGAGTGCCGCCTCCGACACTCAGGTGCGGCACAACATGAACATCGAAGAGGAAATCAGCATGGCCCTCGAGAATCGCGACACCGAAATCATGCTCTACAAACAGCAGCTCAGCCAAAAAGACGAGCAACTCAGCCAAAAGGAAGAGCAACTCAGCCAAAAGGAAGAGCAACTTGCCACGGCCATACGTATGCTTAAAGAAAGCGGAATGGACTATGACGCCATATCTTCTGCATTAGGTATACAATCAGAAAGCATTACAGGTCAGTCCGATTCGCGAGAACAACAGTAATTGGCACAACGTCGCCGGCGCAACATTCTGACTGTCTATCTTAGAATACCTTGGTCGGGCTGGGAAGCCCGACCTCCTACTTTCTGACTGTCTATCTTAGAATACCTTGGTCGGGCTGGGAAGCCCGACCTCCTACTTTTACATCCAACTCAACTTTCGCAAGTTCTATGTTGGTGATAATGAGTGTCGCTTCGCGACAGAAATCTCGCAAATCCTTTCAAATCTTTCAGTATTTATCTGTTTGATTTGAATAGACTTGTAAGATTTCTCGCCATAGGCGACTTTATATCAAATCCAGTTACAGTCGGTGGTTATTACGCTGCCGAGGTAGTCGGCAGTCACTTCGCTGAGGGCGACGGGGTAAGTTGGGTCTGTTGCCTACTGCTGATTTACGGCAGTGACGCTCTTCACCGTCTTCGTGCCGTTGTAGGTGACGGTGATGGTCTCGGTGCCGTTGAGTCCCCACAGCCCTGTCACGCCATCTGCAGAATGTGTCCCGTCGCTGATGGTCCAGTTTTCGGCATCCTCGGTGTCGCCGGCAAGGATGACGTAGTAGCCGGCAGGACGGACTGTGACTGTGCAGGTGGCGCTGAAGTCGTCGGTGGTTTCATCGGTGCCGTTGGTTGCGGTGGCGGTGATGGTGGCGGTGCCTACCGCCACGGCGGTCACTACGCCGTCAGCCACGGTGACCACGGTGGGGTCGCTCGATGTCCATGTCACGGTTTGGTTCGTGGCATTGTCGGGGGTAAAAGTCGGGGACAGTGTCAGCACCTCGCCGCCCACGGTCAGCGTGGCAGTGCTACCCGAGAGGGTTATGCCGGTGACGGCGACGTTGGCAGGCGCCGTGGTATATTCCACAACAATGATTGCCAGGAATTGAGCCGAGCCTCTAAGCCCTGCTACGTCCGTGATGTCGATAGTCTGGGCATTACCATTTCTGTTTCTTGCGGGTAATGTACCCAAGCTGGAGTAATCGCCGTTGCCAGCACCTACAGTTGGAGTGGATTGATCTGAGTTTGACATGGCCAGCAGCGTAACACTGGTGATGGTCACTCCCTCCGCGTAGGTCAATGTGAAATCGCGGCTAACCGAAAGTTTCATCGGCACATAATCCGTGCCGTCGTAGGTGATTTTGTAGCTTGAACTGCCCTGCTGAATACCAGTACCGTTACTACACGTGATGGTTACAATGTTATCATTATCAGAGTGCGAAGATACGCTTGTTGACGGAGCGGTGAGCACCACCTTGTCGGCCCATGCCGTTGTCGTGAAAAGCATCAGCATCGTGAGGGCTAAAATAATGGAATGTTTCATGAGTCTTTATGTTTTATTTAACTTATAGTAAATGTTTAGTTTGATGTTTCTTGTTGTCACTTTTGCATCTTACCGCTGGATTTGGCCTGCTACAGCTCCTTACATTCTATATCATATTAAACTGAAAGCCAGTGCAGTTATTTATCCCATCGCTGTCACCGACGCTTTAATATGCCGATGCAAAGGTACAATTTTTTTCTTTTAACAGGAATTACCAGAAATTGGCCATAAATTAACCGGAAATAATTTTTTTCTTTTAGCAACGGTAACATAATAAAGTAATATGATGGATAAAATGAGAGCGCGTTTCTGCGAAACGCATAGAATATTGGTTGTCAACAGCCCAACACTACGTGCGGGGTTATTGAGAGTAAGTCCCTCCAGGGCTTTATTGTATCAACTTATTTTTTGAAGATTGCTTAACAGCAATTATCGGCAATTAAACAGCAATTAATTTTTCTTTGAACAGGAATCACCATTAATTGACCAGGAGTAAAGCAGGAATTATATTATAGAAGAGCGTAAATGATTGTCTATCTTTTCCGCAACAAGGGCGACAGCGACAGGTCGGTGGGATTGGTTCCGGGCACTCCCTCGGGTATTGGCTTGCCAAGCTCCTCAAAGTGCTTGATCCAATACTGTGGCATATTCCCGTTGGCATCTCTCCAATTCATGGGTTTGGCTTTGAACAAATGTTCCTCTTTTTTGCTGGAATAATCTTTCAGAAAGCATTCGTAGACAAGCTCGGAGCAGTAGAGGGCCTTGGTTCCAGGCTCGAAGGCCTGGTCGTAGGGCCGCCCGATGAACGAACGCGCTCTTGCAAGCATCGCATCGATGTCGAAATGGCGACTGTTTTTTAGCCTGTAGATGTCGGGGAAACCGATGTCGCCAGGTTCATTCTCAATGGCGTGGCGGCTCACGCCACGGCTCGGAGTGGCGTCTACCACCCACACCGAGTCGTCCACGCTATCCACTATCGCCACGTGCGTGTACTGGCCCGTGCTCTCCTCCACGGCCGCACCCATCCCCGCGGTGTCGCGGAAGAAGAGCAGGTCGCCCGGACGGACATCGACAAGGCTGTACCTGCTGAGCATGCCACGCAAAAACATATTTTCCGGCATCAAAGGTTTCAGTGCATTCCACAGCTCTGGCCGATAGGTTACCAGCGATGTGGTGCCGCTCTCGATGAACATTGGCAGCAACATAGGGAAATATTCGCCGCAGTCGAAACCGCTGTCCCCTTTGGCTGTCAGCGTGTCGCCGTCACCGTTGACCAAGGTCACGATATACCCACTTCTGGTTGTGCACCCACCCCGAGGGTTGAAAACCTTTTCAAGGTCCACCGCCTCTTCACCAAGTCCGAAGTCAGCAGGCGTGGGCATCTGACTGTAGTTTTCACCCAGATGTTTCAGTGCCTCCTCAATCTGCCGCGCCTCATAGTGGTTCTTCTTTCGGGTACTTTTTTCGAAAGTACAGTCGGTTTCGGCAAGCTCATCACCTCTGCGCGAGTAAACAATTCTGTCTGACCGATAATGAAAACAGCCCCCGGTGTATGTCTCAATCGCCAATCCCTGCAACCCGTTCTCCAAAAACCGGCCAAATGGGTTGCTGTAGGTGTAGGGGCTTATTCGACCGGAGGTGTCAACGGCATAGTTCTTCTGGTCTCTGAGCAGCACGATGACACGGTCGTCGCGGTCCGGGTCGGGGAACATCCGGACGATGTCCTCCGGCTTGGCGACACGGTACAATCCTAAAAGGTCGTCGAGGTAGATGCTTGTGCGGTCGCTGAGCCATCGCCTTCCTCCATGGCTGAACGAGATGGTGTGAATGTTCATTCCGTATGGTTCATCTTTGGCCTTGAGTTGGTCAATATGGTCTTGAATAGTTGTCTCTTCGGTAAAGAAGCCACATGTATCAGCCTTGCCGTCGGGCGCAATACGCACAATACCAGCTTTCGACGAGATGTAGACACATCCTCCCTGCACACCACAGACACTCTCTCCCCGAGAAACATCTCTCAACACCGTCCAATGCTCCATATCTTGCATCAACACCAGCTGTCCGCTGTCGGTGATGGCCCATAGACGATCGCTTACCAGGTCGGTCTCGTAGCTACATATTGGCAGACTTTTCCATTTCGGTTCGCCGCTCAGCGAAGTGTATGCTGTCGTTCTTGCTTGGGTGGCTATGAGCCAACCTTGCCACACGCGCAGACGGGTCACCCGACAGTAGCCTTCTCCATGCACCAGCCCCTGGTCTTGGGGCGTGCCGATGCGGTGCGCTGTGCGCCAGTTGTCCGACGTGCTGTATATCCTGTTGCCATCGGTGCCGGCAAAACCGCTGTCGGCACTCATCATAAACAGTTCCTCTATTCCGTCCTCGCCTTTCACGGGGTCGGGGAAAGAAGGATTCAACGATGTGAATGTCATTCCACGGTCGCTGCTGTATGCCATAGTCATCAGGTTCCCCCCGCTTGACGATGTTATCCAGAGTTTGCCGTCGGGATGGAAGCAGAAGCCGTGCACCCAGGTGTGGTTTCGGTCCATTTCAACGGTGTCCCAAACCTCTCCGCCTGTGATGGTGCGCAACACAGTGTTGTGCATATAGCCTGCTGCAATGGCAGTGTCGCTGCCAAAGACTGCCATGCGTTCAATGATTGGACCGCCGAGGGAAGTTTCGTCATCCTTGTCAAGCATGGTGCGCCACGTGGCACCAATGCTGTCGGCTTTCCATATATGCCCGGAATGGTCGTAAAGCCACAGTTGACCTGTGGCAGACACGTCTATCTGGTAGACGGACTTAATGTCTAAATCAGCACGTCTGTCGCGCGACTGGGCTTTAAGCATCGCTGTGGAAAGAATTAAAGCCACAAACAGAATTATCAGCTTTTTCATTATTCTTTTCGTTTAAGATTCTCAACCCCCATATTGAAAAGCACGAACGCGAAGATATCGGCCGTCTCTTCAATGGTCTTGGCAAGGGGCTTGCCAGCGCCATGGCCAGCGTTGCTCTCTATGCGGATAAGGTGTGGGCGCGACCCTATATCGCTGTTTTGCAATGTGGCGGCATACTTGAACGAGTGAGCCGGAACCACACGGTCGTCGTGGTCGGCAGTGGTGACCATTATGGCCGGGTAGTCGGCACCCTGCCTGATGGAATGGAGCGGAGAATAGCGGTAGAGGTATTCGAACATCTCCTTGCTGTCCTCGCTGGTGCCATAGTCGGTGGCCCAGTAGCGCCCTATGGTGAATTTGTGGTAGCGCAGCATGTCCATCACACCCACCTGCGGAATGGCCACAGCAAAGAGGTCGGGACGTTGGTTGACCACGGCGCCCACCAGCAGTCCGCCGTTGCTGCCGCCCTGAAGGGCCAGGTAGTGCGGGCTGGTATATTTCTTCGCCACAAGGTATTCGGCGGCGGCAATGCAGTCGTCGAACACATTCTGTTTCTTCATCTTGGTTCCTGCCTCATGCCAAGCACGCCCATATTCGCCGCCGCCGCGCAGGCACACCACGGCAAGCACGCCGCCATGCTCAAGCCATACGGTGCGCAGAGCGCTGAAACTGGGCGTCATCGATATGTTGAAACCGCCATAGCCGTAGAGCAGCGTAGGGTTCTTGCCGTTGAGTTTGATGCCGCGCTTATGAGTGACGAACATAGGGATGCGGGTGCCGTCGGCCGAGGGGAAGAACACCTGCTCGGTGACGTAGTCGCTAGCATTGAATTTAATCTCCGATTCCTTATAAAGCGTTGATTTATTGTTTGCCACGTCGTAGCGATAGATTGTTGCCGGCGTGATGAACGATGTAACGGTGTAGAAAGTCTCCTCGTCGTCGGCCTCGCCACTGAAGCCGCCGAAAGTGCCTATCTGCTCGTTGTCGAGGTTAGCAACGAAAGTGCCCTTCTCATCGAAAATTTTCACCACCGAGTGGGCGTCGATCATATATTGGGCAATGAGGCGGTGTCCCACATGGCTCATGCCTGTCAGGACCTCGTTCTCCTTGGCGGCAATGATGTCGTGCCAGGCCTCGGGAGCCGGATTGTCGACCGGGATGCTCACCACCTTGTATTCCGGAGCGTTACGGTTGGTCAGCACAATAAAATTGCCATCTATCTCGTCAACCACCGAGAAGTCGTCGTCGAACGCGTCAACAATCTTCACCACCTTTGCCTTGGGGTCGGCGAGGTCTTTGAAGTAGAGCGAGTTGCCCGATGTCGACACGCTGCCGTAAATCACCAGATAGCGTTTGTTGACCACATCGGCGCTGAAACTGAGGTCCGGATTCGAACGGTCCTCATAAGCCAGCCGGTCGGCCTTCTGGTCGGTGCCCACCTTATGATAGTAGAGCTGGCCATACTCGTTGATGCCCGACAGCTTGTTCTTGGGCTCGGGGAAACGGCTGTAGTAGAAACCGTCGTCCTTCCATGCTATACTGGTGAATTTCACCCATTTCAGGTGATCGACCAAGACCTCGCCGCTGTTGATGTTCTTCACAAAGATTTCCTGCCAGTCGCTGCCGTTGCGCGATATGGAGTAGGCCATCCAGTTGCCGTCGTCCGAGATGCCAAGCGACGACAGGGCCACCGTGCCGTCGTCGGAGAGCTTGTTGGGGTCAAGCAGTTCCACGGCCTCGCCGTCGAGCGAGTTCTTATAATATAGCACACCCTGGTTCTGAAGGCCTTCGTTGCGCGAGAAGAAATAGCGGTCGCCCTTCTTCCACGGGGCGCTCTCCTTAGGATAGTCAAGCACCTCGGTGAAGCGCTGCTTCAGCTGTTCGCGATAGGGAATCTGCGACAGGTAGCTTTGCGTCAGCTCGTTCTGAGCCTTTACCCATGCTGCCGTCTGTTCCGAATAGTCGTCCTCCAGCCAACGGTAAGGATCGGCCACTTCGGTGCCGAAATAATTGTCCACAGTGTCACATTTTTGCGTCTCCGGGTAGCTGACAGGCTCTCCACCCACCTGTTTTTTCCCACACGAAACAAGCAAAGCAGCAGTACTTAAAGTCATGACAAAGATTAGTTTCTTATTCATTATCAATTAATTTTATATTATACTACAAATAAATCAGTTGGCAAATTTACATAAAAAATTTGTTTGTCTTTCGCAGAATGCGAAAGGCTCATTGCGAAAGGCTCCTTGCGGAAAGGTTACTAAGGCTCCGCGAAATAATCAGCGACAAGGAATATGCTGCCGGTGATGACAATAAGGTCATCGACGTCGGCAGCTTTTTTTGCAGCGGCAAGAGCCGTATGGACATCGGCGAACACCGGGCCGTACTTGCCATGACGTGCAGCAACAGCGGCGAGCTCATGCTCGTCGAGGCCACGCTGCACCGACGGGCGCGTCCAATAATAGCAGGCGTCGGAAGGCATCATATCGAGGATTTGGCCATAGTCCTTGTCGTTGACGCATCCGTAGACTATATGCAACCTGTTGTAGTGCATCGTCTTAAGTTTGGCCACAAGGGTTTCCATGCCGGCGGGATTGTGTGCCGTCTCGCAGATAATCAGTGGGTTCTCCCCCACCGTCTCCCACCTGCCGTGTAGGCCAGTGTCGGCGATGACACCGGCTATGCCGTCGCGGATGGTTGCATCGCAGGCGGGGACGGGTACGGCCTTTCTATCATCGCAGGCGGGGACGTCTGCAGACCAATCAGTGACACCAGCAGACCAATCTGGGACGCCCGCAGACAACTGCTCCATGGCGGCAAGCACCGTGGCAATATTCTTACGCTGGTAGATACCTCCAAGGGGCGACACCAAGTCCTTGCACCACAGCTCGCCACAACGATAGACGTCGGCATGCAGCACCGACGTATTGTCGGCCTCCGCTTTTTCCACCACCTCATACAGCTTGTCGGCAAAAACAATTCGGCTGCCGCATTCCGCGGCCTTAGCACGGAACACCGGAGCGGTCTCCTCCTGCGTCTCGCCTATCACCACAGGCACGCCGGGTTTTATGATTCCCGCTTTCTCGCCAGCAATCTTTTCCAGCGTATCGCCCAGAAACTGAGTATGTTCCAACCCTATATTGGTGATGACGCTGAGCATCGGAGTAATGACGTTGGTGGAATCCAGCCTTCCTCCCATACCCACTTCAACAACGGCGATGTCGACCCGCTGTTGGCTGAAATAATCGAAAGCCAACCCCACCGTCATCTCAAAAAACGAAAGGCTATGGCTCTCAAAAAAAACACGGTTCTTCTCAACAAAATCCACCACGCTTTGCCGGTCTATCATTTTGCCGTCGATGCGAATACGCTCGCGGAAATCCACCAGATGTGGCGAGGTGTAGAGCCCCACGCGCAACCCCCGACGGTGGAGGATGGATGCCAGCATGTGCGACACCGACCCTTTGCCGTTGGTGCCGGCCACATGAATGGAACGGAAGCCGCGCTCAGGATGTCCGAGATGGTCCATCATGGCGTGGGTGTTGTCGAGGTTGGCCTTATAGGCCGCAGCGCCTACGCGATGATAGGCCGGCAGCGAATTGAAAAGGAACTCTAATGTTTCGTCGTATGTCATGCAAAATGTGGTTTTTTGTGAATATGATACTCACTTGCGGGGCAGCGTGTAGGTCAGGCCCAGCATCAGGTTGAACCTCTCGGCGGGATAGTAGGCCCAGAGGAAATAGCGCTGGAGGGTGACATTGTCGAGCTTGGCGAAGAACGAGAGGGCTCGACTGTGGATGTACTCAGCCTCGAGCGATAGCCCGAAGTGGGTGCCTATCTGACCCGTAACGCTCTGGAAGGTATTGACGCTGCTCATGCTGTAGTAGGCATCCTGCTTGGTGATAAGCAAGGCCTGGGCGCGTACAAGCCACTGGTCCTTATAGTTAAGGTCAACATCGAAATGGCCCACAAATGCCGGCGTATGGTATAGAGGCGTCTCCGTAGACTTATTATAATAAAGATAACACTCTCCGCCGATGCTCATACGTATCATCTCGTCGTTGGTGAACGTGAAGTCGCCCGACAACACCAGGTTCTTCAAATTCATGTAATAAGGAGCAAACTGGTTTGGCACCTGCAGCGTGCCGTAGTTGAAAGAATTCATGTCGAGCATGAAAAACATCTTGTTACGATAGAAATGATTGTCGGCATTGAGGTTGAGCATCAGGCGTTTTGAGAAATTAATGCGTATATGCGCGTAGAGGTTGTTGTCGGTGCCCACCGTAGAGACTGGGGCAGGAGCCACGTAGGGGTTGAACAAACGCATGGAATTCCAGTCGTTGGCCATATAGCCGCCAACAAAACCCGCAGTGAGGCTCACACGGTTGTTGGAGAGTGTCTTGGTGACGATGACATCGGGGAAAAAGCTCGCCCTCGTCAATTCCATAGCCCTAAGCGACTTGATGCCCACCGCGAAGCCGCCATGTATTTTGAAATCCTTGAAGAGGAAGTCGACGTAGGGGTTGATGGTCAGCAGGTGACGGATGTCGGTGAACCCCAATGTGTCATACGGCAAAGCCTCCGCGCCACGATGTTGACGGTAGCCGTCCCACGTCAGGTGCAGATAGGTCACCCCTTTGTATTTCGAGAACAGCGGAAAGCCATAGTGCACGTTGCCGTCCAGCCGCATCCGCAGCTGCGAGAAATCCAGCTTGCCCCAAAGGTCGGCCAGCTCATAGTCCGCCTCATAGCCGAACTGGTTCACGTCGGTATTGAGGCTTTTGGCGCCAAGGTTCAGTGCCATGTCATTGTAGGCGAAAGCGTAGAGGTCGTGGTCGGCATCGGCTCTGCGCTGTCCTGTGCGGGCGAAAAACAGCGAGTCGTTGAAGCCGTAGTAGCGTCCGTAGTGACGGTCGAAGGCCAGGTCGGCCGAGAAGAGGTGCTTCTGATTGAGGATATATTTCCCGAAGATATCAAAGCGGGTCTGTGCCTCGCGCGTGCTGCCGTAGAAGTCGGGCGACGGGGTGTCGGCCTCCTCTTTCCCGAAGGTGCTCCAGTCGCTCTCATGGAACAGGCGTCCACCGAAAGCATAGTCGTCATGGCGTTTCGATGTATAGTAGAGGTCTATCAGTGGGTTGAAATCGCCAAAACGGGCAAAGTCGTGCCCCAGTCCGAAGCGCATATAGTTGTCGTAGATGCGCGTGGGCGATGCCACCACCTTGGCGGCCTTCAGCCCCGTGGCGGTAGTCAGCGAGCTCATGCGGCGCGGCTCGATGCTGTAGGTGAATTTCGGAGCCAGGTCGGCGGCCACGGCATCGTTTACCGCCGGCGCCACGTTAACTTTCTCCGTGACGCCGTCAAGCACCGGGTTGTAGTCGCCCACCACGATGACCGACTCGTTGTAGGTGCTGCGCGTGGTGTCTGCCTGCGCTCTCACGTATCCAAGGGTGGCTATTTGAAAACAGGACAAAGCCAAAACAGTGAAGGCAAATCTTTTATTCATAGCTGATACCATTTCTGTATTTATCAATCGTAGTGTCGGTATTGCGGAAAAACCATCTTTTTTAATCTTCCATGTCCAGTTCTATAACGGGGCCGTCGGCCTGCGGCGTCGTCGCCTCGTTGGCGTCGCTACCGTTGTCCGATGGCTCCACGGGGGCGTCGAGGCTTTGCAGATGCTGCTGGGCCTCGCTCACCACCTCCTCGTCGGCATCGTTGGCCACCTCGTAGTTGTCCACGATGCTCTGAAGCGTCTGGCGGGCCTGCACGTCGTTGCCTCGGCGGTGGAAGATGTCGGCCCAGAGGATGAAAGTCTTGGCAAGCCAATAGTCGCTGCCAGGGTTGTTCACCACCGCCTCAATGATGCGTTCGCTGGCGTCAAGGTCGTTCTGGCCGAAGCGTATCGAAGCCCTACGGTAGGCCGCCTCGCCCATATAATCACCATTGGGCGAATTCATCAGCGCCTCGTAGGCCGTGAAGGCCTCTTCCAGAGCCCCGGCATAGAAGTAGCTGCGCGACAGCATGACAGAGGCCTCGTCGCTCTGCTCGGTGGTGACTTTCGGCTCGGCAAGCAGTTCACGTACCGATATGGCCACATTTGCGGTGTCTTTCAGCGCATAGTGGCATCGCACTATCCCCATGCGGGCCTGCAGCCGCACCCCGTCGGTGGTCGACACCACCACCAGCGGCACGTAGTTGTCCAAGGCCTTAGCGTAGTTCCTCTGCAGGTAGTTGATGGCTGCGGCCTCTATCAGGCAGCTCTCCGTATAGGGGTTGTTGCCTCGCTCCGCCACCCACTCGTAGTGTGCCAAAGCTTTGGCACGCTGCCCGTTGCGCGACAGGGCATCGGCCAGGTAATAATGAGCCTTAAGAATGAAAAGGCCATGGGGGAACTTCTGTATATAGTTGTCGAAACCAGCTATTGCATTGTCGAAGTTGTTCTGAAAATAGCGGTTCTCGGCGGCAAAATAGAGTGTGGAATCCTGCTCGGCGGCCGACACGGTGCTCTTGGTGGTGCGGCTCACGTAGGCAAAGTATTCCTCCGCACGGTCCTGCTCCACGTAGATGTTCTTGATAGTCATCAGGGCATCGCGCGCCTCGTCGGTACCGGGGTATTGCGTCATGAGCCTGTCGAAAACCTCTAAGGCCTTGTCGCTCTGCTCAGTGTTATAGTATACCAAGCCTAAGTTGAGCAACGCCTGAGGCACGAAGCTGCTCTGCGAATACCTCTTGATGAAGTTGTTATAGTAGAGCATAGCCATCTCGTTGTTGTCGCAAATCAGGTAGGTGTTGGCTATTTCGAACATGGCCTTGGGCGAGAGCGGCGAATTGCTGAATTTCTCGAAGATATAGTTGAGGCTGTTGAGTTTCTCCACCTGCTTGCCTTGGGCGCCATAGCAAAGGGCTTTCTGGTAGGTTGCATAGTCGGCATCCTGCCCCTGGGCTTTGATCACGCGGTCGTAGTAGCCTATGGCTCCGTCGAAATTTTTCTTCACGTAGTAGCAGTCGCCCATACGGTTATAGGTGTCGAGCAGCTGTTTCTTGCCTGCCGTTTGCGAGGCCACTTCCAGAAACTCGGCGAAGCGTTCCTCGGCCAGGTCGTATTTCTTGCGCCGCATATTGACGTAGCCCGCCGTATAGAGGGCCTGGGCGTAGTAGGGCGACGTCTTGCGGCTGGTGGCATTGAAGAAACGTCCCAGCAGCGTAGCCGACCGTCCGTAGTTGGCCAGGCGGTACTGCGTCTCGGCCGACAGGTACAGCGCGTCGGTGGTGATGGCCGGCGTGGCGTTGACGGCCACAGCGGTGTCAAAACAGGCCGATGCCCCCTGCAGGTTGCGCTCGTTGAAGAGGTCGATGCCGCGGTTCACCAGGATGCGCTGGTAGGCCTGCCGCATAGTGGCATCCTTCAGCAGCTCACGCTTGTTGCGCTCGATGAGCGAAAGGGCATCCTTGTAGTTCCGCGTGGTGCAGTATAGCGATGTGAGGATCTGCTGTATCTCTGCCTTGCGTTTGCTCTTGGGATAGCGCTGCAGGTAGTTCTCGAACGAGCGTATCGACTCGTTGTAGGCGTTGGGGTTCAGCTCGCAGCTCAGCTTGGCATAGTTGAATGCCGCCTCTTCCTGGATGGCAGCATTGTGGCGCATGTCGGCGGCGCTCTTGAAGGCCGTGCGAGCTTCGGCTTTGCGGTTCAGCTTCACGTAGGTGTCGCCCAAGGTGAACAGGGCGTTCTGCGCCGTCGAGTCGTCGCGCCCCTGGAAAGTGCTAAGAAACATGGCCGCCGAATCATACTGGCCAAGCATATAGTGGCAGTAGCCCACCGGGTAGTTGCTCTGCTGCGCCTTGGCGGGATTGCCTTCGGTTGCCGCCGCATCGGCACGGCGGTAGTGGCCGAGGGCTCGGCGATACTCGTTGCGGTTGAAATAGACATCGCCCACTATGCGCTCCACCTCGTCGCGAAGCACCAGGTTGGGGTCGCTCAACAGGTCGGGAGCCATGCGCAGCACCTCGTCTTCCTCGCCCAGGTGATACTTGATGTAGAAACGGTACACCGGCACCAGTTTCTTAAAGGCCTTGTCTTTCTCTATCTTGCGAAACTCCTTGTCGGCCAACTCATATTGTCGCTGCGAGAAGAGGATATCGGCATAGTAATAGGTGGCGGCATTGCGATAGTACGACTTGCCGTCGGCCACCCGTTTGAAATATTTCTTGGCGTTCTCCTTATCGCCCTGCTGGAAATAGCAATAGCCCGTCTTGTATTCATACTCGCTCCGGTGGTTGAACTCCACCTCCGACGGCTCCACGCTCAAATATTCATGCAAGGCATCGTTGTACTGCCCGCGCTCGAAATAAACGTTGCCCAGAGCCATGCGCGCCATGTTGACCCTCCCACTCTCGGGATAGAGGCGCATGAACTCGTTGATGCGGTAGTGTGCATCGTCGTTGCGCAGCTGCTCCGAGCATACCGCACTCATATACGCAGCTTCGGCCATCTCGTCGGCAACGGCGTCGCTCCGCTTCATGTATTGATCAAAAAGATGCTGTGCCACAGCAAATTTCTCCTTGCGGAAAAGGTCGGTGGCTTCACGATACAACTGGGCTGTAGAGCTGCTCTGGCTCCCGCCCTGCGCCCTTGCCGCCATGCCCATGGCAAACATAAGGACGCAAAAAAACATCATGCGCTTCATGACTTGTGCTTTACTTTTTCGGTGTATTTTTGTCTTTTAACGGAAAAAAAACACCCTTATTGTGTTTTTTTTATTTTTTTTCGAAACAACAAAACATCGAAAACATCGAAATATCGAAACATCGAAATATCGAAGCATCGAAATATCGAAGCATCGAAGCATCGAAACATCGAAACATCGAAGCATCGAAAAATCCAAAAATCAAAGCATCGAAAAAAAAACAGGACCGGAATCTTTCAGATATTCCTTGTCCCATTGCAGTCGGGAAACGACTGGCAGCTCCAAAACTCGCTGCCTGTCCTTATCCCCTTCTTCGCAACACGTTTAATCATCGGCCTGCCGCATTTAGGGCACAGCGGAGCACCCTCAGCGACACTTGCTTCTGCCCGATGGGCAAGACGCTCCGTCGTCAGCGCCTCCGTGAAGCCCCCCTCCTCTTTAAACACCGACAACAATCGCTCAATCTGTTTGCCCAACATCATTATCAGCCGGCTACAGAGTATCAGCATGCAATTGGCCACCACCAATGAATCGTCCGACTTGAGCCAATAATCAAACTTATGTTTCTGGTTAAGGATATGCAGTCCGCTCTGGCTCAGCACGTCGTCTTTGTACGATACCCTGTCGAGCCGGACAGCCATCACCGACTGGTATTCCTGCGTTTTGTTCGACCATGGAATACTGTCATGAAGCAGCAGCCAGTTGATGTAGTCGTTGGCAAGCTCCGCCAGACTGGCACGGGCCACATCAGTCAGCTTCATCTCCGTCTCCTTCGACGTGTCGTGGCGTGCGTTACCCTCGGCAATATTGGCAGGCACAGACCTCGCCGCCTGCGTCATCTGGTCAAACTGACGTCCACATGGGTCGTTGTTGCGGTTCAGAAAGCGGATGCAGAACTCCTGCGTCGCCAGCTGCACGACGTTGCCCAAAACCCACGTGTCCAACCAGAAATAGCCGCTATTGCCTATTTGCATAACATACGAGGAATTATAGTTTTTCTCTAAACGAGATTGTTTTATGCATATTGTGTTGCCCTGATGATTTTTTTGTTTTTTTTGTTTTTTTTCTCGAAAAATCGAAACATCGAAGCATCGAGATATCGAAATATCGAAACATCGAAACATCGAAGCATCGAAATATCGAAATATCGAAAAATCGAAATATCAAAGCATCAAAATATCGAAACCGCGGAGCATATAATCAAAAAAAATGTACATTTGCAAAATAAAATAATTGTGGTAATGGAGTACGAAAATATTATTATTGACGGAGTTCTGTGCAAAATGACCGTAGCGGACGGCATAATAACCGCCATCCAGCCCATAGGGAATCTCCGCGACGAACATGGAACGGCAAGAGCCGACGGCCTTCGTCTGGCACTGCCAGGACTTGCCAACATGCACACCCATTCGGCCATGACCCTGCTGCGCTCGGCAGGCAGCGGCCTGCCGCTGCACCGCTGGCTCCACGAGGCCATCTTCCCCATCGAGGCTCAGCTGACGCCCGACGACATCTACCACGGCGCTCGACAAGCCTGCCTCGAGATGCTACAGTCGGGCACCACCGCTTTCAACGACATGTATTTCAGCATTGAAAGCACATTGCGTGCCGCACAAGAAACAGGACTTGGCGGCAACATCGCACTCTCTGTCACCGACCCCGACTTCGAGAACGGCACCGTGGAACGCTTTGTCAAGGAATACGACAGGAATGCTGGCATGACAACATCAAGCCCTACATCCACAGCCACCCCCCTCACACACACCACCAACCCTCAGCTTACCATCTCGCTCGCGCCACATGCCATCTACACCGTCAGCGGCAAGCACCTGCAATACGCCGCCGACTTCGCCCACGACCACGGCACCCTCTTCCATATCCACCTCAGCGAGACACAGAAAGAACGCGAGGACTGCCTGCGCGAGCATGGCGTCCCTCCTGTGGTTTATCTCGAACAACTTCACATCTTCGACCGCGTTGGCAGCCGCTTCATCGGAGCCCATGCTCTATGGCTCGATGCCGACGAGATCAGTATCCTCGGCGGCCATGGCGCCAGCGTTGTGCATTGCCCCTGTTCCAACCTGAAGCTGGGCTCCGGCCACCGCTTCCTCTACTCCGAGCTGCGCGATGCCGGCGTCAACGTCACCCTCGGCACCGATGGCAGCGCATCGAGCGACGGCCTGAACCTTATAGAGGCTGCCAAGTTTATGGCACTGCTGCAGAAAGGCTGGCGTTGCGACCCCTCTGTGCTGCCCGCCGACGAACTGTTTCAGGTGGCCTCGGCCAACGGACGCCGCGCTCTCGGCCTGCCCGACAATACACTGCGCCAAGGTAATGTAGCCGATTTCTTCCTCGTAAATCTTTCGCGACCTGCCTTCTATGGCGTGGATTTCAGCCTGCCGCCCGCCAAACTTCATCACGACCTGCTGAACAGGCTGTTCTTCGCCGGAGCTTATTTTTAAGCAACAAAACATCGAAACAACGAAGCATCGAAACATCGAAAAATCGAAAAATCGAAAAATCGAAATATCGAAGCATCGAAACATCGAGATATCGAAATATCGAAATATCGAAACATCGAAGCATCGAAATATCGAAAAAAACGCCCCCCGAAAAAAACCGAAAAAATATAAATGACTAAAAAAAATCTCTTCGTTGGCTTGCTGGCTGTTGCCTGCCTGGCGGCCTGCCATAGGCCCACCGAAGGCGACGGCAAAGCCATCTTCCGCTACAACGAGTCGGCAGGCATCAGCACCCTCGACCCCGCCTTTGCCAAGGACCAGGCCCTCATCTGGGGCACGTCGCAGCTCTTCAACGGGCTGGTGCGCCTCGACACCACCCTGCGGCCCGTGCCCTGCATTGCCAAACGATGGACAATCAGCCCCGACGGCCTCACCTATACCTTCACGCTGCGCGACGACGTCCGCTTCCACAAGTCGCCACTTTTCGGCACTCCAGATTCCACACGCCGTGTCGTCGCTGCCGACTTCCTCTATTCCTTGCGCCGCATCCTCGACCCCGACGTGGCCTCGCCGGGCCTGTGGATCTTCGCCCAAGTGGCCGACGACGGCTTCGCGGCCCCCGACGACACCACATTCGTGATACGCCTCCGCGAGCCCTTCCCACCTCTGCTGTCGCTCCTCTCCATGCCCTACTGCTTCGTGGTGCCCCGCGAGGTGGTGGAGCATAATGGCACCGACTTCCGCAACCACCCCATAGGCACCGGCCCCTTCCAGCTGCAATACTGGAAAGAGGGCGTAAAGCTGGTGCTGCGCAAAAACCCTCTCTATTTCGAGTTCGACACCATCTACGAACCGTCGCACGTCATCATGGCCTCAGATTCCACGATTCATAATTCACAATTCAAAACCCAAAGGCTTCCCTACCTCGATGCCGTAGCCATAACATTCATCATCGACAAGCAGACGGCCTTTCTGGAGTTCGTCAAAGGCAACCTGGACTTCATGAACTCGCTCGACGCCAGCTATAAGGACGAGCTGCTGACGCGCACCGGCCAACTGCGGCAGAAATATGCCGACCGCATCGACCTGACGTCGCTGCCTTTTCTCAACACCGAGTATCTGGGCTTCCTGATGGAAGGCTCCGACACCCTGCCTCTTGCCGTCCGTCAGGCCATCAACTACGGCTTCGACCGCGCCAAGATGATGAAATATCTGCGCAACAACATCGGACAGCCCGCCACGGGCGGCATGATTCCCGCCGGCCTGCCGGGCTTCGACACCACGGCGCGCTATGGCTACAACTACAATCCGCAGCTCGCGCGCCAACTGCTGGCCAAGGCCGGCTTCCCCGACGGGCAGGGCCTGCCGCCCATCAGCCTCTCCACCACCGCCAGCTACCTGGACCTCTGCAAGTTCATCCAGCAGCAACTGTCGCTCATAGGCCTCGATATCAAGCTCGACGTCAACCCGCCGGCTGCCCTGCGCGAACAGATTGCGCAGGGCAAAAGCCAATGGTTCCGCGGCTCGTGGATTGCCGACTATCCCGACCCGGAGAACTACATGACCCTCTTCTTCTCGCCCAACAAGGCTCCGGCAGGACCCAACTACACCCATTTCCACTCCACGACAGCCGACCGCCTCTACCGGCAAGCCATGGCCGAAACCAACCCCGACCGGCGCACCGCCATCTACCGCCAAATGGACTCCATAGCCATGCGGCAAGCCCCCGTCGTGGTGCTCTACTACGACCAAATTCTCCACTTCACCCGCAAATGGGTCAGCGGCCTCCAGAGCAACGCCATGAACGCCCTCGACCTCCGCAGGGTGAGAATAGAAAAATGACTAACCCCTTGTAATTGTTGATTTTTAACCGCATGCCACTTCTCACCATACGTCACAAACGCCATTTCTACGAGCCCCGGCTACCCTACGCCGTCTTTCTCGACGGCCTCTATGCCGGCATGCTGGGAAAAGACGGCCAGCTGCGGCTCGACGCACCGGCCGGCAGCTACAGCCTCAAGGTGCAGGCCGGCGGACGTCTGCCCATAGGCAAGAGCGGCAGAAGCATCGACCTGTCGCTGTCGTCCACCCGTCAGGTGACGCTGTCGCGCACCGCCGACACCGTGGTGGAGTTCCACGACCGCGAACGCCTCTGGAACATCCTCTTCGACATAGACCTCGCCGTGTGGGTCGTGTCGTGGTTCGTCACCATGCCGCCGCTCTACAAAATATTGTCCGACGCCTTTTTCGCCGTTTGGCTTCTACGCCTCCTGCTCATAAGGAAGAGATACTATAAGATGAGCGTCTCCTAATTGCCAGGGGCCGGAGGTTAACTTACTGTTACTTAATATGCCGCCCCTACGGGGCTCAAGGTGGTGTAGTGGTTTGCTGTTTACCGTGGGTTTGCACCCACGGCTATTATATGCCGCCCCTACGGGGCTCAGCTATGGGGTTCAGCTACGGGGCTCTGCTACGGAGTTCAGCTACGGGGCTCAGCTACGGGGCTCTGCTATAGGGTTCTGCTACGGGGCTCAGCTACGGGGCTCAGCTACGGGGCTCAGAGAGGATAGCGTATCATTACACCTTATTTTTCTACTGTTACCAAAAGCAAAAAGGGGAAGGCCGCGACCTTCCCCAAAAACATATAATATAACGAAATTTTCCTTTTCTTTCGCAGGCGGGGACGCCTGCGTACCAACTTTCTCTTGTCGCAGGCGGGGACGCCCGCGTACCAACTCGTATCGCAGGCGGGGACGCCTGCGTACCAGATTGCTGGCGGTATTAGCGTTTCACAACCTTTACCGTTTGGCCGGCGGCACGCAACAGGTAGATGCCCTGCGGCAGACCGCTGAGGTCGATGGCATTGGTGCCGGCGTTGAGACTGATGGTCATCAGCTGACGACCCGACATGTCGAAGAGCTGAGCCTCGCTGGCTACAGGAAGAACCACATAGAGGCGTTCGGCGGCCGGGTTGGGATAAACGCTGAGAGCAGTCGGTTCGGCGACATCGATGTCCTCCGTATTGGCTCTGTGCAGCACCGCCACGCCGTCGAGGTCGAAGCCCGAGCCTGCAGCAAGGGTCGGCCATGGGTCGTTGATGATGCGTCCCTCGGCATCGTAGGTGGCATATTCGGGGTCGATGCTGCCCACCACGTCAACCAGGCGCACATGGGTCACGTTGTTAACGTCAAGGCCCTCGACATCGGCGAGCTCCTCAAGGTCGAACGGCGTGCCATAGCCGAAGCGGAACTTGCCGGCCAAGTTGTTGATATATGTGGGGTCGAGCGAGCCCATGCCGCCCACCTGCGTCTCGGTCTGCGTGAGCGACGTGGCAGCAAAGCGGAAGAAGTGCTCGCCGTCTGAGCTGACCTCCACGAAAGCCAGTTCAAGGAAATAGTCGCCGAAAGAGTTCTCGAAGACAGCAAAGTCGGGGCCTTCACCATTAGTGATAGGGTGGTCGAAGGTGAGCGTTGCCACGCCGGCGTCGCCCAGACTTACCACGCTGAGGTTGTCGCCCATGTCAACGGGGCCTATAGCCATCGTCTCGTCGCCGAAGGTGGCTCGTGGGCCATCAGGATTGGCAATGTTCTGAAGACCGCGCTCCACCACGCAGCCCGTGGCCCATGCCTTGATGTCGCTGCTGTTGCCGGCAATGGCGTTGCATCCCTCAGAGCCTACGATGCCGCAGAAAGGACCATGCTCGGCAGCGGGAACGCTGACGGGGCTAATGGCCATGTCGTAGATATAGGTATACATCCAGTATCCGCCATTGTCTTCAAAGTAGGTGCTGTCGACAATAGTACCGGCAGCGGGGTCGGCCCATTTGGCAAAGTCGCCGTCGT
>JAFSQF010000075.1 GCA_017446745.1 Bacteroidales bacterium
CAAGCTCACGTACCCCAACGGGGTGACGCTGACGTTGCCGCAGGGCGTCGGTGCGGCGCAGCTTGCAGAGTATGTAAGGATAAAAATCTGAGGCCATGTCAACGGTATGCCAGTTGCGTGCGGACATGCGCTATTACCTGTGCATGGAGCCGGTGGACATGAGGATGCAGTTCCAGGGGCTTCAGGGGATAATCAACAAGGAGTTTGGCCAACTCCGCCTTTTGCGGAAGTGTAAAAATAATTGCAGAAAAATTTGTCCAATTCGTTGAAATTATGTAATTTTGCATCGTAAAAAACAAAGGGAAACATGACGAGACCAGACCGATACACGACAGGGAAAAAGACGCCTGAGGAGGAGGTCGCCGAACTGAGGGCGATGCTCGCCGAGAAGGATCGTCGCCTTGCCGTGCAGAACCGTCAGCTCGAGCTGATGCGGGACCGGCTGCTGGTGGCGGGCCGCAAGATAGAGGCGCGAGACCGCCAGATAGAGGCAAGCAGGGAGCAGATAGAGGGGATGACTGACTATTGCGCGAAAGTGGAGACGAGCCTTGAGCTGGAGCGTGTGGGCCGGTCCGAGATGGTGCGTGAGGAGGTGGAGCGGATGCGTCCGGGGATAGAGGCGGCGGTGAGGGAAGGCATGCGACCGGAGATGGAGGCGCTTGACCGTCGCGAAGGCGGGCTGCGCGAGGAGATGGAGCAGATGCTGGAGCGCTTCGCGGCGCAGGAGAGTCAGGAGATGGATTTGGCGAAGGACCGGGCGCTCGACAGCGGAGAGGCGCACATACAGAGGGTCACGGAGACGGTGACGCGCATAGCCATAGCGGTGATGGACGGCGACGGAGCCGCGGCCCGCGAGTATATGGAGAAGGTCAAGGAGCAGGTGACGAAGGCCAGCGAGGCGTTGAACGAGGAGCTGGGCAAGGCCCTGGACAAGGCCGAGAAGCGTGGCGACAGCAAGGCTCGGCAGTTGGCAGCGATGGTCAGTGCGCTGTATTCGCGCAAGAGTGAAGCTTGACGAGACGGAGCGCGAGACGCTTGTGGAGTCTGTGCTGACGTCGGTGAATCAAGAGCGAGAACCCCGACCTGACGATGAGGGCCTTGGCGCTGATACAGCACATCTTCTTATTTTCAACAATACATACAATAAAAAATATTGATATATCAACAATACATTTTATATTTTAGCCGTTATAATAGATATTTCTATATTTTAAACAATGAGCAGTATCGACAAAAGTTTATCGGGTCACGATATCATTCAGGAACTGGGAAAAAGGTTTGCTCAATACCGCAAGCGAATGAAAATGACACAAAAACAGGTAGCCGAGCAATCGGGACTCAGCGTGTTCACCATCAGCGGGTTTGAAAACGGTTCGCAAACAGGGATTTCGCTGGCTGCGTACATCAGACTGTTACGAACTCTCGACATGGTGGAATTAATGGACCAAGCACTGCCGGAACTGCCAGAAAGCCCTCGCGAAGCATACTATAAATCATTGAAAAAAAACAGTGGAAACTACAAATACAATAATTAAGGTTGTTCTTTTCAACCATACTGTTGGATACCTTTCGTGGAACGAGAAACGCAAAAGGGCCACCTTTGAATACGAACAAAAGTTCCTTGACCTATGTATTGATATTGCCCCGCTGACAATGCCCATCAAATCCGTAAGAAGTCAAAACGGAATGCCTTGGGAAGGTATTGACGAACGATTGTACCAAGGTCTGCCAGCCGTCTTTGCCGATTCATTGCCCGACAAATGGTGAATAAAAATTATCCGTAACCACTTATGTTATTCTCTGTAAAAACATTTGTTTCAGAACACGGCAAAGCCATGATGAATGCTATCATGGCTGTTTTTGCCCTCAAACAACTATATGATTTATTCCATTGTAGTATACAATATATTATTTATAATGACGTTTGGAACCTACATGAGTTCTATATTAATTACCAAGGTGGTTTCGTACGCCGCGGGCTTTGGGGCGAACTCCTTTTCCAATTATGCTCTTTCACTGGATGGAATCCACAGTTGATCGTTGGCGTTTTCTGTCTATTTTGTTTTTTGTTTGTAGTCATCGTTTTTGTCCACTTGTTCAAAAAAAACAATATATCATGGTGGATTTTACCTCTTTCGATATTTCTTGCTAATGATCATGTTGTCAGAAAAGATTTTTTCTTCATTGTCTCACTGTTATTGATTCTGTACATATATCGCGGTTCCTTATCCAATTGGATTAAATTACTCCTAATTAACATCATTTCTGTTTTTACTTTACTGTCTCATGAGGCTTTCTTTTTTGTTTGCATACCCATGCTCACCCTTCTGATTCTACGCGACAAAGAGAACATCCCTTGGCTGCACATGAGAATAATGGCTTGCATCCCCCCTTTTATTGCAATGGCATTCGCCTGCTTTTATCACGGCGACGTCACCATTGCTCAGTCCATTCAGTCTTCTTGGTGCAACATCATCCCCGGTTTCAGTCCGGAATTACCCTGCAACTCTCATGTCAATCCTCATGCTGGTAGTATTGGTGCTTTGGCCTGGACATCAGACTTTGCTTTCCAATATCATTTGTCATTAAATTTTTTCCAATCTCCTTTGCACGTTCCCGGTTCTATAATTCGACCGGCCGCCATCATCCTAATCTTTTATTTTATTGTAAACTACATCCGTTTCTATTCCAAATTCAACACTGCCTATAAGCTTAACGGCTTTGTATATATTTTTCTGTTTCAATTTCTCTCGCTGTTGCCGATGTTCACCGTGCTGAGTTGCGACACTCAACGTATATGTTTCTATTGGCTATGCTCCACATTTGCATTCTTTCTCCTTATTCCCGCCAGCAAACAGAAAGGCTTGTTCCCTTATTTTTATATATTCTCCGTCAGTAAACTCTATAAGTCATCTTGCAGACTATTACCATCCGGCAAGTTTGCCACAACGGCTCTGATTTTTATAATGAGCGCCCCCTCCATTGGCAACGAGATCATTAATGCATTGACCAAGACAGTTGTTGTACAGTACTATCGTATCATTATTGATGCGTTAAGCCTTATCTCATAACCATAAATATTCAATCTGATAATATGTTACCCCCCTCCATTTATTGTCTCATCACCATCCATCTTATTGCTCCGCCCTCAGCAATGGGTGAAGAATCTTTTCGTCTTTCTTCCACTTTTTTTTGGAGGCCATATTCTCGACTTGCATCTGTGGCTCGAAGCCTGCAAGGTGTTCCTCTGTTTCTGCTTTGTCTGTAGTGGCATCTACTGCCTTAATGACATCATTGACGTTGATGCGGACCGCCAACATCCTCATAAAAGAAACCGTCCAGTGGCTTCCGGACAGGTATCAGTCAAAAAGGCCATTCTGCTCATGACAGCATGTTTCGCAGTGGGTTTTATTCTTTTGTTTATAGGCTCTACCAATTGGATTTGTATCGCCGTCGTAACCTCATATGCGTTGATTCAGATAGCATACTGCACCTCCCTAAAAAATCACTCAATTGTCGACATAATATGTATTGCTCTCGGGTTTGTCGCCCGTGTAGTGGCCGGTGGGGTTTGCACCGGCATATGGGTTTCTCATTGGATTGTAATGTTGACTTTTATGCTCACCCTGTTGCTCGCCGCTTCGAAACGTCGCTACGACATTATTCTTCACGATAGCAACGGTACACCTTCCAGAAAAAATATCAATCAATACTCTGTCGAATATCTTAACATAATCATTGGCATCATCGCCAGTGTCACCATCGTCTGCTATGTTATGTACACGGTTTCAATCGATGTAATGAATCGTACTGGTTCCAACTATGTTTACGTAACTGCTCTCTTTGTCATAGCAGGCATTTTCCGATACATACAAAAGACAGTGCTACAGGTGGATGAGGGCAGCGATCCGACACATGTTCTCCTTCATGACAGGTTCATACAAATCAACCTTTTATTGTGGATTATTTGTTTTGCTATCATTATTTATGTCTGAATTTATGTCTGAACAGAAAACTCATATCGCGGTATTCGACTTTGATGGAACCTTGACAACAAAAGACACTTTCATCGAATTCGCCTACTTTGTACATGGCAGACTGTATACGTGGTTTACCATCTTGTTGTTTTCTCCATTGCTTTTATTGATGAAACTGCATCTGGCAAACAACTCAAAAGTTAAACAACTAATGTTCTCTTTCCTTTACAAAGGAATGGATTACCTACGATTCAAACAACTTGGCTCTGATTTCGCAAATATTATCGACTCTTTTGTCAGGAAAAGTACTTTTTACGAACTCAACAATTTCAAACATAATGCTGTTCCAATCTATATTGTATCTGCAAGCATTGATGCTTGGGTTCGTCCTTGGTGTGTAAAGCACGGAATTGGCAATGTCATTTGTACTGAAATAGCCATAGATAATGGTGTTGTGACGGGAAAGTTTCTAACGCCGAACTGTTTTGGTCCCGAAAAGGTCAAACGGCTATCAGCAGCAGTCGGCACATTGGAAGACCAATACGTTACAGTCTTTGGTGACAGTCGTGGCGACAAGGAATTAATGCGTATAGCCAACAAAGTGTTTTTAGTTCAATAAACATCGGATTATCCGACTGAGTTCATTTTTCATTGACTATGACTTCAAACAACAGAATCGATAATCTAGGCGTTCTACGTGTCATGGCCATGCTTTTGGTTGTTATTGGCCAGCACTTGGCTTTTTTGCTTTCATCATTACAATATTAGTCAAATAGAATCGTTATACTCAAAACAATCATTTTATGAGCGACTATATCAGATTCGACTGGGCGATGAAACGCCTGCTGCGCGACAAAGCCAACTATGTGATTCTCGAAGGCCTTCTGACCGCCTTGCTGAATCGCAAAATACACATAAAGTCCATTCTTGAAAGTGAGGGAAACCAGGAATACAAGGAAGACAAATTCAACCGTGTGGACTTGTTGGCCGAGGACGACGCCGGCGAGCTGATGATCTTCGAGATACAGAACGAACGCGAACTCTCCTATTTCCATCGCATGACCTACGGCGTATGCAAGGCCGTGACAGAATACATCAACATCGGTCAGGACTACGACAAGATTCGCAAGGTGTACTCCATCAATATTGTCTATTTTGACCTGGGTCAGGGGAACGACTATGTATACCATGGCCGCACTGAGTTCCGTGGATTGCACAACCATGATGACATATTGCGTCTGTCGGAAGGCCAACGGAAAGCATTCAAATGCGACACCCCAGCCGATATTATGCCGGAATACTACCTGCTGCGTGTTGACGAGTTCGACAAGGTGGCCGCAACGCCTCTCGACGAATGGATATCTTTCTTGAAGACCGGCGACATACCTGCCAATGCCACTGCCCCAGGACTTGCCGAGGCCAGGGAACGTATGCGGGTGGCCACCCTGTCCGATAGCGAACGACGTCAGTACTATCGCGATATGGACGCCATTATGTACCAACGCAGTGTGCTGAAAACAGGTCACTACGAGGGCAAAATGGAAGGATTGGCGGAAGGCCGCGCGGAAGGACTGGCGGAAGGATTAGTTAAAGGCCGCACGGAAGGCCGCACGGAAGAAAAGCTGAATAACGCCCGCAACCTTATTGCCAATGGCGTCCCGCTCGATGTCATAGCCAAAAGTCTCAACATTTCAATCGACGAATTAAAGAAATTGTAATTTCACACATGAATTATGCTCTTCAATTCTGTTGAATTTCTGCTTTTCCTGCCAGCAGTCCTTGCCATTTATTGGCTGCTGAACGGAAAGCTGAAATGGCAGAACGCCTTCGTGGTGGTGGCCTCCTATTTCTTCTACGGCTGGTGGGACTGGCGTTTTCTGATTCTCATTGCATTCACAACGCTATGCAGCTACGCCTCGGGACGCTGGATTGGCTTGGTTTATGAGGCCACGAATAGCATGATGCTCGTCGTCGAATAGCTGAACCGCTCGCGTGAGCATGGCTTCACCATCGATGCCGTCAAAACCCGCTGGCTCCGTTGGCTCATCTACTATGCCATCTGCATGGGTATCATCCTCTTCTCGCAGCAGAGCGAGACGTTCATCTACTTCCAGTTCTGACCATAAAACCCGTTTCCTTACGTTCTGCCGTGTTTTTTTTCGGTTTATTCCATTCATCGTCGGCAATCATTTTTACATCTTCATCGCACAATAATGCACGTTCCTTAGCGTTATCAATGTACAATATCTTAACTCATGAAAGACGAACTCGTTAGATTTGACTGGGCCATCAAACGCATACTGCGCGACAAGGCTAACTTCGTAGTACTCGAAGGATTGCTTACTGTCCTTCTTGGACGCAAAATCCATATAAAAAACATTCTCGAAAGCGAAGGAAATCAACAAACCGCCAACGACAAATTCAACCGTGTCGACCTCCTTGCCGAAGACGACAGTGGCGAGCTGATGCTGTTCGAAGTGCAGAACGACCGCGAATTGGACTATTTCCATCGCATGGCCTATGGCGTCTCCAAAGCCATCACCGAATATATAAGCCTCGGAGAGAGGTATGACAAAATACGTAAGGTATACTCTATCAATATTGTATACTTCGACCTTGGACAAGGCAACGACTATGTCTACGTCGGCAGGACAGATTTCCATGGCCTCCACAACCATGATGACATCCTTAAACTTTCGGCGGGTCAGCGCAAGGCTTTTCACTGCGACAATCCCTCCGACATCTTCCCCGAGTATTACCTGCTGCGTGTGGACGAATTCGACAAAGTTGCCACCACACATCTTGACGAATGGATGAGTTTCCTGAAGACAGGTGAGATTCCACAAACCGCAACGGCACCCGGACTTGCCGAAGCTCGCGAACGCTTGCGGATCTCTCAACTGCCGGAAGAAGAACGCAGGCAATATCTTCACGATCTGGAAAATCTCAGATATCAACGCAGTGTCATCGAAACAGGCCGCGCTGAGGGCCGCGCCGAGGGCCGCGCCGAAGAGAAAATTAGCAACGCCAAAAAACTTATAGCCAATGGCGTTCCTCTCGACATCATTTCCAAAAGTCTCGATTTAACGCTCGATGAATTGAAGAACTTATGATTCAGCACTCTCTGGGCGGATGAAATTATCTATTATAACTATTAATTTCAATAATTTGGAGGGATTGCGGCGCACAGCCGAAAGTATCTGCGCTCAATCTTTCACGGATTATGAGTGGATTGTCATTGATGGAGGCAGCACAGACGGCTCCGTCCATCTTATCGAGACTTACGCCGACCGCATAGCCTATTGGTGCTCCGAATCGGACAATGGCATTTACAATGCTATCAATAAAGGCATTGCACACGCTCATGGCGATTATCTGCAGTTCCTCAACAGTGGCGATTTCTTTTTCGACTGTGCAACTCTCAAACAGTTGTTTAGTTCCGACTTCCGCGACGCCGATATTATCTACGGCGATGCTGTCCTCCTCTATCCCGACGGCAGACGCATCGACAAGCACTACCCCGACACCATCAGCCTCAACTATTTCATCCACGATGTCATCAACCATCAGGCATCGTTCTTCCGCCGCCAAGTCTTCGATGGCCATCCTTACAACGAACACTTTTTGATAGCCGCCGACTGGGCCTATTGTATCGAGGCTGTATGCCGTGGCTTGCGCTTCAAACATATACCGCAAACTATTGTTTATTACGATAATGGAGGCATCAGCGCACAATGGACCGAGCGTCAGATCCGTGAACGTGAAGATATTCTCAACACCTATATCCCTCCTCACCTGAAACCCGATATGGCGGCGATCGACGACCTCCGTAGCCTGAGGCTCCGCCGCTCAACGTCGAAGCTCCTGAATCTCTGCCTATGTATGTGCCGTAGATGGGATAACCTTATGAAACGAATAGAAGAAAGGAAAAAATGATTAACACAATAAATCTCATCAACTTTGCAAGACAATAAACAAAACCAAGAACAAGAGCAGTGGACTGCCATCCTCGAGCCGCGCAAGAAATTCATGCAGTTAAACCTCAAGGAGATGTGGGACTACCGCGACCTCTACTCCATCTATGTGCGACGCAACATCGTCACGGTCTATAAACAGACCGTCCTCGGGCTGGCATGGTTTTTCATCAGCCCCATCTTCACCACCGTCATGTATATGTTCGTCTTCGGCGGGCTGGCAGGCATCTCCACTGGCGGCGTACCTCAGGCTGTCTTCTATCTCAGCGGCATCCTTATGTGGAACTATTTCACTGCCTGCTTCAATCAGAACTCCAACGTGTTGGCTGCCAATGCCGGCATCTTCGGCAAAGTCTATTTCCCGCGCCTCATCATCCCGCTGGCGGGCATGACCTCCTCGCTTGTCACCTTCGCAATCCAGCTGCTCCTCCTTATCGTGATATATGTCTATTACCTCATCACCGGCGCTCCGCTTTGCCCTCAGTGGCAGCTACTGCTCCTGCCTCTCTATCTGGTGCTTATTGCTCTCACTGCCATGTCGTGGGGCATGATAGTGAGCTCAATGACAGTTAAATACCGCGACCTTAACATGCTTGTCGGCTTCGGAATCAGCCTGCTGATGTATGCCACGCCTATCATCTATCCCATGAGTATCGCCGCCGACAAAAGTTATGGCTGGCTACTGAGACTAAACCCTCTGAGCGGCGTCTTCGAATCGTGGCGCTTCTCTGTCACGGGCATCGGTGCCATGGACTGGACAGGTCTGCTCTATTGCTTCGGATGCCTTGTCGTCACGATGTTCATCGGTCTGCTGATGTTCTCCAAAGCTGAGCGGAATTTTATCGATACTGTTTGATTTCATATCTAATCATTCATTAGATAAGTAAATCTAAGCAATATAAGTTTAATTCTTTATTAACGCTTACTTAAAGTAATAATTGAATATTTGAACAATTAAACACATCCTCTCTTAGATGTCTAAGCAACGATCAAATAATAAAATTGAGAAAATGGCCTGGGGCGGAAAGATTGAAACGTCCGTCAAGACAGGTGCTAAGCATGAACGACTTGTAGCCGTGGATATGATGGTGGGCTTGGCCATGATCTGTGTCGTTCTGGGGCATTTCACTGTCGGCTTCGAACCCGATTGGTATTCTCTCGGGCTGCACAATTGGATCTACACCTTCCACATGCAACTTTTCATTTTTCTCTCGGCATTTCTTATCCGCTATTCCTATAGGCGGGTTAAATCACCTCTTGAATACACTGCATATATATGGCGGAAATTCAAGAAATTCTTTGTGTGGTTTATCGTCATTGGTTTCGTCGTGGCTCTGCTTGCCGTGCCGCTGAAAGGTGCCGAGCTAAGCTGGTTATATCTTGGCACCACCCTTCGCAACCTCCTCCTGCTTCCGCGCTACAGCGAGGCTTCTTTCCTTTGGTACGTCTACATCCTTTTCGGCTACTATTTGATGTCGCCCCTTTTCTTCCGCCTGCCCCAGTGGATGCGTGTAGTGTGCTGCATTGCCGCCATGTTTCTCCCGATGCTCCAGGCCGGCCACCTTTTCGCGGCCTACGATTTCTGTCAGTACACTTTTTTCTATTGTCTTGGTGTGCTTTGCGCCGAATGGATTGCCGAAATCCGCGGTGCCAAGGCCTGGCTTTGGGCTATGGCTTCCACTCCGTTCCTTGCTTTCAGCATCTGGCTTTTCACCGACGGGATAAGCATTGGCTTCCAGTTCCCTCAGCTGGGCTGGTGGCTGCTGGTCACCGGAGTGGCTGCACTGCCTTTTTTCTACCTCGTCGCTATGGCCTTGCAAAAAATCACACCCATCAACATCCTTCTCACCCTCATCTCGAAAGACTGTTATTGGATTTATCTGCTTCAGATGTTTGTCATTTGGGGTTGCGTGGCTTTAACGAAGAAAATGCAATTGGTTGATGCTGTGCCATTCTGGCTTTTCCTGACGCTGACCACTCTGCTTGCTTTGGCCATCCCCGTGGCTCTTGCCGAAGGCTACAAGAAAATAAAAAAGCAGGGCATTCTCGCCGAACGCCCCGCCAAAAATACATCTTTGAAATAAGTAAGCACGCTTTTGTTTACGCCGTTCACGAAAAAAAGTTTCATGATAACATAATTTTTTCTTGAAAAAAATGTTTCTATGGCATGAAAATAATATCATTCCTTTGCACCATACTGGTTTTTGCGCTCCTCTCTGCCGCCTGCAACCGCGGTTCTCACAACAACATTCCACGTGAAGAAGCACTTCAGATCATCGATTCTAAAATTAAGAAAGACAGCGATAATGCTTCTCTTTATTATCAACGCGGCAAACTCCTCGTCGAGCTTGGAATAGAGAAAAATCTGTCGCAATACTACAAGGATGCCCTCAGCGATTTCCGCAAGGCTGTTGAACTCGACGATTCGCGTGTAGAGTATCACACCGCTTTGGCCGACGCTCAGTTCCGCCTCGGCAATGTGGGCGAGAGCTATTCCGCTCTCCAAAAAGCCCTGAAAATCGACGAAGACAATTTCGAGGCCAACTTGAAGATGGGCGAGATTGCCTTCTACAGCAAGGACTATCAGCGCGCCCTCGAAAGTCTCGGCAAAGTGACTGCTCATGACAAGACCAACCAAACTGCCCTTTTCATGAAAGGGTTCATCTACAAGGAAATGGGCGACACCACCAATGCCGTCCTCTTGTTCCGCCAACTCATCGACCTCTATCCCGACTACGAAGCCCCCTACGAAGAACTTGGAATGCTCTATGCCCAGCGCGGCAACAAACTGGGCCTCGAATACCTAACCACAGCTCTTAACCTGCAGCCCAACAACGTCAACGTCCTCTATGGCCTTGCCATGCTATATCAAGGCATGGAAGAGGCCGATATGGCCACTGACTATTACGTCAAAATCCTTGAAATCGACCCTCAGAATAAATATGCTTGGTTCAACCGCGGTTGGATTGAAATGGTCCTTTATGAGGACTATACCAACGCCGCCGACTTTTTCGCCCGCGCTATCGAATGCGACCAGGGCTATGCCGAAGCTCACCACAACCTCGGTCTTGCCCTCCAGCTGCAGGGCAACGAGCAGGAAGCCCAGAAATCTTTCAACCGCGCCCGCGCCTTAGGCTATGAAGACTGAAAGAATCGTAACATCGAATTATCGAAATATCGAAACATCGAAATATCGAAATATCGAAATATCGAAATATCGAAATATCGAAAGAAATATCGAAAGAAATATCGAAACATCGAAATTAAACAACGCAAACCCATTAATCCCATTATAATGAAAGACATCAAACAATACATCGAGGCCAACAAGGATCGTTTCCTCGAAGAACTTTTCTCTCTTATTCGCATCCCCTCCATCTCAGCCGAGACAGAGCATAAAGACGACATGGTGCGCTGTGCCAACCGCTGGCGCGAGCTGCTGCTTGAAGCCGGCTGCGACCACGCCGAGGTCATGCCCTCGGCCGGCAACCCTGTTGTCTACGGCGAGAAGAACGTCGACCCTGCTAAACCCACAGTGCTGGTCTACGGCCACTACGATGTCATGCCCGTGGCCCCCCTCGAACTGTGGCACACCAAGCCTTTCGAACCCGTCGTCAAGGACGGGAAAATATGGGCGCGCGGCGCCGACGACGACAAGGGCCAGAGCTTTATGCAGGCCAAAGCTTTTGAATTCATGGTACGCACAGGGCAGCTCCCCTGCAACGTCAAGTTCATGCTCGAGGGCGAAGAGGAAATCGGCAGCGGCAGCCTCTACGGCTTCTGCGAAGAACACAAAGAGATGCTCAAGGCCGATGTTATCCTCGTCAGCGACACCAGCATGATCGCTCAGGACGTGCCCTCCATCACCAGCGGCCTCCGCGGCCTATGCTATTGGGAGGTGGAGGTCACCGGCGCCAACCACGACCTCCACTCCGGCATCTATGGCGGCGCCGTGGCCAACCCCATCAATATCCTCTGCAAAATGATTGCCGACCTCCACGACCAAGACAACCACATCACCATACCCGGCTTCTACGACGACGTGCTGGTTATCAGCGACGAAGAACGCGCCCTCATGGCACAGGCTCCTTTCAACCTCGAGGATTACAAACGCGAGCTCGACATCAAGGAGGTCCATGGCGAGAAAGGCTTCACCACCAAGGAACGCACCGGCATTCGCCCCTGCCTCGACGTCTGCGGCATCTGGGGCGGCCACACCGGCGAGGGCTCCAAGACCGTCCTCCCCTCCAAGGCCTACGCCAAAATCTCCACGCGCCTCGTGGCCAATCAGGACTATGAAAAAATCAGCCAGATGTTCAAGGAATACTTCGAGGCCGCCGCTCCCGACTGCGTCACCGTCAAAGTCACCCCATGCCATGGCGGCGCCGCCTACGTCAGCCCCTTGGAGATGAATGCCTACAAGGCTGCCGAGAAGGCTCTGCAGACCACCTTCGGCAAACGCCCCATCCCCACACGCAGCGGCGGAAGCATACCCATCGTGGCCGGCTTCGAACGCATCCTCGGCATCAAGAGCATCCTCATGGGCTTCGGCCTCGGCAGCGACGACATCCACGCCCCCAACGAGAACTACCCGCTCTTCAACTTCTTCAAGGGCATCGAAACCATCCCCTATTTCTACGAGTATTTCACCGAACTGAGTGAGCAATGATGTGTGTCTCCATTTCGACAACACAATATCGCCATATTGCTATAACGCCGTCAGACTGTGCGTAATCCACTCGTTCCTATAGCTATTTTGTTTGCCCTCGTCATTCTGGTTGGCGAGGGCTTTTTTGGTTTTTTCTCGCGCTGGCTCGACCCGTCGCGTTCTCCGCAGCACTATTCCCACCGCCTCGAAGCTCCCCTTCTTCTGACGCAGGAGAACGGCGACCTCGTTATGCAGCCCCGACAGCAGTGGATGCGCATGCGCCTCGTCACCATGCCCGAAAGGCGCACCAACACCGTATGCTGCGAGGCCGAAGTGCTCGAAATCGCCGACTCGGCTCTCCGATGCTATCCCGCCAAAGGCCGCTTGCTGCTCTATCTGAAGCCTTCTGCCTTGCAATCCATGCCCAATAAAGGCGATATAATCCTTGCGCTGGCCTCTCCTCAACGGCCCGACTCCGCCATCAACCCACATCAGTTTGATTACAGGCTATACCTGCGCCGCAAAGGAATACTACACACTGCCTACCTGCCTGCCAACAGTTGGCGAACAATTGGCCATAGCAACAGCCCTACCGATATACTGCACTCTGTACGTCAGCAACTTATAAACGTCATCCAGTCCAGCTCGCTCTCGCCTTCGCAACAGGGCATCGCCGAAGCACTCTTCCTGGGGTGGGACAACGACCTCGACCCCAACACCGAGAGCAATTTCCGCATGGCTGGCATCACCCACCTGCTCTGCGTCAGCGGTCTGCATGTAGGCATCGTCACCCTATTGGCCGGTTGGCTTCTCTTCTTCCTCAGCAACCGTCGGCGCGACCGCTTCATTCGAGGCCTCTTCCAGCTTATTGTCACATGGCTTTTCGTCGTCATCACTGGCATGGCCCCGTCCACGATGCGCGCCGGACTTATGTTCAGCCTTATGGTTGTCGGTCGGATGTTCTTTTCGCGTCCCCCAACGGTCAATGCCATCGCTGCGTCAGCGGTCATCTTGCTCTCCGCCAATCCTTTGCTGCTGTTCAACGTGGGCTTCCAACTCAGCTATAGCGCCGTCCTCGCCATCGTGCTCTTTGTGCGCCCTCTTGAAGAGAAAATACCGTTGCCCTCATTCGAAGGCAAATTGTTCAAACCGCTTAGATGGTTGCTACAAAAAGCTCGCTCCATGTTCTGCGTCAGCCTTGTGGCACAATGCGCCACAGCTCCATTCATCCTCTTCTATTTCCATCAGTTCCCCCTCTATTTCCTCGTTGCCAACATGATTGTGGTGCCTTTTGCCGCTTTCTTGCTCGGCACAGTCATGTTCATGGTAGCCCTCTCGTGGTGGCCTTGGGCTTTCAAGGGAGTGGCATACCTGCTTTCGGCTTTGCTTTCCGCCACCGAATGGGTCACCGCCACGGTGGCTTCCTGGCCTCATGCTCTAATCACGGGCATCTGGTTCGACCAATGGATGCTCGCTCTCGCCATTGTCGTGGTATGCCTGCTCGGACTGTTGCTCCTCAGGGGCTGGCGCCCCGCGCTGCCTGCGGCACTGACCGTAGCCATCGTGCTCCTGGCCTATTCCCGTTACGATTATTCAAAGAAAAGCTCACAGCTTTGCTTCGATGTCTACGACCTTGGGCGAAGTAGCACAGCCATCGAATTCTTCGCCGGACACGAAAGCTATCTGCTCTGCGACAGTGTAACGGCATCCAATATTCATAGCATTGATTTTCAAACCAACAACAATCGACTATGGCATCGTGTTGATAGCACCACCATCCTGAGTTTAGACACCACATTCGAGAATCCCTATCTCCTTGTCGACCGTCGGTTCGTTGCTTTTGCAGGAAAAAGCATGCGTATAGTCGACCGAAGCAATTATCGGCTCCGTTCAGGCTTCAAGCCTCGGGTGGACTATCTGCTGCTTCGCGAAAGTCCTTATATCACCGTCGACGAGCTGCGCCGCCAATACCAGTTCGACAGCCTTATCATAGCTTCGCAGAACTCGTGGCGTCGTGCCAACGCCTGGAAGCGCGCCATAGAATTAAAAGAGCCTCGCACGCTATAGCAGCAGGAGTTTCCAAACGATGTTCTTGCCGAGGCGTTTATTGATGGCCGCGATGAGGTCGCCGACCTTATAGCTGACCTCATTTTTTAGTGCCGGCGAGGCAAATGTAACCTTAAGGGTATGGTTTGCCACATCGTAATCCACAGCACGTGTCAACTTCACGAGGAATTCGCCCACCGTGTCGCGATAAGCCTGCACAACGCGCTCCTTCGTGATGCTCTCGTCGAAATTGTATTCCCTCAACGCTGCGTCTATCAAGTCTTTGATGGTGTACTCGTGTCTCATTTCAATTCGCCGTTTTCCACTTTAAAGATTCTGTGTGGCATATCTGGAGCCTGATGGAAGATGGCTTCCACACGTCCTGGCTGGGTGTCGGTGATGAACACCTGTCCGAAACGGTCGCTGCCCACCAGAAGCACCAGCTGGCTGACGCGCAGCATGTCCAACTTGTCGAAAATATCATCGAGAAGCAGTATAGGCTTGCTGCCGAGATGCTGGCGTATATATTCAAACTGAGCCAGTTTCAAGGCCAGAAGGAATGTTTTCTGCTGCCCTTGCGAGCCGAAGCGTTTCACGGCAAAGTCGCCTATGCCAAGCTCAAGGTCGTCCTTGTGGGGCCCTATGGTTGTGTACTGCATCTGAGCGTCGCGCCGATGTGCCTCTTTCAGCAGCTCGGCAAAGCCGGGTGCGCCCTCCGACTGCCTACCGGGGTCGGCAGCGAACAGGCTATTGTAGGCTATCGTTGGACGTTCGCTGACATCGGCACGGGGGTGAATCAGCGCATAGTATTCCTCGAAAAGGGGACGGAACTCGTCAAGAAACTGTCGGCGTGCGGCAACTATGGGTTCGCCGTAGCGCACCAGCTGCTCGTCCCAAAGAGCTATGGTGTCATCTTCGAAGTAGCGGTTCTCGTAGAATTGTTTCAACAGTCTATTCCGTTGTTCCAGAGCTTTCTGATAGCTCAGCAGGGATTGCAGATAGCCTTTGTCAACCTGCGAGATGATTCCGTCGACGAATTTGCGGCGCACCTCGCTGCCTCCCATTATCAGGCTTTGGTCGCTCGGAGTGACTATCACCAACGGGATTCGTCCTATATGTTCGGCAAAGGTGGCACAGCTTTTCTTGTTGAATTTCATCTTCTTCGACTGTCCGCGCTGAAGTGTGCAGCTCACAGCCACCTCTTCTTTTGTCGTCTCCTCTTCAAGCCGGTAGTTGCCGTGAATGGCAAAGAAATCGGCTCCCGACCGGATGTTTTGGCTGTCGATGGGGTTGAAATAGCTTTTGCAGAACGACAGGTAGTAGAGGGCATCAAGCAGGTTGGTCTTCCCCACCCCGTTGTTGCCCACCATACAGTTGACGTTGTTGGAAAAAGTCACATCCAACGTCTCATAGTTCTTGAAATTAGCCAGTTGTAGTCGCTCTATATACAATTTCTTAGTTTTTTTTATTTCGTCAAGTTCTTGTCTCCGTTTTCAATTTCCATCTTTATCTGTTCCATCAGCCAGCGGGGTGTCGAGGTGGCTCCGGTGATGCCTATCTGGTTGGCGCCGCCAAGCCAATGCCGGTCCAGTTCCTCCATCGAGCTTATCATGTGGCTGTTGGGCTGCACACGGCAGCAGCATTCAAACAGGTAATGTCCATTCGATGAATTTTCGCCAGATACAAAAATCAGCAGGTCGACATCCTTGGCGAAGCGTTCCAGTTGCGCCACGCGGTTTGCCACGCGGCTACAGATGGTGTTGTAGGCCGTAAAGAACTCGGTGGAAGGCTCCTTCCCGGTGGCGTCGAAGATGGCCTTTTTGATGTTGTCAATCAATCGCGAATACTCCTCACGGCTTTTGGTGGTCTGCGAATAGAGACGTATGGGGCGGTGGAAATCTATGCCTCTGATGTCGTTGGCCGACGACACAATGATTGCCGTGTTATCGGTCTGTCCGTCAAGTCCCACCACTTCGGCATGTCCCTCTTTTCCGAATATCACCACCTGTCCTCCCACAGTCCGCATGGTCTCATAGCCCTCGCGGATTTTTTTTTGCAGTGCCAGCACTATGGGGCATGTGGCATCCACCAGGGTTATGCCTTTCTCGCGTGCCAAGTCGTATGTGGAGGGAGGTTCGCCGTGGGCGCGAATCAGCACCGTGGCACCCCGCAGCGCGGCCATCTCGTTGTGGTCAATCACGTGAAGTCCAAGCAGTGCAAGGCGTTGCACCTCCTCATTGTTGTGCACTATGTCGCCCAGGCAGTAAAGTCCACGGCTTTGCTGCAGCTGCTGCTCGGCGGCAGCGATGGCTTTCACCACGCCAAAGCAGAATCCGGCATTATCATCTATTACGACAGACATTGGTTCTCCTGGTTGGCGGCCTCAATCACCTGCTCATACTCTTGGGGCGTGAGGTCGTTGTAGAAATAATAGACTGGGTTGACTTTCTTGCCGTTGAGCCACACCTCGTAGTGGCAGTGAGGCCCCGAGGCCAGACCAGTATTGCCCACGTGACCTATCAGTTCGCCACGCTTCACCTGTTGTCCGGCACGCACCTTCACGTCGTTCATGTGGCCGTAGAGGGTCTTGTAGCCATAGCCATGGTTCACCAGCACGGCGATGCCGTAGCCGCTGAGCTCGGCGCCGCCACGTCCGGCCACCTCCACCTTGCCGTCGCCCGTGGCGTAGACCGGTGTGCCCTTCTGGGCCGAGAGGTCAACTCCGGTGTGCGTCCGACGGTAATGCAGTATTGGATGATAGCGCGTCCCGAATCCGGAGATCAGTTTGCACTGGTTTTTCTTCAGGGGCATGATGGCGGGGATATGCTCCTGACGCTCTTTCTTGGTGCTGGCCATTTTGTAGACCTCATCGAACGATTTCGACTGCACGTAGAGGCGTTTGGTGAAGTCGTCTATACGCTTGGTGGTCTGGATGATAAGGTCGGAATGGTCGTAGCCTTCCAGCTCCGAATAGTCCTGTGCTTCCATACCCGCCATGCGGCGCTCGCTCTCTATAGGCTCGGCTTCGAGAAGAGTGCGGTAGATGCTGTTGTCGCGATTCTCAAGGTCGGCAAGCACAGCCTCGTTGCGTTTCACGGTGCTCCGCAGGTTGTTCATCTGCCGCTCCATCATCGCAATCTCACGTTTCAGCTTCCGCTCTTGAGGCGAATCGAACACGTGCAGGCCGACGACCAGCAGCACCACGCCAAGCACCAGCCCGAAAGCCAGCGAGAAGGATATCTTCTTCAGCTTGTCGGAGAAACTGGTCATCACCTTCTCATACGAGAGGGTGTGAGGATTAAACTTGTATGTGTGGTGCTTTTTCAACTATTTTTTTCTTTTTTTCTCGAAGCATCGAAATATCGAAGCATCGAAACATCGAGATATCGAAACATCGAAGCATCGAAACTTCGAAACATCGAAACATCGAAACTTCGAAACATCGTAGCATCGAAACTCCGAAGCATCAATGCTTTGAATATTTCATCTTCCAGTTGCCAATGGCGCGGGCAAAATCCTCGGCGGGGCCTGTGTGGTTCACGAAGAAGCGCAGGTCGAGCTGCGGGAAGTAGAGCTCGCCGACCACCTGTGCACGGGTGGTACCATAAAGGGTGCTCAGCGCATCGGTTTGCTTGTGGCTGTGCTTTTTGTGCTTGTGCGAGTGTGATTCAAACTGCGGACGTACCGCCAAAGTGGAGATATCAACCACCTTGTATTGTATGTCGACCTCGTTCCAAGGAAGCACGTCGAAATCAACCGTTGAGCGGGCTGCCACCAAACCGGTGGGGAGGACGTAGTAGCGCATGCCGTTGTGGTCGCGCATCACGGGGGTGTCGCCCGGCACCTGGATATAGTCGAAGATGCCCATGTCGAAAAACACCTGCTGGTAGGCCGGTGTGTTGTCGTCGGTGTAGACCGACCATACGCGACGTGATTCGACAAGAAGATGGAAAGTCTCTATAACCTTGGCCCAGTCTGCCTGTTGCTCTTCCGTCAGTGTTTTGCGGAAGTCAATCTGAGTGGAGCGCACGTCGCGTTCCAGGCCGGCGATGCTCGACTTGTAGTGCGACAGGACGCTGACCAAAGCCTTTTTGGGATGTCCGCCCATCTTGTCCTTTATGGCGCGCACAATGCGCTGCAGCAGCTCCTCCTCCTTGGCAAGTCCCAGCACGTTCTGATAGCTGGAGAGGATGTGGCGCTCTTCGTCGTTCTTCACCTTAGCGAAAGCCTCTTCTATGAGGGCGCTCTCGCGGTCGAAGTTGGGCTCCTTGCGGAAAAGCAAGGTGAAGAGGTTCTGTTTCTGCTTCTCGCGGATGGCGTTGACGAAACGGCGATAGCTGTGGCTCTCGGTGCTGCGCACAAAGAATCCCGTGCCGGAGATGGGGTCGCACACAAAGTTGTAGTTGTGCGACATTTGGTCGTAGCGCCCGCGGACACCAAAGATAGAATAGTAGAAATGACGCGACACGGGTACCCTCAGGTCCTCGGCCACCGTCATCCGCTTTGCGAAAATGTTCTTGAGTTTCATTGTTAAGGTTCTGGCTTCAAGTTACAATAATCAGAATCAACCGTGTATTGCTTCGCCGTAGGCTGCCTCGATGGCCTCCATCACGGCTTCCGACATGGTGGGGTGGGGATGGATGGAACCAGCCACCTGCTTGGCGGTGAGGCCGTTCTGGCGTGCCACCACGATGCCGGCGATCATCTCGGTGACGTTGTCGCCGCACATGTGTGCTCCCAAGATCTCGTCGGTCTGCTTGTCGATAACCATTTTTATGAAGCCGTCGTTGTTGCCCGCTGCCGTGGCCTTGCCGCTGGCTTTGAAGAAGAACTTGCCCACGCGCACCTCATGGCCGGCCTCAATGGCCTTTCTCTCGCTCAGGCCTACGCTGGCCACCTCGGGGGTGGTGTAGGTGCAGCCGGGTATGTTGTTGTAGTTCACCGTGGCCGGTGAGCCGCCGCAGATCTTCTCCACGCAGCAGATGGCTTCGGCAGAGGCCACATGAGCCAGGGCGGGGCCGTGCACCACGTCGCCTATGGCGTAGTAGCCCGGCACGTTGGTCTGGTAATAGTCGTCCACCTCAATCTTGGTGCGTTCCACCTTGATGCCGGTCTCCTCCAGCCCTATGTTCTCCAGGTTGGTGATGACGCCAACAGCCGACAGCACCACGTCGCAGTCCACCAGCACCTCGGCGCCTTTCTTGTCCTTGATATGCACGTGGCATACATCGCCATCTACGTCGACTTTCTCCACCGAGGCGCTCATCATCACCTTCATGCCCATTTTCTTGAAGCTGCGTGCCACGTTGGCCGACGTGTCTTCGTCCTCGTTGGGCAGAATGGTGGGCATGAACTCCACAAGGGTCACCTGCACGCCGATGCTCTGATAGAAGAAGGCAAACTCGCTTCCTATGGCTCCGCTTCCCACCACCACCATCGACTGGGGTTTCGTAGGCAGCGTCATGGCCTCGCGGTAGCCAATGATGTGCTTGCCGTCCTGAGGCAGGTTGGGGAGGTTGCGGCTGCGTGCCCCGGTGGCGATGATAATATGCGGGGCCTCGTATTCTGCCACGTTGCCCTCGGCATCGGTCACCTGCACCTTATGGCCGGGCATCACTTTGGCGGAGCCCATAATAACGTCTACGCCATTCTTTTTCAGGAGGAACTGCACACCTTTGCTCATTGTCTCGGCCACGCCGCGCGAACGCTGCACCATGGCCCCGAGGTCGGCCTCGCAGCCCTGTGCCGCCACACCGTAGTTGACGGCATGGTTCACGTAGTTGTACACCTGGGCACTCTTCAGCAGCGCCTTGGTGGGTATGCATCCCCAGTTCAGGCAGATGCCTCCTAGGTTCTCGCGCTCTATAACAGCTGTCTTCATGCCCATCTGGGCTGCCTTCACAGCCGCCACATATCCTCCGGGGCCGCTGCCTATGACAATGATATCGTAGTTCATGATTATTTTGTTTTTTTATAATTATTTCAACTTTTTATGCACCACACTTCTATGGCAACAACAGTCCTGTCAATCAAAATCTTATATCAACAATAGATTGTTATAGCCCACAACAATGCAATTTGCAAAAATATTGAAAAAAAATCTTGTGGCAAAATTTATTTTGCCGTTCTATGCTTTTTCACTACTTTTGCATCCTGTTTTCAACGTTGCCCCGTCATGTCCAACCGACACATTATATATATCTTAGCCCTACTTTTCCTTGCTCCTGCCGCTTGTTTTGCTCAATATTTGCGCATCAACCACCTCGACAGCCGCACCGACTTCAGCTTCGACCTCAACCACCTCTACAACTACAACAACTATGAGCGCAACCGCTGGGGTGGCGGCCTGTTTCTGCAAACCCCGCTACGCTACGACAAACGCTATGGCTATGACTTCCAAAACAGTCTGCGCACCACGGCATACCTTGGTTGGGGCACCGGCGACAAGGCCTGGAAGTATGGTGGCGACCTGTCACTCCTCTTTCCTCACTACGATTTCCGCAGGATAACCCTTGGCTATCGCCACGACGTTGAACAAATAGGAGGCCACAGCTTCTACAGCTACAATATTTTCAACACCATCGAGAACAGCAGCTATTTCTCGTCGCGCTACAGCGCCGTCGACCGCCTATGGCTCGCTGCCGAGCTCGACTTCCGCGGCCCCGGAGTTGTCGTCGCCACGTTGCGCCATTCATCCGAGAGCCTCCTCTTCAATGCCAAAGGACTTCTTTTCCCAAAAATCGATGCCGCCGACAGCCGCCCTAAGAGTGATTACGACGAGGCCATAGTGCAGCTCCTATGGGGCGAACACTGGACCATCGACCTGCAGGCTGGCACTGCGCTCCACCATTTCGACAACAGCCGAGAGCCCTTCGCACGCCTCGTGGCACAGTATTCCAACACGTTGAAGCTTAATAACAACTGGGGCAACCTCCGCCTCTATGCCCAGTGCGGTACAACGCTGGGGCACGACACTCCCATCAGCCGTCGCTTCAGCCTGGGTGGCACCGGTGGCAGCTACTACTATTTCAGCAACACCCTCCTCACCCTACGCCCCAATGCCGCCATGGCCGACAGCTATGCACACCTCACCGCCGTCTACACCGTCGGGCGCCCCCTGTGGAGCAACGCCCTCTCCCACCCCACCCCATTCCTGCAGCTCAACGTCCTTTGGGGTGCGCTGCGCTCCTATAATGGCTTGTCCGAAACCGGCCTCTACATCCTCCACAACGGCAATGCCATCAACACCGAGCTCCAAGACCCCGACCCTACCGCCGAGACCCTCATGCTCTTCGCACCCTACTATGGCATCTTCGAACCCGCCTTGGGAATCGACCAACTGGTGCGCTGGGGCATAATAGACTTCGGCGTCTCGGTGGCGTGGCAAATGACACCAAAAAAATCTCTTCTCCACTCAGACAATTTTTTCGACAAATTCGCCGTTATGTGTGTCGCCAAGCTTGTTTTCGACAACAAATAAGCGTGTGGTGGTGTTGCAATGTTGATTCAACAATTCAAACGATTACAACGATTAACAGATTAAACGATTAAACATATCCAAGTATTCATGAAAAGATCACATATCACAGTATCCCTCATTCTAATGGCTGTTCTGATGTGCGCGATGACGAATCTGAATGCGCAAAACGGTTATAAATTCACCTTCAAAGGGGCTACGCTTTCCGACGGACGCTATTATGTGGCCCAACATTTCCGCGACAAATTCATTCTGGTAGATTCCGCTGCGGCACAGAATGGCAGCGTGGTTTTCAACGGGAAAAAGAAACTCGACACCGGGGTCTACACCCTTCTCGACAGCAAGCAGAAGCAGATGTTCGATTTCATGGTCGACGACAGCCGCACTTTCTCCATCGCCTTCGACGAGAAGTATACCAACGCGGGCATGAAGGTGCAAGGCTCGCAGGCCAACACCCTCATGTATGCCTACATGGCCAAGCTTGACTGGGCCAACAGCCAGTCGAAAGCCATCAACGAGCGCATGAAAGACCCCGCCACGCAGCAGGCCGCACAAGCCGACATGGAGAAGCTGCGCGACGAGATGAAAACCTTCCAGGACAGCTATATGGCCGCCAATGCCCGCTACCGCTTCACGCAGTTGGTGCGGATCTCGCAGCCCGTCGAGGTGCCTCAGGCCATTCCCGCGGGCAGTGCGGACACCAGCCTCCGCGACTGGCAAGCGCGCTACTACCGCACCCACTATTGGGACAACGTCGACTTCGCCGACCACACGCTGATCTACACCCCTCAGCTCTTCGACAAGATGAACTACTACTTCTTCGGCCTGCTCTACTATCAAGACTGCGACACCATCACACGCTATGCCCACAATGTGCTCGACCGCGTGGTAGCCGACAGCACCATGCTGCGCTATTTCCTCGACTTCATCACGCCCCACTACGAGCGCAGCACCAAGAACATCGGCTGGGACCAGGTCTTCGTCAACCTCGTCAACGACTATTACCTTGCGGGAAAATGCCCCTGGGCCACCAAGGCCGACCTCTACAGCAAGAAGCAGACTGTCGATTTCCTCAGCCAGTCGCTTATCGGAGCCATGGGGCAGGAGCTGCTCATGGCCGACACCAACCAGTCTACCGACCCCAAGGATTGGATTTCTTCACACGCTTTCCCGCAGAAATACGTCATGCTCTGGTTCTGGGACCCCGACTGCAACCACTGCAAGAAGCAGTCGGCCGAGCTGATGGCCCTCTACGACTCGCTATGCAACGCCGGCAACAAGATTTTCGAGGTGTATGCCGTGGGCTACGAGAGCGACGTGGAGAAATGGAAAAGCCACCTGCGCAAGTACAAATACCCCTTTGTCAACGTGGGAGGCCCCAACGTCAACATCGACTATCAGGAGGCCTACAACGTCCACGGCGCGCCGACCATGATTCTCCTCAATGCCGACCGCCAGATAATAATGAACAAGACGCTGCCCACGAATCAGGTGCTGCCGTTCCTGGAGCGCTACGAGAAGGAGCACCCCGAGCAGGCCAACCGCGCCCCATCGAAATGGCAGATTGAAGGTATCCGCCGCGCGAAGATAAAATGAGGGGGGTGAATGGGTTTAATGGGGAGAATAATGGGTTTAATGGGGAGAATAAATAGACATAAACATAAAAACAATAATCAATAAAATAGAAAAAAACAACGCTGCAACTGATATGAAAATGATGATGATGCTTGCCCTTGCCCTCAGTGTGGCGCTGACGACGGCCAAAGGGCTGCCGTCGCAAACCACGACGCCGGCCACCTGGTACAGCGGCGTAGGGTTGCATTTCTCCACCCCTCCTCAGCCGGTAGCCGACCGCACGGAATACACCTATGTATGCAACGCCGACAACCTTTTCATATCCATCTCCAAGCCCCGGCGCACGCTCTACGTCTTTGAACGCCGCTGTACGGGGACAACCCTCATCGCCGCCTACCCTGTATGTCTGGGAGCCAACAACGGCAACAAGGCGCGGGAAGGCGATATGCGCACTCCGGAAAGTGCAGTGTGCATGCCTTTCACCATCTGCAGCATAGAGGATGCCTCGGGCTGGACCCACAATTTCGGCGACGGTCGCGGCAGCATCCCGGCCTATGGCAGCTGGTTTCTCCGCCTGAGGGGCAATTTTCCGGGCTCCGGCATCGGCATCCACGGCAGCACGGGAAACCGCTACAGCATTCCGGGACGTGGCAGCGAAGGGTGCATCCGCCTCCGCGACGAGGACATCATCCACCTCCGCAAAAACTACGTCTTTGTGGGAATGAAAGTGTATATCGATAGCGACGTATGAATCGTTGTTCTAATTGAAACAACCTACAATATAATCATTGCATAATACCAAAAAAAATCTAATTTTCTTCATATTATTAATCCAAAAATTCAAACACCAAACCTTTAAAAACACAAAATATCATGAGAAAAAATATTGTTGCAGGAAACTGGAAAATGAATAAGCGCTTCGACGAAGCCGACGAACTGGTGAGCGGAATCATGGACCTCCTGGAGAAGCAGGAGCTGCCGCAGAACACCCTGATGATTCTCTGCCCTCCGTTCCCCTATCTGGAGATGTGCACGGACTATAGCAACGACAGCTATTTCGCCATTGGTGCACAGAACGTGAACGACAACGACCGTGGAGCCTACACCGGCGAGGTGAGTGCCGAGATGCTCAACTCGATGGAGGTGGAATACTGCATAGTAGGCCATAGCGAACGCCGCGCCTACTACGGCGAGACCGACGCCATCGTGGCGCGCAAGGTGGACCAGCTGATCAAGAACGATATCCGCCCGATAGTGTGCTGCGGCGAGGTTCTTGAGGAGCGTGAGGGCAACAAGCAGTTCGAGGTTGTGCGCCGCCAGATCACCGACGGCCTCTTCCACCTCAGTGCCGAGCAGTTCGCCAACATCGTCATAGCCTACGAGCCGGTATGGGCCATAGGGACTGGCAAGACTGCCACCCCGGCACAGGCGCAGGAGATGCATGCCTTTATCCGCGGGCTTATTGCCGACAAGTACGGCAAGGAGGTAGCCGAGGCAACGAGCATCCTCTACGGTGGCAGCTGCAAGCCGACGAATGCCAAGGAGCTTTTCGCCAACCCCGACGTTGACGGCGGCCTCATCGGTGGAGCCTCGCTCCAGGCCGAAGACTTTGTCAATATCGCAATGGCGTTCTGAGGGTTGATGACAAGAGAAGAGTAATTTTCGATTTTTTGATATTTCGATTTTTCGATTGAACAAATTAAATAATTTAATAATTAAAGAACTCTATTATTGTCGTTCGAGCGTCTCATAGCAAGCCGATTTCTGCAGCGCGACAAGAGCAACTTCTCGCGACCGTTGGTCAACATTGCCACCTATACCATAGCCCTCGGTGTAGTGGTGATGATATTGGCAGTCTGCATCTTGCGAGGTTTCCAAGGGGAAATCAGCAGCAAGGTGGTGGGGTTTGGCTCGCACATCAACGTGCGCAGCTATGGATGGGTGAACGACTACGACGAGATTCCTGTGGAGATGAGCCACGGCGAGGTGGAGGCCTTGCGGCAGCTGCCCGGCGTGGCTCACGTACAGGCCTATGCCTACAAAGGAGGCATGCTCAAGACCGACGACCAAATTCAGGGGATTATCTTCAAGGGTGTTGACGCCGATTTCGACAGCACGTTCTTTGAGGGCAACCTGGTACGCGGCCGGCTCTTCCATCTGGAGGACAGCAGCACATGCAACGAGGTCATCATCTCGTCGCGGCTGTCGGCGCGCCTGGGACTGGACACTGGCAGCCGCGCGCGCACCTATTTCTGGATGGGCACCACCTACCGTGCCCGCGCCTTCAGAGTGGTGGGCATCTACAAAACCGACCTGAGCGAGTTCGACGACCACTACATCTTGGGGGACTTGCGCCAGGTGCAACGCCTGAACCAGTGGGACAGCGGTGAGGTGGCGGGCTACGAGCTGTTGGTGACCGATTTCGACCGGTTGGAGCAGACTTTGGGAGCTGTGAAAGCCAACACACGTCCCGACCTCATGGTGACGTCGATTCGCGAAGAGCAACCCGCCATGTTCGCATGGCTGGACTTGCTCAATTCCAACATAATCCTCATTCTTTCAATCATGGCGGTGGTGTGCGCCGCCTCGGTGGTGTCGGCCCTGCTGATAATGATTTTCGAGAAGACCTCCATGATAGGCCTTCTGAAGTGCCTTGGGGCCACCAACCGCTCGGTGCGACGAATCTTTATGCTGAAGGCCGCAGCCATAGTTGGCAAGGGAATTCTGCTGGGCGACGCTATTGCGCTGCTCCTCGGGCTGGTGCAGAGCCATTTCCATATCATTCGGCTGGACACGGAGAGCTATTCGATGGAATTTGTGCCTGTGGAACTCAACCTTGTGTATTTCGCCATCATCAGTGTGGCCACGCTGCTGTTGTGCCTTGCGGCGCTGCTGCTGCCGTCGTCGTACATAGCTCGTATCCAACCTGCAAAAACCTTACGATTCGAATGAAAAGCAAAGCAACGATGACACCAAGCAAATTCAAGCGGAACGCCAGAAGCCGATGGGTGATGCTGACGGTGGCCGTGGTTATGGCTCTGGCGGCGCTGTGGCTGATCAACAGCTTCTCGCAGCAGATACGCACATCGGAGCAGGAGAAGGTGCGGATCTGGGCCAATGCTATCGGACAAAAGGCTGAGTTGGTGAAGTCGACCGAGACGTTTTTCAACGAGGTGGGCATCGACGAGCGGCGGAAGGTGAAGCTATATATCGATGTGCTGCAGTCGTTCAACAAGAGCGACCTTGGTACCGACGCTGAGTTTTATCTGTCGTATGTGTCGTACATAGTGGACAGTAGCCGTACGCCATTCATGATTATCGACCGCGATTCGATTATCACGAGTTGCGGAAACATCTTCGCTACGCCGCGAGAGGACTGGGCTCTGATAGGGACGAAGATAAGCCCGGAGCTGTTGCGACAGTTCAGCACCAACCCGCCGTTCCACTACAACATCTGGGGCATCCCACTGACGCTGCTTTACAAGGAATCGCAGATTTACAGCGACATGCGCCAGGTGCTCGACAACCTGAACAGCTCCTTTCTCTCGGAGGTGGCCAACAACAGTGTTTTTGTACCTGTCATCATAGTGGACAGCTCGCGCCACCTCGTGCTGGGCTCTGGCAATATCGACACGGCGGAGTTTGCCACTCAGCAAAAGCTGGAGGCCAAGCTTTTGGCCATGGCAGACGAGAACGACCCCATCCTGCTGCGCTTGGCTGGCGACCGGCTGGCCTACGTTTACTACGAGGACACGCCGCTGCTGCGGATGCTGCGCACGCTGCCATTCGTGTATATCCTCCTGGCGATGGTGCTGCTGGTGATTTCGTACAACCTGTTCCGCACGGCACGGAGCGATGAGGAGAACCGAGTGTGGGTGGGTATGGCCAAAGAGACAGCCCATCAGCTTGGGACGCCCATATCGTCGCTCTCGGGATGGGCTGACTATCTGGAGGGGAAGACGCTTGGAGAGCCATATATCAGCGAGATACGTAAGGATATCGACCGGCTGGACACTATAGCGCGCCGTTTTTCGAAGATCGGGAGCGTGCCGGAGTTGAAGGAGGAGGACATCTGCGAGGTGGTGCGCCACACAATCAGCTATATGGAGAAACGCAGCCCACGCAAAGTGCATTTCGTCACGACGCTGCCGGAGAATGCTGTGATGGCACCTATCAACCGCTATCTCTTTGAATGGGTGATCGAGAACATCTGCAAGAACGCCATCGACGCTATGGAAGGGCGCGGCACGTTCACCACCATCCTCACCACGGAGGGCGAGAATATCCACATTGACCTCAGCGACACGGGCAAAGGAATCCCTGCATCGCAACAGAAGCTGATTTTCGAGTCGGGCTTTTCTACCAAACAACGCGGCTGGGGACTTGGGCTGTCGTTGGCGCGGCGCATAGTGCAAGAATACCACAAGGGGAAAATATACCTGAAGTACTCTATTCCCGGGCAGGGGTCGGTTTTTCGCATAACGCTGAAGATGAAATAAAAAAAAATGAGGTTGAATGGGTTAAATAGGTTAAATGGGTTGAATGGGGCTTTTTTTGAAACTTTAAAAAAAATAATAATAAAATGAATATATCTCTTGAAAAAATAAATTATTCCGAGCTCAATACATCGCTCATCTTCCTTTATGGCAACGATGTGGCAGCACGTGCCCTGCCATTCAAACGCGACGAGATTGCCTACATCGAAAGCCGACGCAAGGAGGAAAAGGAAAACCTGGTGGTGCTGAACCGCCTGCCGCATAAAATCTATGTGCAGAGTTTCGACAGCGAGCTGCCCTCCAACGAGGCGCAGGAGAAGCTGCGGCGTGCTGCTGCGGCCATCCAGCAAGGGCTGACGAAGGAGAAGGAGGACAGGGTGGCCATATCTGGCGAGGGCATCATTCCAGAGGAGATGGTGGCATTCCTTGAGGGGCTTCACATGGCCAACTATCGTTTCGACCGCTATAAGAAGAAGAAAGAGACGGTGTTGACCGAAGTGGTGGTGGAGCGGAGTTTTCTGGAGGCTGAGGTCTTGGAGGAGAACCTGCGGCTGTGGCGACGCATCGACGTGCTGCGCGACTGGGTGAACGAGCCGGTAATCAACCTCAACGCGCCGCGTTTTGCCGAAATGCTTGAAGAGGAGAGCGTGAAGATAAAGGGTGTGACGTGCACGGTGCTGGGTCAACGGCAGATAGAGACGCTAAAGATGGGCGGGCTGCTGGCGGTGAACCGGGGCAGCGAAGACGAGGCGCGTTTTGTGGTGCTGGAATACAAGCCGGACAACCGCGTCAACACTAAAGCCATAGCCTTGGTTGGCAAGGGGGTGATGTACGACACCGGGGGACTCAATATCAAGCCGAACGACTATATGGTGGAGATGAAGTCTGACATGGCCGGGGCTGCAACCATGGCTTCGGCGCTCTTCGCCGCTGCCGAGAACCGCCTGCCGGTATGGCTGAAGGCCTACCTGCCGCTCACCGACAACCGGCCGGGGAAGAACGCCTATGCCGCCGACGACATACTGCACATGTACGACGGCACGACGGTGGAGATCACGAACACGGATGCCGAAGGGCGCCTCATTCTTGCCGATGCCATAGCCTATGCCGACGGGGAGGATCCGGAGCTTATCATCGATGCCGCCACACTGACCGGAGCCGCAGTGCGTGCTCTTGGCACGTGGGTGATCGCTGCCATGCAGGAGGATGCCGAGAAACCTTTCAGCCTGCTGAACATCGTAGGCAACCAGGTTTATGAACGCCTGGCCCCGCTGCCTTTCTATAAGGAATACGACGAACTGCTGAAGTCGGAGGTGGCTGACCTAATCAACTGCAACCTGCACGCCAACGCCGGCACCATCACGGCCGGGCGCTTCCTGAAGCACTTCACGAGCCACCCCTACATTCACCTGGACATTGCCGGCGTGGCATTCTACGGGAAACGTGAGCATTTCTATGGCGTCGGGGCTTCGGGCTTCGGGCTGCGCCTGCTGTACGCTTTCTTCCAGACCTACGACACTATAGGTAGGCATGGTGAGGCTTGAAAGGAAGGATTTTTTTATGATTATCCGCATTTTCCACAACGAAGCCTCGGAGACGCAGTCCCCGCGTCTCGACCCCTGAAAGGGTGATGAGCACCGCTGAATAAAATCAAATACAGCGAATAAGAGACGCGATCTCAAATTTGGGCCTTTTGCGGATAATCATTTATTTTTTGATGGGGTGAATGGGATTGAAAGGTTTAATGGGATAGGATAGAATAGTATTTCACCTTATTTTTTAACGACACTAAATACAATAAGATATAATGAAAACAGAATCGCACAAGATAAAACTTGCCATCACGCATGGCGACATCAATGGCATCGGATACGAGGTAATCCTGAAGACCTTCTCCGACGCGCGCATGCTGGAGCATTGCACTCCGATACTATATGGTTCGACGAAGGTGGCCTCATACCACAAGAAGTTGCTGACGCAGCAGCACCAGGAGCTGAACTTCAACGCCATCAGCGAGGCGGAACAGGCCGTGGAGCGCAAATTCAATGTAATCAACCTTACGCCTGACGAGATAAAGATAGAGCTTGGCAAATCAACGGAACTGGCGGGGAAGCTTAGCCGAATGGCGTTGGAGCGAGCCTGCAGCGACCTCCAGGAGGGGAAAGTGGACGTGCTGGTTACGGCACCTATCAACAAGAAAAACATCCAGTCGGACGATTTCGACTTTCCCGGCCACACGGAGTACCTGTCGAGCAAGTTCCACGGGAAGTCTCTCATGATGATGTGCTGCGACCGCATCCGGATAGGAATCGTCACCAACCATCTGGCGTTGAAAGACGTGCCCTCTGCCATCACCAAAGAGCTTCTGCTCGAGAAGATTAATCTTATGCACAATTCGCTGAAACGCGACTTCGGCATCCCTATGCCAAAGATTGCGGTGCTTGCGATAGACCCTCATGCTGGCGACAATGGGGTCATCGGAACGCAGGACCAGGAGGTGGTGAAGCCGGCCATCGACGAGGCCTACGCCGGTGGAACACTGGTGTACGGCCCCTACCCTTCGGACGGCTTCTTCGGCAACAGCGAGTTCAACAAGTTCGACGGGGTGCTGGCACTGTACCACGACCAGGGGCTGATTCCTTTCAAACTAATGTCGTTCACCGACGGGGTGAACTATACGGCGGGGCTTGACATAATTCGCACGTCGCCGGCTCATGGCACAGCCTACGACATAGCAGGAAGGAACAAGGCCAGCGAGCAGTCGTTCCGGCACGCGGTCAATCTGGCTTGCGACATACTGCGGCACCGCCATGAATATGACCTTCTTACGGCCAACCCGCTGAAATAAGCATAGTGAACGGGCTTTTTTTGATGGGGTTAATGTATTGAGTAACAGTAAAAAATAAGGTGTAACGATATTCTGTCAGAGTGAGCCCCGTAGGGGCGGCATATATTAGCCGTGGGCGAAAGCCCACGGTATAAACCAGGCAGTTACATTGAGCCCCGTAGGGGTGAAGAAAGCTCCAGTGGAGCTTTCGATAGCGAAGCGGAGAAAAAAATATTACGAAAACACATTTAATCGTCATCCCAATATGTAAACTATTTTTGCACGTTTACTTTTCATAAATGACAAACAAATTTGACCGGAAACAGATATTTTGAAGAATATGAAAAAACTGATGCTTCTTGACGGTATGGCAATGGTGTACAGGGCATACTACGCACTGAACCATAACCCCCGGATGAACAGCCGAGGGTTGAACACCTCGGCGGTGCTGGGCTTCACGACAACGCTTTACGACCTTCTGCGGCAGCAACAGCCGAGCCACTGCGCTGTGGCCTTCGACCTTTCGGAGCCTACCTTCCGTCACGAGCGCTATGAGGCCTACAAGGCTAACCGAGACAAAATGCCCGAGGACATACAACAGGCACTGCCATACATACATCAGGTCATCGATGGGTTCGGGATTCCGATAGTGACCTGTGCGGGCTACGAGGCCGACGATGTTATCGGGACGCTTGCCACTCAGGCCGAGGGCAACGGCTTCGACGAGGTGTTGATGGTTACGCCCGACAAGGACTTTGCTCAGTTAGTGACCGATCATATCCACCTGTACCGCTTTGGGCGTATGGGCAAGCCGGACACGATTTATACGCCGGAGGAAGTGCGCGAGGCATTTGGCGTGGAGAGACCGGAGCAGGTGGCCGACATCCTCGGGCTGTGGGGCGACGCGATCGACAACATTCCCGGCATTCCCGGGGTCGGTGAGAAGAAAGCGAAGCAGCTGGTGGGACAGTTTGGCACAGTGGAGAATATGGTGGAGCATGCGGAGGAGATAAAGAACGAGAAGCTGCGTGGGCTTGTGAAAGAATATGGAGAGCAGGCACTGCTGTCGAAAGAGCTTGCCACGATTTGCCGTGAGGTGCCGGTGGCATTCGACGAGGCGACGCTAAGGCTGGGCAAGGCTGACTATGAGGCGTTGGGAGGGTTATTCAGCGAGCTGGAGTTCCGCGCATTTGCCAAACGGGTGTACACCGACCTGACGGTGAGCGACCCTGAGCTGGCCATGAAGCTGAACCTGCGCGTCAAAGGGGGAAAAGAGGGCAAGAACGATGATTCGGGGGCGAAAGGCCCGAGCGCAAAGACGAAGGCGAGAGCTGTGGACCCAGGCCAGGTGTCGCTATTCGACGCTCCTGCCGAAGAGGCCACGCGCCCCACGCCACACAACACCGCCAGCCTGAGGACAGAGCATCAGACGGCATCTATAGATGCCATCACGGCACTGCAAGGCAAAGACATAGCCATTTATATCGACATGGACGCCAAGAGCCGGGATGTGCGTGGCCTTGCTTTCGCCACCAGTGCAGAGGAGGCTTTCTACCTGCCCTTCGACGAGGGCGACTACTTCTCGTTTTTTCAGGCCGCCATGGAGGACCCCACCACGCTGAAGATATGCCACGACCTGAAGCAGATGAAGCATACTTTTCTGAATCACGGAGTGAATATCAGCGGGAGGTGCTTCGACGTGCAGCTGGCGCACTATCTACTGGACCCTGAGGCACGCCATTACCTCGACTTCATAGCCTCGAGCGTGCTGGGGATGCAGCTCGACGAGGACGACGAGCACTATGCCTACTTTGCGGCGCAGAGCCTGATGAAACTCTACGAGCCATTGCGTCAGCAATTGATAGACAACGATATGTTGGCGTTGTTCAACGACGTGGAGATGCCGCTGGTGGACGTGCTGGTGGACATGGAGCGAGAGGGGGTGCGTATAGATGTGGAGGCGTTGCGTCAATATTCCGCAGAGCTCAGGGTGGAACGCGACGCCATCGAGGAGGAGATATACCGGATGGCAGGGAGCCGTTTTAACATCAGTTCGCCGAAGCAACTCGGCGAGGTGCTTTACGAACAGCTGAAGATCAGCGAGAAGCCGCCGTTGACAGCTACGAAGCAATATAGCACTGCCGAGGAGGTGCTGATGAAACTGCGCGATAGGCATCCGATAGTGGGTCAGATTTTGGAATATCGGTCGCTGAGCAAGTTGATTTCAACCTATTTAGACAATTTCCCCAAGCTAATCAACCCCACCACGGGGCGCCTCCACACCATCTACAACCAGGCCGTCACGGCCACGGGACGCCTCAGTTCGTCGAATCCTAACCTGCAGAACATACCGATCCGCACCGAACGGGGGCGCGAGATTCGCAAGGCCTTCGTGGCGCGGGATGAGGAGCATAGCATCCTTGCCGCCGACTATTCGCAGATTGAGTTGCGCATAATTGCCTCGCTGTCGCACGACGAGCACATGACGAGGGCTTTCGTCGAGGGACATGACATCCATGCCGCCACGGCAGCGAAGATCTACCACGTAGACATCGCAGAAGTGAGCAAGGAGCAGCGCCGTAACGCCAAGTCGGTGAACTTCGGCATAGTGTATGGCATCAGTGCCTTTGGCCTCTCCGAGCAACTCGGCATCAGCCGCAAGGAAGCCACGGCGCTGATAGATGAATATTTCGAGCAGTACCCGGCCATCAAGCAGTATATAGAGAGCAACATAGCATTCGCGCGTGAGCATGGCTACGCACAAACCCTCCTGGGGCGTCGTCGCTACCTCTACGACATCAACAGCCGCAACGCCGGTCAGCGCCAGTTTGCGGAGCGCAATGCGGTGAACATGCCCATCCAGGGGACTTCGGCCGACATGATAAAGATAGCCATGATACGCATTTGGCGAGAGTTTCAACGGTTAGGGCTGAAGAGCAAGATGATCTTGCAGGTGCACGACGAGCTGGTGTTCGACACCCTGAACAGCGAACTCGAGACGGTGAAAGAGATAGTACGACACGAGATGCTAAACGCACTTCCCCTCACGATACCCATCGAGGTGGGCATAGACGTGGGGCAGAACTGGCTCGAAGCACACTAACCGAGCCCCGTAGAAAAGTACTGGACTGCATGACCCCCTCCAATACGCATTATCCCCAACAGTAGGCAGGTGTGGTTTATGGCTTTCCAGCCCGAGGAATGTAGGAGGTAGGAGCTTTCCAGCCCGAGGGATATGTAGACCGATAAATTCCTATACCACCGTGTTTTATTTCGGTCAAGAGCGACATGCACACCTCACTGCCGAAAAAAAAATAAAAAAAAATTAAATCATATAAAATAAAATAACAAACCATACGTTAAAGAGCAGTCCATTTCTGGCAACAGAAAGCACATTTGGACAAATAGAGGCCCCGTAGTTCAGCTGAATAGAACGTCGGATTCCGGTTCCGAAAGTCGTGGGTTTGAATCCCGCCGGGGTCACAAAGTTAAATTACAACGATTTACAGCGATACGCTGTAAAAATCGAAACAAAACAGAAACAATGGATTTTTTTTCTCGGTGAAGTCATTAGCCTCCTCACCAAGAAAAAAAATGTCTTCAAGCAAACTCTCATTAGTACAAAAATTTCTGCCTGCTGTAATAAAGGATTTACCTTCCATCGGCATGGTGGTGGAGTATTATGTGCAAGACCCCCGGACGGAGAAGATGGTGCGGAAGCACATCAAGCTCACCCGCCTGATGAAACGCTATCCTCAAAAGCGGCAGCGCATACTTGCCGCCCAGCAGATAGCCGACAGCCTCAATGCAAAGCTGCGTGGTGGGTGGAGTCCGCTGCATGAGACAGAGGACGTCCGGCTGTACACCAGTCTTTCCGACTTGCAGGCGAGGTTCCTTTCCGCGAAAAAGTCCGAGGGATGCCGTCCTACCACCTTGACACAATACAAGTCGGTTACAGACTTGTGGCTTCGTTGGTGTGAGGATAACGGCATGGCAGACCGTTACAGTGGCACCTATCTACGCTCTCATGCTGTGCGCTACGTAGATGCCGTGTTGGAGCAGGGCCACCGCCACCGCTCCTACAACAACACGTTAAAGGTCATGAAGGCCTTCTTCCAGTGGGCTGTGGAGCATTGCTATGCGAAAGAGAATCCTTTCGTCGGCATGAAACTCTTGAAGAAAGAGCCGAAGATAAGAATCCTTGTGCCTCCAGAGGCCCGGCAGAAGATAGCGGCGCATTACGCACAGTTGCGTCCTGCCATGAACATTGTCTGCCAGCTTGTCTATTCGTCTGCCATCCGTCCGGCAGAGATAGCCAAGATACAGTTGAAGCACATCCACCTTGACCGTCACTATATAGTAATACCTGGTGAGAATGCCAAAAACCACAAGGAGAGGTATGCCACGCTGACCCCCTCTCTTGTTGGGCTGCTATCGCCTGTTTTAGCAAAATACAAAAATCTTGATTTCTATCTATTTGGCAAAAATGAAAATTTGGATCCTGGTGCAGTTCCCGTCAACAAACAATACTTCCAGAAAAGCTGGGATAGGATGAGGAAAGCGACAGGTTTGCCCAAGGAGATGCAGTTGTACTCGCTTCGCGACACGGGTCTCACCGACCTGCTGCACGCCGGGGTGGACCAGCTGACGGTGCAGCACCACGCCGACCATAGCAGCCTTGCTATACAGAACATCTACACCGACCATTTCGACAGCGGCCTGAACAAAAAGATCTATGAGAACGCTCCGGAGTTCTGACACAAAACCGTGTAATATTTGTAATAATCGTAACAATGCACATTTGCAGGCAAATGACTGGCAAATGAGGTTAAACGGGGTGTGTAATATTTTGTAATATTATGTATCGTAATGTGCGCGGGCGCACTCGATGGTTGTCAATACGTTGTCGTTGGGTCCGAATTCGTAGGAGATTGTCAGCGGCATATACTTGCGGTTGTTGACCATAATCCAGCGTGTCTCAATCCCGGCGCCTGCATCCTGCGGCATCTGCGTCTGGTAGATGGCGAGGAACACTTGCGCTGGCAGTTTTGCCGTGAAACGGTAACGCTCTTGTGTGGCCTTGAATTCGTAGAGTTTTCGCAGCCAATTCTCACCGACGGCATTTTTGCCCACGGCTGCAAGGTCCAGGTATGATTCGTTGATTGTTCCGTTGGCGGACATAGATGTAGGGTTGGCATCTTCTATGAAGTAGCCTTTGTTTTCGGCACGGATCAGGAACCTCTGTCCTTTGTACTGTTGCAGTATCATATCAAACTCGCCGGTGAAATCATCATCAGTCAGCTTTGAATTGCCGCCTTCGGCGATATCGCAGACATACTCAGCCGTTCCTTCGGTGTCGACAACCCTCATGTTTGGTACGGCGATTTCCATCGACACCTCTTCTATTTCGTCGGATTCATTGCCGATGGTCAGCACTTTGTCGTTGCCTGCCAATGTCTCCCAGTTGAAGTGTCCTGTCTTGTCGTTCTTGGTGGCAACATTGTAGGCGTTTTCGTTGGCCACGAACACAACCATACGTTTCTTTCTTCGTGCTGCATCGAGGTCGGAACGCTTGACGACATCCTCTATTCGGTAATCGTCGGCCACGCTTTTTTTGCCCAGTACGGTCTCAACAGATATCTCGTACCGCTTGGGTTCGTAGGTCATCCGTTCAGATCCGGTCACATAGTCGGATATATCGACAGCTTTGGCGGCGAACAGGTTGTTGGCGAACGAAAGCTGCACCGTCTTGTGAAATGGGTTCACATACATAGAGAGACCAAAGAATTTGCATAGCCTCTTCAGGAACTCGCCGTTGGTGACGTTGGGCACGTGCTGCCGCCAACGCAATGCCGTGTCAAAGACATTTAGCATTGTGTTGGTGTTCGACAGTCTTTTTTTTGCAACCGTTTCGATGTGTTCCAGCCTTTCGAAGCATCCGTAATGTTCAATCCAACCTTTCTTTACTATACCAACCGTGGGTGATACATCAGGAATCCAGATGTCTATCAGATGGTCGGGGTCTTCGTCCCAATATCCCTGCTCGTTTGTGTATATTTTAAACTTGGCTAACTCCACTACATAATTCTGTCCACCGCTTTGAGCCCTCAGACGGGTGGCTGTATAGTTGCCAAGGATATCGACAGCCTGTTCCGGATCGGGATAGGTAGCGGAAGTGTTGCCAGTGCTTGGTGTCAACTGGATGGCGTACAGCCTGCTGTCGGCGTCCAATGTATCTGCCGTTTCCCATCTTGCTGCGGATCCGTTGTAATATTGCACGGTGTTGTTTTGCTTGAAAATAAACCGGTTGAAATACGCCGTCTGTACCCCCATCGGATGCCTGTTTTTTGCATAGATATAATCTTTGATTGTTGCATCTTTATTGATAACCGATCTGTAGTTCGGATAGTCGCCGTTACTGACAGCGTCAGGAGTACGAATAAGAAGCATAAACACTTCATCGTACTTGCTCCACGGCTGGTATGGTGTTGGCGTATAAGTCTGTCCTGTTATCAATCCATCCACGTCGGCGTTGAGCCGGAAATTAACCGTAGGCGCAACAGATGTACACTTGAATCCCTCAAACGACACCTCGTTAATTCCGACGTCCAGCGAGTTGTCTGTGCCTACGCCGTCAACGCCTGTTGCGTTGGTGAGGTAGAGATATTCGTCGAGCCCGAATTGCGACAGGTCGCCGTCCATCGCGTTCATTGATTGGAGGTAGAGTTTCTTTATGTGTGGGTTGCTGAGGAAGTCGCCAGTGATGCGGTAGCCGGCATTGGCCAACACTTTCCTTACGAGCCAGTCGAGGCGGATCGCCGGGGCGAAAGTGAAGCCGTTGAGCTTATCGGTATTATTGCCGAGGGTGTTGAATAGTTTGATGCCAAACTCCGACGTGTCGGGCAGGTTGCCGACAGTAGGCACACCAATAGCCGACTGCGATGTGTCGTAGTAGATAAACAGGCGGTTGATGTAGCCGCACCAGAATTTTTCGTCATGATCCTCGCGGAGTGTGGCTCTTTTGTTCTGGTGGTATCCGTAATCTTCATTGTTGCCGTAGAACTTCTGGCAGGTGAAGAGGAAAAACTTGAACACACTTTCCGCGTCGATGCTGCTTTGCAGAAAGTTCACCCAATTGGCGCGGTGGGTTTCAAGGCTGTCCGTCGGTTGCGAGATAACCACATCGTCGCCGTAGTCGTTGTCTTTCAGTTTTCGGTTGGCGTACTCCTCGCCAAGTCCGTCGAGCACCACACCACAGGATATCTTCTTTTCGTCCACGACACTTTGAACAAACAGATATCCGTTTGAGATAACAATGCCATTAAATATGATAGTGCAGTGATACCGCTTGTAGTTTGAGATATAGACAAAATGGGCGTTGTTCAGCGCAATGGCGTTGGGTGCTGCCGGGACGTCGAACGTCCAGATGATATTGCTGGTCAGATTATCGATATCGAAGCTGTTGTTGTGTTGCTCCAGTACCAGCGTGGTGTCCTTGGGTATATACAGGGGGGTGTTTCCAACCTTGATTATTATCATCGTGCGAGGCTTTTGATTAGGTTCAGTAGTTCGATCTGTGGATGAATGTCGGAGCGGTGCCTGTCGTAGCTGCTGGCGAAGTATATGCCCGTTCCTCCGGCGATAGCCCTGGGGCAGACATTGCCCAGTTGGTTGTCATAGGGGAATGCGATGCGGAACTGCGACAGCAGGGATACCAGTAGTCGGCGGAGCGACTGCATCTGACGGTCGTCAATCATCTCGTAGAACTGGCAGCCGTGATAGAGCTTGCTGGTGCAATACTCATAGGGAGCGCGGACAGGCTCTGCTCTCCGGATTCGGATGAAGCGTCCCGACGTAGTGTCGGGTGCCGCCGGGTACCAGAGGCCACCGTCTGTCACCACAGGCCCGGCGTTGGCGATGGCCACCACATTGCCCTCGCCACCTGCGCCATATATGGTGCCGTCGCGGTCGACGACAAAGCCGGGATGATCAATGCCGGCTTGCTCCGATTTTTTGTAGTCTTCCACCGATGGTTGCCACCCCGTAGCCACCAGTTTAATTTGTGCGGGCATTGCGTCTCCTTTCTCTTTCCTCGCGCACCATACGGTCGAGCTGGAATAGCACCGACGGCACGGAGAGTTTCAAATATTTGTCCTCTTCATAGAAGTTGTCACCCATTACATTCCTGATGAGCGTCTGCAGGTCGTCCCCGCCGCTTTTGTCGTCCCTGCCGCCCGAGAACAGTCGTCGGTATCGGCGCGTCAGCTGCTGGCGCATCAGCTTGTAGTTGAGAGTCACGGCTGCCAGCACCGCCGCGTCGAGCTGCTGGAATTGCGACAGGCGTACGTCGCTGTCCCACTGCGAGAACTCGCGCCGCGGCTCGCTCGTGTGGTCCCAGTTGTCTTTCTGCGGACGGTAGAGCACCGCCGCCACGATGTCCCACCGACCGGCGTTGGCGTTGCTGTCGGCAATCATCCACTCCTGCCAGGTGACGTCGCTGAAGTCGTCACTGAACCCAAGACAAACAGTGCCGTCGGGGAGTGTCACCGTGTCCATCTTGCCGACGGTGTATCCGCCCAGGTCGCACATCCAATCGAACCAGCTGCACACCAGCAACCAGTCGGCAATGTTGAGGCTTACCGCCACAACGTCGTCGATGCCGAGCAGCTTGATGGCCAGCAGTGGGTCAACGCGATCTTTCTCTCCTATGCCTCCGGCAAAGTCGATAAACTGCTGCTGTGTCAGTTCTCCCCAATTCTCCGGCACGTCGTATGGGTACCGTTTGCCGGCCACCTCGAATTCAACTTTCTTCATCCCAAGCCTCCTTGTTGTAGGTACACACTCCGGGTTCTACAAGCGTCAGGTTAACGCGGTAGCCAACATATCGCTGTGCATCGTTGGCCAGATACTGCCCTTCGATACCCTCGATGTCGACCGAATGGAATGGTTTGTCGGTGTCGGTCAGCATACGGCCAAGAAGCTCCTCTGCGATCATCTCGCAGCCGCTCATCTTCTCTTCCATCTCGGAAAAGTCGCCCACGTTCTCATAGCTGTCGGCGACGATAAACGACGTGGTGCGCCGTTTGGCGAGGTTCTGGCGTGTGCCAGTATACTCCACTTCGGAGCTTTCCGTGATAAGGCAGGGAAATTCCACCCGGCTGCGCAGCCCCTCGAAAAACTCCTGCAGCTCGCCACGGAAGAAATGTGGCTTGTCCGCCGTGTGGTGGATCCTGCGGTGCTGTGTGGCTAGCATCCGCATATAGACAGTATAGTCGATGAGAAAATTCTTCATAACACCAGGAATGTTTTGTAGCCGTGGTTATCGATGAGGTCGGCGGCGTGTTCGGTGTCGGCCTCGCTGCCTATCTCCAGTATTTCGGGGTAGGTATCGGGGTGTGCCTTGCAGTAGGTGACGGCCTGGCCGATGTAGCGTTCTGCCGCCGTGCGGTGCTGCTGGGCGAAGGCGTTCACCTGTCCCTGCTTGGGTGCCTGCTGCACCTTGCCGGTGGTGTTGCCACTGGCATTGCTCTCGCCGCTGACCATCATCCCGTGCGGCGTGGGTTCCAGGTTCATGAACGGCGCCGCCTCGGCCATAGCCCAGTGTGCCACAAACGAGCGGATGCTTTGTAGAATGGGTGAGAAGCGCTTGTTCGTGCGGTCGGCAATGATGGCTGCGTAGAGGCCCTCGCCGATGCGGAACACAAGTTCCATCTTCTCGGCTTGGTCTATATGCTCGCGAAGGCGCGCGAAGACGGTGAAGTCGTGGCCGATGTTGACGTATCGCTCAAACACCTCGAGCGACTCGATCACGCTATCCTTGCGTTCGGCGTAGTAGGGCGACTGCTGGAAATTGGCCAGCGTGTCGATGTGCTCGGTGCAGTACTCCAGCACCTTGTTGACATACTCGTAGCCCTGTCGGCGCAGCGTCTCGCGCAGCGCGTCGGTCTGGTAGCGGTAGGCGCGCTTCTCGGTCTGCATATCGGCGATACCGTTGTCGGTCATCATCACGGCCAACTCGGCGAAGCTGTCCCAGCAGGCCAGCCGCACCACCGCCATCTGAAGCAGCCGGATGAGGTTGTTATGCACCTCGCTTTCGCCTGAGGTGCCGTGTTCCTCGTAATATTCGGCTGCCTCATTGAATAGCGGTTCGCCTATGACGGGAGCGATGCGCAGCAGCTCCGCCGCCATGATGGCGGGGGCCATAGTGGCATATCGGGTCTGTACACCCAGGGGCAGACAGCGTTTAAATTCGCCACCGTTGCCCTCTGCGGTCTCCTGCTTAAAGAATCTTGGTTCGGTCATGTTGTTATCTCCTCTTTGGCTTGCCCTGTATTGAGTGTGGTAAGGATGGTTTCCTTGTATTTAAGGATGATGTCCTCGCTGTGGCCGTTGTATTGAAGCATCAGCCGGATGGGGAACAGAACCTGCTGCTTCTCGATATAGGTGGTGATGACGCTCACCAGCCAGCTCTCGCGGATGTCGCTGCCGCTGCCGGCATTTCCGGCATAGGCTCCGCCGGGCATACCGGCACCGAGGACACTGGGGTTGATCATCAGGGAGAATAGGATTTCGCTGTTGGCTGCCGCCGAGGTACTGAGGCGTTCCTTGGCGTCGATTTCGTTCTCCAGGCGCTCGAATTTCCAGCCTTCGCCTTTGCCGTTCATCCCCGTCTCGTAGGTGCTGATGAACGCCTTGCTGACGTTATCGTCGCCGCAAAGGTCGTCGTTCATTTTCTTCATCCACTCCTGGATCTTTGCCTTGCGGTCTTGCTTGCTCTTGGCGTCGCCCTTGGGGAATTTCTCGTTCCAGAACGACTTCGGTACCTGTATGTGCCACATCAGCGACATTGCGTTGGCGTAGCTCTTCGAGAGGAATTTGGGTATCTTGTTGGCGATGTCGATCCATCCGCTCCTCCAGGCGGCGTCCCAGTCGGGGATGCCGTAGTAGTCATTGTTGCTATAATAGTTCTTGATGCGCGGGAAAGCGACGGGCTGCCCCTTCAGTTTGCCGATGACGCGCAGGCGTGCCAGGTCGGTGAAGGGGTCGTATTCGTCGAGCATCGGGAACACAGTGCATTCCTTCTCGGTTGGCAGGCATTCGTCGAAGTTGGCGAAGAAGAGCAGGTACTTCTTATCCTTACTGACGCGGCAATGGCGCGCATTGAGGACGATGGTGTTGACAATCTTCGAGCCGTCCTCGTTGAAGTAGAACACCGGGAAGCAGTTGCCGAACTTGAAGATGTCGCGGAATGCGGTGCTGGCGTAGTTGATGAATTGTGGCGAACGGAAGTAGCGCTGCACCTCCGGCTCCTGACAGCCCACGAGAATTGGGTTGCCGCCGTCGTCGTAGCCTTTGATGTCCATAGGCACCACGCCCTGGCCAAAACTGGTGCGGGCGCGGAACCCGATGCCAGTGCTGAGCACGCCCGTCGAGCCGATGGTGCGCACCGCCTCGTCGGGGTATCGGTTGCCCGGACCCCACGACACATATTCCCTGCCGCCAATCATAAAGGTTTCCCTCGGTTTTTCGGCAGCGGGTTCCGTGTTCTTCGTGAAGCCCACGACGCCACGTCCGCGAAACATCAGGGGGGTGCCGTTGTTGTCATACAGTATTTCCATCGTCGTTTTTCTTTAGGTAGCGTTTCAGCTTGAAGTCGAAATAGCTGTCCAATCCCAGCAGGCTGCCTGCCAGCACGAACAGCTCGCCTACGGCACCGAGTACCGAGCCGCTGATTTCGCCCTTCGGGTCGATGAACATGGCGACGAAGAGCATAGCCACGCCAAGGATGGCCAGTATGGAGCCGAGCCAAAATTTCTTATCGTCGCGTGTCATAGGCTATTCCTCCTCGCTGGCTTCGGGGTTGTCGGTTTCGGCGCTTTCGGTGTTCTCGCCCTCGGCGGTCGCGGCGGGTTCCTCCATTGTTGCCTCGCTGGTCGGCTCTTCCTCTAACGAGATCTCAAACTCCAACTCCTTCACGCGCTGCTCCACAGCCTGGTACTCCTCGTTGGCGGCCACGTATGCGGCATAGTCTTCGGGGTACTGGGTTTGGAATTTCTTGCCCAGTTTAGCGCATTTGGCGGCGTGAGCGTCGCTGCTGGCCATAATAGAAAGCAGCTCCACCATTCGGGCCTGCTTCTGTTTCAATTCTTCCTGTTTGTTCATAGTATTATGTTTTAATTATTATACTGCAAAAATACATCACAGCCGACATTCCGCAAGGGACACCCTCTTTCGCTTCCTGTTGCGGCGCTTGTAATAATCCAATGTCGACGCTTCCGGCTTCACGTTTACCTTCAGCCAGTTCACTGTGTCAATCGTCAACACCTTTCCCCACGCCGATGCCGCGATGCTTTTTAAGATCATCCGGCGAAGGCGGAACGTGTTGCACCATTTCATCAGCCCCATATACGAATTGATAACTTGCACAAAGTGGTCTTTTTCGCGGAGCATATAGGCGATATTGGGGCGTGGCGGTGCCTCGCCGTACAGACAACCACTTCCTTCGGCTTTGCGGATGGCACAATCCACCTTCCGTTGCAGGTTGTGCACAATGCGGTCGCTTGGTAGAATGCGGTCGAAGCGAACCTTGTAGCCCAGCATACAGATACCTTTGGAGTAGTGCTGAAGATACCGCTTGTTAGGGTGCAGCGTCAGGTGCAGCTCGTTCCGCAGAAACCACTCGAAACGACCGATATCCTCCAAGAACCGCTCTTTGTCGCGAAAGACAAAAGCGGTGTCATCGGTGTAATGCACAAAGCGGTATCCGAGCGAAGAGAGGTAGTTAAGGTAGTAGGTGGTGAGGAAGTTGGCCAGCATTTGAGAGGTTACATTGCCGATGGGAATGCCGATGCCGTTAGTCTTGCCACGCAACGATTTCGACTTGGGGAAACCGAGCCACATTCTTTCATTCGACTTGATGACGCAGTGGCTCTGCGGTAGCGACTGGTAGATAATGCGGGTGAGATACAGCAGTAGGTTCTTATGTGGCCCGCCGTACACCTCTTCGATGAAACGCGACATCAGGCGAACTGCCAATTCTGTGTCTATCGACATAAAGAAGCTCTGCAAGTCCAGTGAAGCGACATAGCAATCCTTAGTGTAGCCCTCACTGACCTCGAAGACGTACTCATAGAACTGCTGCACCGCACGAAGGCCACCCTTGCCGACACGACAGCTATAGCTGTCCGGGTGCAGGTGGTAGTGCTCCAACCACCAATTCAACTCGTTGAAATACCACGTCTGCACGAGACGATCGCCGAAGTCGGCGGCCAGCACCTCGCGCAGTCGCGGTACAGTAATCATAAAGCAGATACCCACGCGCATCACATATTCCATATTACCCACCTCGTGGACCAACTCCACAAGCTGCACCACGAGGTGGTACTGGAAAATCAAGCAGGAAGGCTTCATTGCCTTCCTGCGACGACACTGGCGGTTGACCTCATACCACTCTTCAAGTGGTATCTCGTAGAACTCCAAGGCTGCGTTGTCATACACATCAGATTCGAGGAGCGGGCGCACCTGATAACTGTTGTACTTGTTGTTGTTGTTCAAAGCACCGCTGGTCGGGTTGTATAACCAGGCGTTGTTGCCATTGTACTCACCGACGGCCCATTGCTTGCCTATGTGGAGGATTCTCACCTCGTTCTGACTAATCATATACACGGATGGTTTCTTTATGGCGAGGCGGTGCCTCGCCGTACGGAAAAAAATGACCAGTTAGGCATCCTTCTAATATGTGGGTTCTGACGCATCGGCTTGCCTTTGCGTGTCTGCCTCTTCCGCGCGTTTGTCAAAAGAGTTTAGCAGCCTACTGAAGTTTACATAGATATCGGCCAGCTGGATGTCGATTTTTGCCTTCGCCTCGTTGCTGATGCCCTGCAGGTCGTTCAGCTCGTTCATCAGCGCCTCGGCGTTATGTACCTCACTCATCGCCTCTTCCATATAGTAGAGTTTCTGCACCGCGAAACGCGGCGACAGATCCATCGCCTTGATGGTGTACTTGCGCGCCTGGCCGAGGCCATTGACCAACTGCTGCACCAGCGTCGGGCGAAATTTCTTCGGCATCGACTTGTCAATATACAGGCACACCGACTCCTCCAGCCGGCACACCAGCTTCACGACAGTTACATCCAGCACGGATTTCTTCTTATCCATATAGTAGAGGTTATGGGGTGCGCCTCAAAGCGCACCCCGGATTAAAGGATTAAACTCTTTTAGAAGCGAGGAGCGGGCGCACCTGATAACTGTAGCACTTGTAGTTGCTGAACAAAGCACCGCAGGTCGGGGTGTAAAACCAGGCGATGTTGCCAAGGTACTCACCGACGGCCCATTGAGCGCGATACTGGATAGTCTGACCGCCGGGAGCCGTGGCGATGGCGGCGTTGAGGGTGGTGACGTGTTCGGGGGTCAGTTCCTCGACCAGTTCGGTGCAACTGTTCATATACCAGTTGCCCGGCTCAAAGCCTGTTGTCTCGCCGTCGACGGTGATACCGAAGGCTGCGCAGATTGCGGCACCAGGATAGACGTGCTTGGTGTTGCCCTCCGCGTCGGTGAAGTAGCAGTTGGCAAGGGCGTAGGTGTACGCCATGCCCTGTTCCCTACAGGTGGCATTGATGCCCTTGCAGATATTCTTCTTTATGCGGCGTGAAAGCAGGTACTGGTCGTAGTCGCCGCCGTATTTGTCGTAGAGAGCCTTGTGCGTGGCATCCTCGTCGGTGGCCAGAGCATCCCAGACGCTTTTCTTCATCGGAACCACTTCGCTCTCTGCGGCGAAAGCTGCCGCACCGCTTGCGGAGTGATAGGACTTGAACGTAGCCGGACGGACATTCGTGCGGTACGAAGAGTTGTTGCCGCTCTCGCAGTAGCAGACGATGCTGGCGGCCATATACTCCAACGCCGGGAAGATAGTCTTCACCGCCTGGCCTTGGAATCCGGCGTGGCTACCTTTCGGGGTGCCGTTGATGCCGATACGGGCCGACAGGGAGCAGTCGAGCACCGTGGCGTTGCTTACGCCGCTGAAGGTAATCGTACCGTTGTTGTAGGTCGACAGCGAGAAACGGATGGCGTTGTCGCCAATGGCTTTCACCGACAAGCCGCTGCCGGTGGTCAGCTGGCTGACAACTGAGGCGATGGTGGCACCCGCAACCCAGGAGCAGCTGCCGCTGATGGCCGCCGAGTAAGGTGTGCAGGTGTAGCTGAAGCCGCCGCTCTGCGTGAGATCGCACGTCACCTTGTATTCGTTGTTGGCCGCCCACAGCTCACTGCCGTCTGCCGAGCCGCCGTGGTACGCGTTCGACTTGTCGCCGATGCACTTTTTGTAGACAAAGATGTCGCGGTCGGCGTAACTCAGCAGGTAGAAAGCCTCGCTTCGCACATAACGTGCCGAGTCGAAGGTGGCTGCATTGTAGGTGCCGTGCTTCAGAATCACCTCGCGATGTTCGGCGAGGTCATACAGTTTTTCGTCGCCCATCTCCAGCGAAGCGGAGCGATAGGGCACGATGACGTTCTTGCCGTCATATTCCACACCGTTGCCCGCCACCGACACGCTCGAGCGGTCGGTGGGACGGGTGGTGTCATCCTTGTACGCCTGATGGTCGGCGTATTGTCTGAGGTATTTGCTCATATTGTTGATTTTTAAGCATTACTAATCTGTTTCCAGTCCGTTGCCGCCGCCGTGCCGAAAGCCTTGTATGCGACCTTGTTGGTGGTGTCTATCCACTCCTGGCCGACGAAAGCCGGAGCGATGTCGGGAGAGGTGCTGCGCTTCAGGATGAAAGCGTTCTCTTTGTCGCCCTTGTCCATCAGGTTACCGGTGAGGCAGCGCACCACATTCAGTTCCTCGACAGTCAGTCTGCCCAGGCCGTCGCTCAGACGCTTCTCGAGGCCTCCGATGCGCTTGGCCAACGCCACGATAGCGGCGGCGGTAACGATGCCCTCCTGCTCGATGGTGTTGGGCAGGTTCTTCACCACGTCGGCCCAACGGCTGGCATATTCGGTCACGAAGTCTACCGCCGTAGCTCCGCCCTCGAAACGCATCGTGCCGAAGTCATCGACGGTCAGCAGGCCCGTGAGGTTGTGCGTGCCGGTGACCGGCGTGGCCAGCTCGTACTTCATCGACGCACCAGTCAATGCGGTTTTCAGATCTGCCACGGTGCTGATGGTGCTACTGTCGACCATCAGGTTCGTGCCGCTCAGGTAGAAGCCGCTGACGCTGCCGCCGCTGACGCTGAACAGGCCGCCCTGCTTCATCGCGCTCACGGCTGCCGCAAAGCGGTAGGTGGTTGTCTGACTGTCGCTTTCGCCGGAGGTGATCTCCTCGACGCTCCAGGAGAGGTTTTTCAGCGCCTCGACCACTCCAACGCGACGGTACCACAGGCGGTCGGCGGCTTTGTCGGCACAGACAATCTCATCGTAGACGTAGCTGCCGCCGTTGGACACACGCCGCATCGTGCCGCCCATCGCCGTGATGGTACTGGCCAGGCTCAACACATCCTCGCTGTAGGCGGCGTGGTCGGTGTCGCGGTAGTTGCTCCAGCAGATGTGGGCGCAGATGTCCGTCACGTCGACACCCGACGCAAAGGTAGCCACCACGTCGCCGTTGCTGGCGGGCAGGTAGTACACCACCCCGTTCTCGGTGTGCGTCGGCACGTTGGCGCCGTTCTGCTTCACGCTGGTGGGCACCACTATCTGCTTCTGGCTGTTCGTGAAGAGGTAGCCGTTGTTCTCTGTGCTGGCGCCGTAGGAGCCCCAGGCTGACTTCACAGCTTTGAAGGTGGCCTTCTGGCTGCTGATGCCGGAGAGGGGCAGCTGGTTGAAGCCCACGCTGACGATCCGTGCGCCGCTGGCGGCAATGCCCGCCTCGGTGCCGCGGATGCTCACCACGCGGGCCTGACGCTCGCTGTTGATGTCCTGGTTGCCGCCGGTGGTCTCGATGGTGCGCGTCTGCTGGTATTCCACGTCGATGTTCGAGCCGATGTTCAGGTTGTCGGCCAGCTTGGGGATGATTTCGCCCTCGCTCAGGGCGCGGATAAACTCCGACAATGGGTAATTGACCGTCTCGCCGGTGTCGTAGCGCACACCGAAGACGATGACCTTTTCTGTTGCCCCTTCGAAGCTGGGCATCTGCGGAAGGTCACTGCCGCGTTTGATTTGAATCTCACTCATATATATAAGTATTAAAGTTTTATCGGTTCAATCTCTATCAGGTAGCCATCCTCGGTGCTGATGGCATAGCCGTCTTCGGTGCCCAGCACGTAGGCCGTGCGGAACCGCTCGACGCCGTACACCTCGTTGTCCGGCTCCCATCCCGCAAAGAACACCCTCGGTGCCTGGCAGCTGTACTCGAAATGCAGCTCTCCACCGTTGGCATCAGTTATGGCCTTGCCGCTCGTGGCACGGCTGCTGTCGGCCATACGCGCACCGCGGCGCGTGTCACCCAAAAGGTGCCACTCGCCATTGCTCAAACCCACCACCATCAAGTACTCGCGGTTCATCGCCACCGACATATAGCCCAGCAGCTGTTTCTTGAAGCCGGGGTGGAATATTTCAAGCTCGGCTTTGAGCGAGCGGCTGCCTTTCTGGCCCTGCGGGGTGTACACAAGTTCGCCCAGTTCGTCGGCACAGAAGATTTCGGCGAATTCCTTGCCGCTCTTTACGGTGACGGCCTTCTGCGTCATCGCCGCGCTGCCTATCACGACCGCCTCGCCGTAGTTCTGCGGCAGCGCCGCTGCCTGCGCGTTCACGCTCTCCACATCCTTGCGCGGTATGAACAGCAGCCGCTGCACCCCAGGCATATTGTTCACGCACACCCCCGGCGCGCCTATATTGCTTATTGCACTAATACATCTCATATCTTTATTATTTAGTAATCCACATCAAGCTCCACAATATCCTTAACATTCTCATACACCTCACCCGACACCCCTTTGAGGGCCTCGAGGATAGTGTTCGTTTTCACACGGCTCTCCTTCAAGTCCGACGTGATGCTGACTTTCTTGCCTGCCTCGCCAACCTGAGCCTCCAGCGCGCCGACGCGCGACACCATGCCCTGCGTGCCGCCGCCCCCGTTGACCGTGGCCTCCAGTGTGTCTATGCGCCCCACAGCACCGCTCACCGACTGCGCCGACTGTGCTGCCTCCTGCGCCTTCTGCGTCGCTATGCCGCACTGCGAGCTGCACGTCGTTGCCGAATTGGCCGCCGCCGTGGCCGAGTTGCCCGCCTGCGTCACCTTGGCGTTCATCTCCGTGATGAGCGCGTTCCACTGCACCGTCGTTGGCACCTCCCCGGCACTGGCCTTCGAACCAATGGCGGTGTTGAGGGCTGTAATGGTGCTGTTATAGTCTGTCGTCGCCACCTTCTCCGCCAACCCCTGCGTAAGCTCCTGCTTCGTGGCCAGCCCGCTGATATCCGGCAAGTCTACCGTCTTGGCGTAGGATTGCAGCGCCGCCTCGAGGTCTGCTGTCGTCGGTCGCCGCGCCAGTGAATCCTCAACATTTCCAAGCGTCTCTTCGAAACCGTCTAACTTGCTCGTCGTCTCGCTGTCAAGCGATATCTCCAGCTGCGCCTGCGTCAGGTTCCCCACAAGCTCAACCCCGTTGATCTGCGGACGGTTGACAATTGAGTTGTAGTCTATCTTCCCGTCAACCAGCGCACCCCCCATTGCCTCGTTCAGCCCATTCACCACATCAATCAGCTGGTTGATGATGCCGAATGCCTGCATCCAGGTCATTCCTTCTGTTATGTTGGGTATAGTTGTCATTGTAGAATATTATTGCCGTTGGGTATGGTAGCCTCCGAGAAGGCCACTATGTTATTGTTGAAATCAACGACGGTGGCCGTGGCGGCGCGTGCCATCGTGCCGTTGGTATTGTTCTCGGTCTGGTTCTCGACGAAGCGGTAGGAGAACTCCAGCTTCACAAGGTCGTCGGCCTGGTCGAGCACCTTGAATGAGCCTGCCTCGATGGTGATGCGCTGCCAAACGCTGCCGCATTTGGCGTAGTGGTATTCCTGCCCGATGCATTGTGCCAGACGCTTGGCCTCGGGGCGTGTCATCTGGAACGTTGTAGCCGTGAACATCTCACCTTTGTCCGTGTTGTCGAGGTAGCGGCGACGGTCTACGAGGAGTTCCTCTGATTCTAACGAAAGCTCCCTACTGACCTGCGGCACCACGAAGCTGCGCAGTGTGCCGTACTTGCTTTGCATGAGCAATTCTGTCGGTTCGAATGCGTCGGGCTGCATGATAAATGTGCGGCTCCATGAGCTGCCGGCCATCGACAGCTGGACGGTGTAGTACCGCGCTGCCGAGCACCCCAATGCCAGCGGTCCGACAGGGATGCGGTATATCTCGCCGTTTTTGACGGTATGCGTACTTGACGCCGCGACGCCGCCATCCTGTGATATGACGACGGTGACGGTCTTCGTGTTGGTCAAAGCAACCGTCGGGTCGAACCACATACCGTAGATATATTCCGCCTGACTGCGGCAGACGCGTATCATCGAGCCGTTGTCCTCTCCGAGAACACGGAAGAGGCTGTTGGCCTCCGACAGCTGCGTCTCGCCACCTTTCCAGTCGGGCAGGTTGAGCCGGGCGAAGCGTTCCGCCACCTCGCCACAGAGGGCGTATTTATACGTTTCCGTTGCCCAGTTCTGCACCAAAGGAGATTCCTCGCCCCACATCTCGCCATAGCCGACACGGTATTCCAGCAGCATATTGGTCAGCGGCACCCACGCATTCAAAGCCGCCACGGTAGACGGCAGGTCCGGCTGCGGAATAAAACCCGGCAGGAGGTCAAGCGGTATCTCCACGTCGCCTGCACTGTCGGGCTGGAACACCATCCCCTTCACTGTGTGTGTCTCGACGTGGTTGTTGTTGTTCACAACCACATCCAATTCTACAGCCACGGCATAGTTCGGCTTCTCCTGCCGGTCCGCTCCGCCGCCGTTCAGCGTCCAGCTCAGCATCGTACTCTCGTGCCCCGTCCGGTTGCCGGCAGCGTCGGTGCAGTAGATCGACACCTGATGCGCGCCCACCTCCGTTGCCACAGCACTCAAATAGGTCGCGCTGTTTGTGCCCGTCAGGGTGAAAAGCCTTGTGAAGTACCAGCACCCCCGTATCTTGTCCAGCAGCTCCGCGTCGCTGGCCACATCGTAGGCATTGCCCGTAGCGCTCCCCACCACCGTAAAGACATACTCGCTCCCGTCGATGGCAAGCACTATATGGTTGCCCGCCGCCGGTATGCTCCCCCGACGGCGGCAGACGATATAATGCTTCGCACCCACCGAGTCTAAGCACTCGCAATGCAACTTGTAGCTGTTTCGGTTTCTGGCCCAACTGAGTGCAAACGGCGACGATGTTATGCTGACTGACATTTCTTTCCTTTCGAATTTTTATGCAAAGATAGCACCCCCAAAGCATGGTTGCAGGGACAGCCTACAGCCGCGCTCTGCTGCGCAGGAACTGCTCGTTATTCTCAAAGTCCGTCATCGTCTGGCGGCTGATCACCGCCCGACGGTTGTTCGGGTCCTTGAAGTACGCGGCCAGCTCGCGCCACAACTGCACCACCTCCTCATTCTGCGGCATCGTCACCGACACATTGGGGTTGATCGCCGGCAATGCCTCCGACAGCCGACCCTCCGACAGCGACCGTCTGCGCCCCAGCTCCCGGGCCGCGCGCGTCGCCACCGGCATATTCAGCTGCGCCATCGGCACGTCGGCCAGCGCACGACGGTTGCCCCGCTGGTAGGCTTCCAGTTGCTCGATGACGGGAGCCGCCACTGGATCTGTCAGCAGAGAGTTCGACGCCACCCATTCCGGCCCCGCCTCGCCAGCCTGATACACCGTCCGCCTCGGCACATAGCCACCCCGCGCGTAAGGCTCCGGCTCGTTCTTGATGGCCAGCAGCTGCGCAGCAAACTCGGCGGCCATCAAGGTACTCATTGCCACCTTGTAGGCCGTCGAGCCCTCGCCTGCCCAGATCTTCATCGTGGCTACTGCGGCGGCAATGGTCGCTTCCGATGCGCCCAGCAGTTTCTCCCGACGCCACGCTTCAAGCGCCGCCTCATCGGCTTTGTCTTTGTAGTTGTCTTCAAGTTCTTTCTTCCGGCTCTCGTAGTCTTCCTGCGATATAAGGTTCTGCTCCAGCTGCTCATCCAGCGTCTCTATCTCGGCATCCCTCTCCTCCTCCAACTGCTGCAAGCGGCTGTCGGCGATATTCTTCAGCAGGGTGTTGATATTGGAGAATACCGACAGCGCCTTGTTGCCGAATTCATCCACCGCGTCAGCCCAGTTCTGGAGGGTGCTGCGGAAGGCCTTGCTCTTGGCTAACTCCTCGGCTTTCTCCTTCACGGTCTGCTCGCCCTTGGCCACCTCATCCAGCTCCGCCTTTTGTTCCCGCAGGGCTTCGGCGTTCTTGCGGTGCCGTTCGGCTTCATCCACATTTCCGCTCTTCCGGGCTGCCTGCTCCATCAACTCCTCGGCGGCGATAGCGTCGTCAAGTTTCTTTGTGTATTCCTCGACTTGCTTGGCAACCTCCGCCATGGCCTTCTCCCGGGCTTTCGTGAAGCTAAAATTGCCTTTATCCTCATCCTGGTCAATAGCCTTTTCGAACGGATTCTTGACGCTCGTGTCTATCGACGCAAAGACAGAAGCGGCGACAACATTGCGAAGCTCACGATAGGCGGCTATCCTCTCATTGACGTCGTGCAGCTGCCGACGCGACGCTTCGTCGGTCATCGGAAAGAGCGCCGCCTGGTCGGCATAGAGCTTTATCAGCTCGTCGTCAATACCGCTGATCTTCTGTCGCAATTCCTCGACGGCTTTTGCCGCCTTGTCAACCTGCTCGCCGTTCCCTTGTTTGGCGGTGGACTTGCGCAGCTTGTCTATCTCCGCCTGGGTCTTGGCGAGGTATTCGTCTATCCTGGCCGCCTTCCACCGCTCCGCCTGCACCACAAGCCGCTCCAGGTTTTCTGCCGCTTCCGGGTGGACCGTCTTGTCTACATTCTCCAATTCCTGCCTCATCTTCATTATCGAAGCATCCACCTCGGCGTTGATTTTCTCCACCCCCGTCAGCGTCCGCGCCGTAATCTTCGCCATCACCTGCTCGTAGTTCTGCGAGAAGCTGTTCCACGCCTTCTCCTCGCGCTCGCGCTTCTCACGGGCTTTTCGCTGTGCCGGAGTTTCGCCGCCGCTGTAATTACCACCATCGTCACCTGGGGTTTCATCCTCTTTGGATGATTTTCTTAGTTTTGCAATTTGGTCGCGCAAAGCTTTCAGCCTGGCAGCATCCTTTTCGGCCCCTTCGCTAAAACCGCGTTCCATAGCCTCTAACACCTTGGCAAGCTCCGCCTCCAACTCCTTAAGGCTCTTCTTTTGCACCCCGAAGGGGTCGGGGTCGGTAGCCTTCAGCGAAGTCTGCAGCTCTTTCAATGCCTGTGTTGTCAGATTTGCCTCACCGCGCATCTTGAAAAGCTCGTTCGTCATCACGCTGTAGGCTGTTGAGCTAATAGACAGCCCGCTGCCAAGCAATAAATCGCGAAGCCTTACAGTTAAATCAACAAACTCAGTCTCACCATCAGCGGCCTCTTTAAGGATGGTGTTGATTTCTTGCTTTATGTGGAGTTTTTCAGCTTCGCTGAGGTCGGAAAACACTCGGTTTACCTTTTTACCGAACCATTCCATTCTGTCCTGTAATTTCTCGCCAAGCTCGCCCTGCAATTCACTTGCCTTTTCCGCATACATACGTTGATACACGCTGGCCGCCGCAGCCTCTCCCAACGCCTTGTACATGCCTGTAAGGTCTTCAATGTGCCCTTTTTCATCAACGTAAAGGCTGACTATTTCGGGATGCATCGCCCTTAGTTCGCCGAGGGCATTCAAATACTCCTCACTACCCTCCGCAGCCCCCTCCATTCTTTCGCGCAGCACTTTCAGCCGCCCTTGCTCTTCGAACACCTGACGGTTGGCCTCCTTTGTGGCTTTCTCAAGGTCGCTCTCGGCTGTGGCCAGCTTGTATATCACTGTGGCCAGCGTTGTCGCCAGCCCTATGATGAGACCCCACGGTGTGGCTTTCATCGCCGCATTCTTAGCCCGTATGGTGGCCGTGTGGGCTTTGTCGGCGGCGTCGGCATGCTGCGTGGCGTTCGCCGAGTAGGCCTTGATATTGGCCTCCGCCTGCTCGCGGCGCGCAAGCCCCTCCACTGTGGCAGCATACGCCTTGTCGGTGAGGATGAGCTTCTCTTTGTTGATCATCTCCAGATATTCAGCTTGGCGATTTCGGTGGTATGCTTCAAGTTTCTTCTGTTCCAGCATTATCTGCCGCTGCTCCAAGGCCTGCCGCGTCCGCTTGACGGGAAGCATAACCAACTCGGCGGCTTTTTCCGCCACCGTGGCGGTGGCGGTCTTCAGCTTCAACGCCAGCCAGGCTCCACCCATTGCAACCAGCGGACTGAGCACCGCCGGATACTCCCGCAGGAACCCGATGAGGCCCGAGGCGGCACTCATCAGCCCACTGCCGGCATTGGTCACGCTGATCATGGCAGGGTAGAGGGCATTGCCGAGGGTTTCGGCGGTGTCGTGGAAGGTGTCTTTGGCTTTGTCCAGCCGTGCCTGCATCGTGTTGTTCTTCACCGCAAACTCCTCCTCGATGCTCGCCCCGCTGCTCATCTGGCTGTTGGCTATCGCCTGCGCCTCGTTCACCTTGTCCAGGCTGCCCTTCAAGGTGGTGAGCATCGTGGTCACCCCACTGCCAGCCATCTGCAGGTCTTTGAACAGCGGCGCCAGCCGCGTCATACCGCCCTCCTCGTTCAGCCCCGCAAGCACAGCCTTGATGGCAGCATCCATATCGGTCTCCATCAGCTGACGGAACTCCGCCACTCCTTGCCGCGCTATCGCCGCAAACTCGCCCGGCTTCTGCATCATCTTTGACATAAAGTTCTGGAACGCCGTTGCCGATTTCTCCACGCTCACGCCACTCTGATCCAGCGCCGACGCATAGCCCAGCACCTGCTGAGCCGACAGCCCCGCCTGGCTCGCCATACCGCCCAGCCGGGCCAGGAAGTCCACCATGTGGGGCTCCGCCGCGCTGCTGGCAGCTCCCAGCGAATTGATGGCCGAGCCGATGCGCAGCATCTTCTCCCCAAGGTCGCCGGCACCGGCCAACTCCGCCGTGCTCCGTGTGTACACCTCCGCCATCTTGCCGATGACGGTGGTGGCATCCTCGCCAAGGTCCTCACCCAAGGCCACCTTGATCTTATCGGCAGCCTCCGAGAAAGCGGCCACTCTTTCCACTCCCTGTATGCCCAGCTTGCCGGCCTCCGCCGCCAGACGGTTCAGCTCCTCGCGCGCCGTCCGCGTATCCATCCCCTTGAAGGCCTCGTTCAGCCGCAGCACCTCGCCGCGTGTCAGCCCCGTGGTCTTCATCACGTCGGCATACACGTCGTCCATCCGCGCCGCCTCATCGCTGAATCCCTTCAGCCAGTTGAACAAGTCGCTACCCTTCTGCCACAGCGTCTTCATCCCGACAAGTATATTCGACCACTCAGCCGCTTTCTTCCGGGCTTCCCCATAAGCGTCAGCAACCCCCTCGACGGCGTTCTTTTGCTGCGCCAACACATCCTTTATCTCTTTCAGCTTTCGGGATGTTTCAATATACTCCTCGCTGCCGATAACCAGGTTCCTCTGTTGGGCTCGCAATTTGGCAGCCTCGGCTTCAAGGGATTTAATAGTGTTCTCTACCTCTTTGCCGTCGATATAGATGGTTACTTTACGTGATAATACCTTTGCCATAAATCCTTAAAATTTACGGCAAAGGTACTCTATTGCAGCTTCACGAAAGGGGACAGCGTCACGTCCTGATGCCGCTTTCCCTGAATGCGCCGGAGGCTACCGTGCTGCGATACTCGCAACACGTGCCGTAAAAGTCGGCACCATCCACTATGGCATCCTCAAAGTCGGCATATTCCAGGTCTGCGCCGTTAAAGTCCGTGCCGGTCAAATCCATTCCACGAAAATCGGCGTTCCGAAAATCCTGGAACGACAGGTCGGCCCCCGCCAGGGTGTCCAGGTCGGGAAACTCACGGAGAAGGTCGCCGTATATGTCGTAGATTTTTACCATTGTTGTTGCTCCTTTCTATATATTAGTATCACCCTCCCATCTTTTCTTGCACTTTGTCGGCAAACTGCCGCCGCACTACGCTCATCAGGTAGGTGGTGGCGCGGACCTGCCGCTGCATCTCCGGGGAGTTGAAGTCGTCGGGGTGTGCCATATAGCCCTGTATAAGGAGGGTGTTGAAGCCGTCGATGTAGAATGTCACCCTATTTCTTGTTTCTGCCGTCATATTAATCATTATTATAAAAAAAGCCACTCGAAAGTGGCCATGTCTCTACAAGAAAGTAGAGCGTTGCTTTTTCATGCTGCAAAAGTAGCAACAATTTCCGATATGGCAAAATATTTTCTGAAAACAATTTGCAAATTACTGAAAAACAATATAGAATATTTTGCTCACCTTACAGATAAGGCGAGTAAAACAGCGACACGATGACGATATATAGAACCATTTTCAGTTGACAGTCCAAGATGTCGTTTTTCCACCGATAGCGCGGAAGGTGCGGAGCACTTTGCCCGACTGGTACTCGGCCACGATGTCGGCCAGTCGTTCATCCTGCTTGCCGAGTGCGCCGCTTATCCATTCGGACATGGACCTGCGCATATGGCCGCTGGCGGGATAACCCCTCGACACACCATATTCCTTGAAGATGCCGTGTACGGGGAACTGGAAAGCCACACCCGCCACCTCGCCGCCGTCGCTCTTCAACTGAAACTGCACGTGGTTGCGCAGCTTCCCCTCGGTCTTGCCGGCTTTCTTGCCGCTTTTGTAGGTACGGTTGCGCCGTTTGCCCTTGGTGAAGAGAGCAGCCTGAGCCTTCGAGAGCTGCTGCGTCTCGCGCGCCCACGCCTCCATTTCGCGGTTTGAATCCCGCCGGGGTCACCGAAATGAAGCAAAGCTCCTGCATTCACAAGGAGCTTTTTTTTCGTATGTTACTCTACGCACTTAGTTCTTCGCATGGATTTCTTCACAAGGAGCTCTTCACAAGAATTTCTTCGCAAGGAGCTCTTCACAAGGATTTCTTCACAAGGACTTCTTCGCAAGGAGCTCTTCGCAAGGAGTTCTTCGCATTCTGCGAAGTTAACCCAAGTTCACCCCTTGTTTAATCTAACTATCCTGTCTTGAGCGATTTGGCGCTTCGGGGTTCCATGTTTGGGTACTACAGATTTTCATTTTTCGGAATGGGTAGTGGCGATAGCCAAGTTTGTCGTAGATGTCTGCCGCGGCTTTGGTGGGCAGGCTGCAGATGCGTGTTTCGACCACCTCTGTAGGAGGTCGGGCTTCCCAGCCCGACCAACGCTACAACAATCCCCCTTTGTCGTCACAATGGCGAAGCTGGGAAGCTTCGCCTCCTAACCCA
>JAFSQF010000076.1 GCA_017446745.1 Bacteroidales bacterium
CCTCCCCCCTCCCTATCCGAGCCCCGTAGGGGCGGCATATTACATATTCATTATCTATTGAACGGAATCCCCTACGGGGATTGATGGAGATGGGTACTGGATTGGCACTGGCTATTGAACGGAATCCCCTACGGGGATTGATGGAGATGGGTACTGGATTGGCACTGGCTATTGAACGGAATCCCCTACGGGGAATGGTATGGGTGTTGGGATAGGCGTTGTCAAATTTGGGCCTTTTGCGGATAATCATTATTCATTATCTGCAATAAGTAAAAAATAAGTTGATACTTTGCTCCCCAGTTAGGAAGTTAGTTCATTATAGAGTGCCAGTCCTTTCACCGTCAGCAGGTATTTCTGACGAGGATGACGGGGCTTGTCGGGATATAGCAGCCGGACATAGCCCTCGGAGATAGCAGGGTTTAGATAGACATCCATGAAACTCTCCCTGTTTTTAAGACCTGCTACTCCTAACATTTCTTTTATAGACATTTGGCTGTTTCCTATAATGACTAATAACTTCCTAACATACATGTTGTCAGTGTTGAGCTTGTCGGGTAGCTTGTCGGGTAACTTGTTCGGGTGCTTGTTCGGGTACTTGTTCGGGTACTTGTTCGGGTGCTTGTTCGGGTACTTGTTCGGGCATCCGCCATTCTTCAGGTGGATTAATCAGCATATAGCGGTTCTTAAGCGTGTTGTTCTCTCCCAGCAGCAGATTACGGAAGAAGCGTATCATGAATATTGGTTCCAGGTCTATACCCTTGGCCACATTGCGATAATTGGCACGTACCAGTGCATTGCGAAAATACCAGGAGTGATTGGCGAACAAGTCGTTGTTCATGTCGTATCCCAACATACGCAGGTATTTGATGGTAAAAATGCCCGTTGTGCGAGTATTGCCTTCACAGAAAGGATGAGTCTGTCTTGCGCTGAAAAAAGTTGACACAAAAGTCAACAAAAATGAGTACAAGAGAGCCTGAGGAAGAGCCCGCTTTCCATCTGGCGGAGAAGCGAACGCACATCCCAGTTGCACGCCACACATTCTTTCTCGTAAAACTCACGCTCCAGCGGATTGTCGGCCGTTATCAGTTCGCAGATATGAGACCAGCTTAATTTGTCAGACGTCTGACAAAATGGGTACATCAAATAGAATTTGCGCATGTTGTTCAGGTTGGGGCGACTGTATCCACGGCCAACTTGAAGGCGAAGCATTTGCGATAATTTGGTCAACAGCGAGCTGCCATATTTCGCTCGTGAGGCACCCTTCTGTTGAAAGGGCTTTCCCCGTTGGTTCTGCCAACCGTTTGTTTGTTCGCTGACGCTCAGCGAGAACAACTTGCAGTCTATTAATGTCTTCTTGCATTGCCTATTTGTGTGTGTATTATGCAAAAGTAGTGATTTTTTCTGAATTATCGCTGAAAAATTGCAAAAAGATAAGTAGTCAGTCAAATTCATTTGACATTTATGAAATTCCTGCCCATCAATGTTCAAAAAAAATATTTTCTGTTTAATTTCTGGTTAATTGCTGATAATTGCCGTTAATAGAAAAAATAATTTCTTGTTAATTGCTGATAATTGCTGATTAATTGCTGGTTAATTGCTGATAATTGCTGATAATTGCCGTTAATAAAAAAAAATATCTGGTTAATTCCTGGCCAATTTATGGTAATTCCTGTTATTACACCCCGACAAAGGTCTCTGTTTATATCATCATTAAGACCGATGGGCATTTTTTATCGCCTGATTTTCTTCTGCTTAATTATTTTTTCAAAAAAAAATTGCCTCTTTTCAAAAATTATTCCTACTTTTGTATCCCGTATTTCTTGAACATTATTGCAATGAAAAACGGTTTTGACAATGAAAAGTATCTGAGGATACAATCCGAACACATCAAAGAAAGAATCAGCAAGTTCGGCAATAAACTTTATCTTGAATTTGGCGGTAAACTCTTCGACGACTACCACGCCAGTCGTGTTCTGCCAGGCTTTGAGCCCGACAGCAAGCTTAAGATGCTCACTCAGCTAAAGGACGATGCTGAGATCGTTATCGTTATCAGTGCTTTGGACATCGAGAAAAACAAGGTCCGTGGCGATTTGGGCATCACCTACGATGTCGACGTGCTGCGCCTCCGCGACGCCTTCATGCAACGCGGCTTCTTGGTCAACTCGGTGGTCATAACGCACTACAACGGCCAGTCGAGTGCCATGGCCTACCGCGAGCGCCTGGAACGCTTGGGCATCAACGTCTACTACCACTACCTTATCGAGGGCTATCCCACCAATGTGGAGCTGATAGACTCCGACGAGGGCTTCGGCAAGAACGACTATATCGAGACCACACGCCCCCTCGTGGTCATCACTGCCCCGGGTCCCGGAAGCGGCAAGATGGCCGTGTGCCTCAGCCAGCTCTACCAGGAGAACAAGCGAGGCCTCAAGGCCGGCTACGCCAAGTTTGAGACGTTCCCCATCTGGAGCATCCCTCTGAAGCACCCTGTCAACATCGCCTACGAGGCCGCCACTGCCGACCTCAACGATGTCAACATGATCGACCCCTTCCACCTCGACGCCTACGGCAAGACGGCAGTCAACTACAACCGCGATATTGAGATCTTCCCTGTGCTCAATGCTCTCTTTGAGGGTATCTATGGCGAAAATCCCTACAAGTCGCCCACCGATATGGGTGTTAATATGGCGGGGTTCTGCATCTCGGACGACGAGGTGTGCTGCAAGGCCTCGAAGGACGAGATCATACGTCGCTACTATACAGCCCTTTGCGACTACGCCATGGGCAAGTCGAGCACCACCGAGGTCAACAAGATTGCCCTGCTTATGAAGCAGGCCAAGATCACTACCGACGACCGCCGCACCACCGTCGCCGCCAAGGAGCGCCGCGATAAGGAAGGCGTGCATGCCGCAGCCATCGAGCTGGGCGACGGCACCATCATCACCGCTAAGACCAGCACCCTGCTGGGCCCCTGCGCCGCACTGCTCCTCAACGCCCTGAAGCATCTGGCCGGCATCGACCATGGCGTCAAGCTCATTTCGCAGAAGATGATTGAGCCCATACAGCATACCAAGGTCTCCATGCTCCACGGCAGCAACCCGCGCCTGCACACCGACGAGGTCCTCGTGACCCTCTCCATCCTCAGCCTCCTCGACGACAACTGCCGCCGCGCTCTCGACTGCCTGCCCCTCCTCGACGGCTGCCAGGCCCATACCACTGTCATGACCAGCGAGGTGGACCGCAAGATATTCAAAAAACTCGGCGTAGGCCTCACCAGCGACCCTATCCGCAAGGACTGACAAGGAACTTTTTGCAGGGAGGTTTTGCAAGAATTTTTTCAAGGAGGTTATCGCATTCTGCGAAAACAAGTTTTTTTCGCAGAATGCGATAAAACGTCGCAGGCGGGGACGCCCGCGTACCAACAGAGCCACGGCAGGCGCATTTCGCATCTGCCGTGGCTTCTTCTATGGCTCCGCGCGCCGCCTTGGCTTGCGGAACAGGAAGAGGCAAAATGCCACGAAGATGGCCACCAAGATGCCGAGTGTGATGAGCGTGTTGGTGAGGCTGGTGGGGGCGAAGCCCACGAGCAGCAGGATGGGAAAGCCAAAGAGGATGGCGGGAATGCTCTGCAACACCAGGTTGTTGGCCGCCGGCGTCTCGAATTTGGGGTCGATTTCGCGAAGCAGGATCATCCCGTTGCTCGCCGTGCCGGTAAGCATGCCGAACATCGAGAAGAAAGCCTCGTGACGGTAGGTGGGGTAGAGCTTGTTGCAGGCCTTTCGCACAAAATAGAACGTGGCGACAGCTCCGAGGGTGCATACGATGACGAGCGGCAACCAAAGACCGCGGAGGTTGTCGAAACTGATGGCCGCAGTCCCGGCAACGATCATCACGTCGAAGCAAAGTCCGCAGATGCGGTTCAGGAGGTAGTTGTTGATGTACTCGCGATGCATAATATGTGCCTCTTTGCTGCGCCGCAAGATGATTTTAAGCAGTACGCCGAAGATGGTGCCCCAGAGAAAGTTGAAACCCCATACCAATGGCTTCAGCGTCTTGCCGAAGCCTCCCATCTCGATGTGCTGCACTCCATACATCAGCAGGAACACAGCCCCATAGACGAGCAATACGAGGCAGACCTGCACGCTGAGCTTGTCGATGGACTCGCTGTGGGGTATCTCGTTGTCGCTCTCGTAGTCTTGAAGGGTGTAGGCCTCACGGTAATCGCTCGTCTTGACTTTCAGCTCGCCACGCCGACGCAGGATGTTCATATACACCACGCCGACAAGGCTTCCCACCAGAAAGCCTATGGCGGCGATGCTAAGACCAAAGTCGATGCCGTGGAAGGCTATGCCTTGGTCGGCGGCCACCTGCTGGTAGGTGCTCCCAATGTTCAGGGCCTGTCCGGGACCCTGTCCATAACCCATGGGCAGCAGGAGCCCGCCGCTGTAGAAGAACGTCTCGCGGTTCCAGAACAAATACAGCAATATCGAGGCCCCAAGTCCCACGATGGCCTGAACAACGTAGGTGGCTGCTGTCAGCGCTCCTGTCTCTGTGACTTTCAATGTGCTGGAACGGCTCTCTATTTTGTTGTTCTTCAATGCCATTGCCACAAAGCCCAGACCCAGGGCGTGGTAGGTCACTATCTCCATCACCCCCTTGTCGAGCAGCGTTTGGAACGAGGGTATTGCCTTTAGGCACAGTATCAGCAGTCCGGCGATGAGTGCCGACGGCATGAGGCTGCGCGACAGCAGCCTCACCTTACGGCGTATGATATTGGCCACGATAAGGGCTACGGCGATAATAAAGAACTGTATGAGCAGGCTCCACGCCTCCGGTGATGACAGCATGATGTGATTTGATAATTATTGTCGGCTTTATTGTTTTTTCGATTCGCGAGGAGCGATGTGGGTACTGGCTTATGAGCTGCGAAGTATCAGCTGTACTTGAATTCTTCGATCTCGCGGCGGTCGCGTTTCGTGGGGCGTCCGCTTCCGCGGTCACGTTTCTCGAAGCTGTACTGCCGTGCCATCTGTATGCGCTCGTATTCCTCCTGAGGAGTGAGGTCGGTGAGGTAGAGGTTCACCAGCTTGGCCCCTACACGGTTGCCCAGCAAGGCTTTGACCTGCACGGTGCGGTGCATCTGCTCGATGCTCAGCTCATAGATCTCGCCCTCAGCAATCTCGTGAGAGGGCTTTACGGGCATGCCGTTCATCTTGACGCGCCCGTTGCGTATGGCGTCGGTGGCCAGGCTGCGTGTCTTGTAGAGCCGCACGGCCCACAGGTATTTGTCGATACGGATGCCACTGCTCATTTCGCTCTGAAATAGATGTTGATAGGTACTCCGTGGAAATCCCATAGCTCGCGCAGGCGGTTCTCGACGAAACGACGGTAAGGGTCGCGAACATATTGCGGCAGGTTGCAGAAAAACACGAACTGTGGGTAGGGGGTGGGCAGCTGGGTGACGTACTTGATCTTCACCCATTTGCCTTTGACGCTGGGCGGTGGGTTCTGCTCCTTGACGATGGGTAGCATCACTTCGTTCAGCTCCGATGTGCTTATCTTTCTGCTGCGAGCCTCGTAGACTTGGCGTGCTGTCTCCAGTACCTTATAGATACGCTGCTTGTTGATGACTGAGGTGAAAACGATAGGCACATCGTCGAATGGCGCAATGCGTTGTCGTATAGTTTCTTCAAACTCCTTGTGTGTGTTGTTCGCTTTCTCTATCAGATCCCATTTGTTGACAACGATGACGACCCCTTTGTGGTTGCGCTGTATGAGGCTGAAGATGTTCAGGTCCTGTTGCTCTATCCCCTGCTGGGCGTCGAGCATCAGTATGCAGACATCGCTGCTCTCGATGGCCCGCACCGAGCGAAGAACAGAATAGAACTCGAGGTCTTCGTTGACTTTCTGTTTCTTGCGCAGTCCGGCGGTGTCGACAAAGTTGAAGTCGAAGCCGAAGAGGTTGTAGTGGGTGAGGACGGAATCGCGTGTGGTGCCGGCAATAGGGGTCACGATGTTGCGTTCCTGTCCGGTGATAGCGTTGATGAAAGACGACTTGCCCACGTTGGGGCGCCCCACCACGGTGATGCGCGGCAGGCCGTCGTCCTCATGCTCCTCGCCCTCGTCGAAGTCGGCCACCACGGCGTCCAGAAGGTCGCCGGTGCCGCTGCCCGTGATGCCGGCGATGGGGTAGAGCTCGCCAAGACCAAGGGCGTAGAACTCGCCGATGGTTTCCTGGCGCGCTGCGGTGTCGCATTTGTTGACCACGAGCATCACGCGCTTCTTGCAGCGCCGCAGCATGTCGGCCACATCTTCATCCATGGGTGTGAGCCCCTCTTTGGCATCGACGAGGAAAAGGATGAGGTCGGCCTCCTCGATGGCCAAGGCCACCTGCTTGCGTATCTCCGTCTCGAAGGCGTCGTCGCCTCCCATAACGTAGCCCCCCGTGTCGATCACTGAAAAATGTTTACCGTTCCAGTCGCTATGGCCGTATTGGCGGTCGCGGGTCACCCCCGAGGTCTCGTCGACAATGGCTTTGCGCTCTTCTATCAGTCGGTTGAATAGGGTGGACTTGCCCACATTCGGTCGCCCTACTATGGCTACTATATTTGACATTTGTTGAAGTCTCTGTTATTTGTTAAATGATTGTCTTTATGATTGAACTGCCGCAAGGTGTTTCTGCTGAACAAGAGGCCTTAAAAGGGCTCCTCGTCGACAGAAAGGAGTATCATCTCTTGGTAGTCGTTGTCGGGCACCATGTTGCAGTTAAGGGCCGCGTAGCCTTCGGTGAAGTAGCCTACCCCGTAGACGGTGTCGCCTCCATGTAGCAGGCGCGATGCCTTGTAGGCCATCACCACGTGATGATAGTCGCCGTAGGCCGCCCCAAGGCTGTCGGGGGTAAGTATGTCGATCAAATAGTAAGGCTGTGAGGATGAACAGAAGCCTCCGGCAACCACATAGCCTTTGAATTTAAATTCATCGATGTCGTTATTGCATGCCGACAAGAGCATTATGGCAAGGCCGGCGAGAGCAGTTCTGAAGGCCTTAATACAATAGTTCTTCATCATAGTCTTGTTTCTTGCGGTCCCTGCCAAGCAGCAGGTTGACACCAAACGAGATGTTGAATTGCTTGGCGTCGACAAGATAAATGTTGGAAATATAGTCGAGGAAAGTATAGATTTGGATGGTGCGCAGGGGCGTAAGTGTCAGGCCGATGCCGGGGTTCACCCAATCCCATTTGTCGTTGCTGTTGATGACGGATGTGGCGGCAATCACCTCAACCCAGTCGGCCAGGTTGACGCGCGCTATGAGCGACGTATTGCTGTGGAATCCGGTCACCTTAGTCTCGTAGAGGTCGCCTTTTTTTACCGTGCCGCGTTCAAATTCGCCGTGGAAAAGGACGCCGGCGCTGACGCCCTTGGTGAGGTGGAGCATCCCTCCGATGTTTATCTTGGTGGGGATCACCGTCCAATAGTCATCCTGGTCGTTGTCGATGAATTTCAGCTTAACCATCTGCATGAGGCTGTCCTTAAGGTCGCCAATGATGTTGCTGTCGAGGCTTCCGCCCTGCATGACATTGCTGATGTCGATGCCGGAGAATTCGAAGCGGTTGTCCTCGTTTTTCGACACCACGCGTTGGATGCCTTCGGTCCAATGGATGCCGGGTCCCAGGTCGAGCAGGCTTGCCGAGAGCTCGAAAAGGTCGTTGGAATAGCGAGCGCCTATGTCGAAATTGAAGCCGCGATTGTTGGGGATACCCGTGGGCTGTTTGATGTCTACTTTGTTTTTGGCAGTGTCGAAGCTTACGATGGTAGAAGCCAGGTGAAAATTGACGTCAAGGTCGGCGGTGAGCGACGAATAGTCCTCGGCGGTGTATAGTTTAAGCGAAGAGCCGGCGTTGGAGAAATCCGCGGCACCCACCAGCAGTTTGCCTCGGAAGCCCACGGTCATGTGGTCGCCCAGCTTCAGTCCCAACCCCACAGCGCCTTCGGCGTAGCTCTGCAGCGATATTAATTGCCCGTCGAGCAATTCAATGGGGTTGTCGGGGCCAAGATGGTTGACGTTGCCTTCCTGAATCAGAGTGGCAAGCCCATTAGGAAGGCCTACCATGAGGTTCACCTTGGCTTGCACCGAGGCGGTGAGGAAGATGCGTCCGGTGTTGATGCCCAAGCCTACAGCATGAACATTGGTGTTGAAGAGGATATTGTTTGTCGTCAGGTTGTCGAGCAGCTGGTTGGCGTTGATGACCGACCGCTGTTCTTCGGGGATGTAGGTGAACAAGTCGCTGTAGGCCACGGGGCTGGCAAGGTCGAGGTTGACGTTAGGCAATGCCAGGTAGATGCGCGAGTTGTTGGGGAAGAAAGCGGGGTTGACGCTGTTCATCAAGGGGTTGCGCGACGAGCCGTAGATGAGGTTGCTGCTTTGCGCGAAGATGGGCTGGGAGGCCGCCACGAGTAAGGCAGCCAACAAAAGAATCCGTTTCATTGTGCACCTCCTTTCTGGTTGTTTCCGTTGCTGTTGTTGTTGTTGTCATCGCCTGTCAGGTTGAAGTCGAGGCTGACGGAGGGGTGGAGGTAAGCCCATAGTTTGAAGCCGAAGAGGTCGGTATCGCGGATGGCCACGTGGGCGTGGCTGCCGTTGTCCGAGGTACGCAAGCCTGCCTTGAAGTGAATCCTTCTGGTCTTAGGCAGGGCATCCCAGACATTTTTGTTGATGCCAATTCTGATTTTGCTGACGGTGGGTTGGTTGGTGACCTGCGTTCCGTTGGGATGTGCGCTGTCGAGAGGCTTAAGCGAGGCCCCGTCGATCAAAGAGTCGTTGAGCAGGTTGCACAGGTAATGGTTGTTGGAATCGCGCAGTTCGGCGGAGACGATGAGGGCCAGAGGAAGACCGTTGTCGATGTCGAGGTGGATAGCGGAACTGTCAACAGAGATGTTGTCGAGTTCGATCGAGGACTTCAAGTCGATGTCCTGCTCGTAGTAGAGGTTGTCGATATATGCCGATATGGGGAAACGCACGTCGATGTGGCCATCGATGTCGATCTCGGTGATCTGCAACGAGTCTGTGACAAAGTCGTCGGCCGAGTTGGCGTAGAAGTCCTCGGTTATGGCAATATTGAGTACGCCGCCATAGCGCACCTGTTTCATGCGTTTGTTGACGGCGGCGCTGATGTCGGTGTTGTTGAACAGTTGTATGTACTGATTGTCGAAAATGCTGTCGAGCCATACGGTGTCTTGTTTGGCGATGATGTTGTAAACCCGGTTGTCGCTACCCACCACATCCAAGTAGAGCTGGTCGAAGAAGAACCGGACGCCGAAGTCTTCCACTTTCTGGCGAGTGCCGTAGGCTTCGAAGGCCTTGACGAAAGCATCGAGACTTACCAGGATGCTGTCGACTTCAAAGGTCGCCGTGTCGACGATTTCCATCTTGTTGAAAAGGTCGATGTCCTGCACGCCGTCGAACGGGTGATGGACAACGTTGGAAATCTCAGAGCCGTCTTTAGCTCCGCGCTGTTTTTTCTTTGAGCCTTCTTCAAGGTCTATCTTGAAAAGGGTGTCGGCGCTGTAGGATATGGTCAGAATCCCGCGGTCGTCGACTTCGACGTAAGATTCAGACTCCTGGACCATGGTCAGGAGGTCGTGAATGGTGGCGGAGCCATGCCCGATGGGGAGTACGAATGTGGGATTGACCTCACCTTCCAGAGTGAAATCGTGCTGCAAGGCTTCAAAGTCGTCAAAGCCATCTTTCAGACACGAAGAGAATGTCAATGATGCTACAATAAGCAATAAAGATGATAACTTTCTCATTGTTATATGGGTGTTTATCATTAATTTAACTTCCTAATGTGTAATATATGCAGGTTTACAAATATTTTGCAAAAATACAAAAAAAAATTAACTATCGCATTTTTTATCAAAAAAAAAGAAAAAAATATTCAGCGTTTTAGCAATAATTAAGTGACAATGAAAAAATAAGGTGATACAATAAAGTCCTGGAGGGGCTTACTCTCAATAACCCCGCACATAGTGTGGGGCTGTTGACAACCAATATTCTATGCGTTTCGGTTGCGTCGGATTTCGGTTGCGTCGGATTTGCAATCCGACGCAAAATATTATAAGGATTTTTAATCCGCAAAGAACGGTGGCTATTCGGTTGCGTCGGATTTGCAATCCGACGCAAAATATTATAAGGATTTTTAATCCGCAAAGAACGGTGGCTACTGAACGGGATCCCCTACGGGGATTGTGAGAGGTGTAGTCGTCTGGGCATTGGCTATTGAACGGGATCCCCTACGGGGATTGTGGGAGGTGGGGGGTGAACGGTGGCTATTGAACGGGATCCCCTACGGGGATTGTGAGAGGTTCGGTTGCGTCGGATTTGCAATCCGACGCAAAATATTATAAGGATTTTTAATCCGCAAAGAACGGTGGCTACTGAACGGGATCCCCTA
>JAFSQF010000077.1 GCA_017446745.1 Bacteroidales bacterium
CAGTCGTTCTCTTACGGACGTTTCACTTTCCGCCAGCTTTTCAACCAGGTGAATTATTCTGCCCATGGCATGACGGGCAGTGTCCACGACTACTATTACGATGCCTCCAAGGGTCTTTTCTCGCTTTCGGTAGATGTCGTGGGGCCTTTTATTGGCGCAAATCCTACAGCCTACTATGGTGCCACCGACTATGGTTCGCAGGCCTTTGCACGCGAGGCTGTGGATTCGGCGGCCAACTACGTCGACTTCTCGGACTACGATAACGACGGCGACGGTTTTATCGACGGACTTCACATTATCTTCGCCGGCTATGGCGAAGAGGCCGGCGCAAGCTCCGACTGCATCTGGTCGCATAAATGGAATATCTTCGATGCTCCCACCTACAACAACACTGTCGTCGACGTCTACTCCTGCTCGCCTGAACTGGGCGGCAGTTATGGCACCAACCTCACCAATATCGGTGTTATATGCCACGAACTTGGCCACGTCTTTGGTGCCCCTGACTATTACGACACCGACTATGCCGGCTCGGGGGGTGAATTCCCGGGACTGGGCAGGTGGGATATCATGTCGGGCGGCAGCTGGAACCGCAACGGCCAGACCCCGGCAAACCACAACCCCTACACAAAATTATACATCTACCATTGGGCCGACTGCGACACCATCGACGACACCCCGGCACATTACATCCTGCGTCCGGCCGATATCACCAACGACGATGTGATTCGCATCAACACCTCCACAGAAGGCGATTTCTTCCTCATCGAAAACCGGCAGAGAATCAAATGGGACGAGGCTATCCCGGGGCACGGTATGCTCGTCTATCACGTCCATCCCGACGCCCAGGGCGCATGGGTCTCTAATTACGCTCACCCACAGCAAATCTACATCCTCGCGCCCTCCCAATACCAATACCCCAATTCCAGCCCCGCAAGCTACGGCAACCTCAACTCCAGCGATACGCCTTATCCCGGCGGCGGAGCCCGCGATTCCCTCACCGACTTCACCACCCCATGGATGCGCCCATGGTCCGGCGTTCCCACCAACATTCCCATCTCTTCCATCTCTGAAAATAGTGCTGATAATACAATCATTTTCTCCGTCAATAAATCTCCCGAGAATTTCAACGTCGGCATTATGCCCGTCAGCCAGCATTCCGTTCTCCTTGACTGGCAGCGTTATGGCGGTTACTCCACCTTCGTTGTTATGAGCACCCACCCCGATTCTATTGGCATCCCTGCCCGCACCTATCATGTAGGCGACACCATAGATGGAGGCGGCGTGGTGGTTTATAAGGGCAACGACGATTACTGCCTTGTCGACAGCCTCGAGCAGGAGCAGACCTATTATTTCAAGGTCTTCTCGCTCCACCGCAACCGCATCTATTCAGAAGGTGTATTGCTCGCAACCCAAACCCTGAGCTGTCCCGAAAAATACTGGACTTCGGAGAATTTCGATGCCACCACGCCGGGGCAGCTGCCACCTTGCTGGTCCGGCAGCTGGAGTACCTCGGAAGCGCAGCTGGGCAACGTCCTCGGGCTCTCCAACCCCGACCCGGAGCGTTGGCTCTCCGTCGTCTCCCGCCCCATCTTCGCCGACTCGCTCCGCAATGCTGTCCTCTCTTTCCGCCTCCATTACGACGAAAACAGCGACATGCAAGCCTCTTTCCGCCTCCGCTATCGCAGAGGAGTGGCTTCCAATTGGGATACTCTGCTCCTCGACACCTTTGCCCTTGGCATGGCGAACTGGAGGGAGGTCTACGTGGCACTGCCGGAGCTGGGCGACTTCAGCCAGATTGAATTCTCGGCCAAATCCGCGGCGCCTGTGGCGGTCGACGACCTCGTCATCACCGATGGCATGCTTGTGCAGGCCGTTTCCAATGGTTTCGGCACGATTACCCCATCGGGATACCTCACCCTCAACGTTGGCGACAGCGTCACTTTCAGCATCGCCCCATATACTGGCAACACTTTCACCAACCTCCTCCTCGACAACGATACCATACCGCTCGACAGCCTTCAGGGCGATACTACGGCAACGCTGTTCTTCACTCTGGTCGGCGACAACAAAAGCCACGTTGTCTTTGCCGAGTTCTCAGCCCCCGTGGCGATTCAAAACGCTGCCGGCGATCAACCCCTTGTTGTCTACCCCAACCCCACAACGGGCACTCTGTTTGTCCAGGCCGCCCCGGGTACAACACTTACCCTCTTCGACATTTCAGGCCGATTGTTGCTTCAGCAATGCGCCACGGCATCGACCACATCCATACCCGTCGACCAGCTGCGCCCCGGCATCTACTTGCTCCGTGCCAACTCGCAGGTATATAAAATAGTAAAACAATAAAGAATACCCCAAATCAGAGCCTGCCTCAATCGTCCTTCGACTGTGGCAGGCTTTTTTACCTCGAATCGCTGCGTCTTTCTCTCCTCCAAATGTTAAACTATGATAAAAATCGATGACGTTCTGAGATTTTAATGTAATTTTGTGGCTCGAAAGAAAATGTTAAATAATATTATAAATAATTAAAAAACAATGAAAAAAGTATTCTTACTTCTCACTAGTGCAGTGGCTTTTGCCGCTATGGTTGCTTGCGGTGGCAACAATGACGCCGCTGATTCAGCTGCTTGCGATACTATCGCTCAGGAACAGACCGTTGTCAACGAACCCGTAGCCGAGCCCGTTGCCGCCACGGAGGACAACAGCGCCCGCCAGCAGGCTATCATGGACGCCGCACAGCAAATCTGCAACTGCGGTGACATCCTGAAATGCATCAACACCGTCATCGACCAGTCTTTCGCCCAGTATGCACAGGACGAGGAATTCAAGGCTGCTGTGAAGGCTGAGGCCGAGAAATGCATCGGCAACAAGGTGAAAGATGCCGCCGTCGAGAAAGGTAAAGAGGTTGCCAAAGACGCTGCCAAGAAGGGTGTTGAGGAAGGTCTGAAGGCTCTCAAGAAAAAATAATCGGCGATTGTTTTTACCCTACAGTTATCGCCCGCCAGATTTTGGCGGGCGTTCTTTTTTTTCTTATCATCACAATTTTTCTTCTGCCACCGCGTTCTCTACTGTGCTTGGGCATTCCAGCCTTTTTTCGCAGAGTGCGAAAAACTCATCTAATTCCTTAAAGAAATGGAAAACAATCATAATTCCCAACTCGAAGAAATAGACCGCCAGCAACGCGAGAAAGAGCAGGCTCAGGAGGCTCCCTCCAACCTGTTTGCCGCCACCGTTGCCGAAGCCCTTACAGTGGACAAGAACAACCCAGAGACGCCCCTCCTTCCTCAGGAGGAGATAGAGGAGGACGACCCGCCTCGCGTCAACCTCACCGCAGTGTTCTGTACCCTTATCGTGGCCATTTCCGCCACCATAATCCTGTGCGTCGCCAAGCCATGGCAAGGCTCCGACGAGCCCGTGTTGGCGGCTGTCGATACCGCCATGCCGGCTCCCAGCTCACAGCCGTCGCCCGAAAGCACTGCAGCCAAGCCGGTCAACGCCACTCAAGTGGCACCCCAACCGTCGGAACCCAAAGAGGTGGTGGTAAAGAGCGGAGACAACACGATACCCTTAGAGTTAGTCTCCTCCACTGGCTCCGACAACCCCTACAACAACCTGCGGCTTGTCAACGCCTCTGCGCGACTGCTGACACAGAACGAGATACGACAGCTCTCCAAACCGGAGCTTGCTTTGGCACGCAACGCGATTTATGCGCGCCATGGCTACCAGTTCAAGAATCCCGAACTCAGCGAGTTCTTCGCCAAGCAGAGCTGGTTCAAACCCAGCAACATAAAGATAGATTCTATCCCTTTTACGCGAATCGAGCTCGACAACATCAAGCTGATTCGCGCCCAAGAATCGCAAATGTAACCACCTCCCTTTTGTAATTCACCAGTCCCTTGCCACGCCTTATCCTTTTCCCCGTTCCCATTGGTGCTCCCGACATGGACGCTTCGCTTCCGCGGCACAACATGCAGCTCCTCAATGGCTGCCGCACGTTCATTGTTGAAGAGGTGCGCTCCGCTCGCCGTTTTCTGAAGTCGGCCGGATTTCCCCACCCGATCGATTCGCTGACTTTCCATATCCTCAACGAGCACACCGCTCCGGAACAGATCACCCACTTTCTGGACGACATAGAGCAGGGGTACGATGTGGGGCTGCTCAGCGAGGCGGGACTGCCCTGCATTGCCGACCCGGGGGCCTTGGTCACGCGCATGGCTCAGCAGCGTGGCTTCGAGGTGGTTCCACTGGTTGGTCCTTCTTCGCTTATGCTTGCCCTGATGGCCTCGGGACTCAACGGGCAGCAGTTCGCCTTCCATGGCTACCTCCCCGTCAAACCACAGCAACGTGCGGCAACGATACGTTTGCTCGAGGCAAACGCTTTGAAATACAACCAGACCCAAATTTTTATCGAGGCTCCCTACCGCAACGACCAGATGCTTCAAACCCTCGCCACCACATGTCGTGCCGACACGCTAATCTGTGTGGCCTCCGACCTCACCCTCGCTTCGCAGTATATCCGTACGCTCCCGGCCAAGGCATGGCAGCAACAACTTCACACGGTAAGTCTACACAAACGCAACACGGTCTTCCTGATAGGCCAATAGTTGAATTGTATGGCTGTTGAATTGCAGCGGTTGTTCCAATGTGAATCAATAAAATGATGCAGGAATTAAGAGTGGTTTATTATGAACTACTGTTTTTTTTTATATTCTTGTGTCAGTGTGATTATTTTTGTGTAAATTTGCAAATCTTTTCGTTTCCATTTTTAGCCTTTTTCACTCTTTCTATTATTTCATTTTCAATATGAAGAATTGTTTATTATTTGCTTTCTTTTTTCTGGTTTGTGCTTGTGCCGTGGCGCAGGGCATTGGTTATAAGGAGAACTACCGTCAGGGAGTGGAGGCTTATAATAACCAAAGATACCAGATAGCCCTGGAGGCTTTCTACAGGGCGCAGCGCAATACAGACCGACCTCCAAAAGACGACCTTGACTTCCGGATTCGCCAATGCAAAAAAGCCTTGGAATCGAAGCCTGTTATAGTTCCAAAACCTGAAGAGGTTGATGAACCTGAAGAACCCGATTTTACGGAGAAAACTGATTCGACGGAGGAGGTTGGTTTGACGGAGGAGGTTGATTCGACGGAGGAGGTTGATTTGACGGAGGAGTACTCCTCGCCAGTGCCGTCTGAAATGTCAGACCAACCCGACCAGTTTGAACTGACAGGTCAGGCCGAATTGACGGCCAAGTCCGTCCAATCTGACCGGCTCGACTATTCTGCCCAGCCTGCCAAACAGGAATCGTCCGTCCAAGCCGACATATCCACTCAGCCCGTTCAGACGGAGTTGTCCGACCGTGTTGCTGTCACGCCCACCGTAACCCCATCGCAGGCAGCGCCCACACCCAAGGCTGCCGTCAAAAGTTCAGGCATGACGTCTAAGATACAGCGTATTGATGCTTCTATGCGCTTTGGCTGCGTCAAGAGTCGCCAAGGCGTGGAGGTTACGATAGATATGGTGGCCGAGAACTTGAAAGGACAAACCATCTTTGCCGAATGCATAGTGCGTCCGGAGGGCAGCAGGACGATAGCCAATGGCTATCGCGGCACGGAATTCGACGTGCATGGCCTGCCGGGTATGCGAGGACATATCGTTGCTGTTGATGCCGACCTACAGGTCTTTACGGAAACCTTTTTCGTACCCTTCGGAGCCATGGCCCTTAAGGACTACGAGCAGCAGCCTTTCGATGTCAGCGTGAAAGTCTTCACTACCGCCGACGAGACTGCACCTCTGGCGGGCGGCACATTCTCGAGCTCTGTCACCACCACCCCGGTGTCGCTTTATGTTGACAACGATATCAAGGATTGTCACTTCACATTCGATGGCGAGGGTGGTTATGAAGACTTAAAGATAATGTCGTGCAGTAATATCGAATGGCTTGACTTGCCATCGTGGATAGAGGCCACGACGGGCTATGGCACGGTCAATGTACAGCGTAACGAGAGCCCTGAGCCGCGCGAGGCGGTCATCACCATACGCCCCATCGACGGCGGCAACTCGGTGCGTATCCGTATCACGCAGAAGGGTGGTGCCCCGCTGGCTCAGGCTCTTGTCAACAGCGTGCACCTGGAACAGAACCGCATAGGCCCCGATGGAAGGCGCAAGACGCTTATCCATGCCGACGTCAACATCTATGGTCAGAAGGACAATCCGGTACAGGTCTCCGCCCTGTTCTACCAGGCCGACGGCACCTCGCAGCTCATAGATGAGGAGGGGCAGTGGATTGCCTTCCATCAAACTGTGACGCCGACGCACGAGAATTCAAAATTCGAGGATCTCCGTTTCCTCGTCGACAATCCGCGCCTATTCAAGTCCCGCAACACCGCCAACGAGGTCAAAATTGTCATCGCCATCTCCTTCGACGGCGGCAACACATGGATCTCCCAATCCGCCCCACGCTCCCTCTCCTGGTAGTTGCGCCAGTTTCCTATGGGGCTTCTTCTCCAATCAATCCAATACATTGCCTTTCTTGTCTTGCCATTGTTACAGGATGTTTCGTTAGGGGCTTGCTTCAATGCTACGTTTTTTTTCACCACAATCATATAGTCTTCACGGTAATGGATTCACGGAGGATTCTGTCTTTTGTTAAAAAATATCATATATTTCCAAAATATTCGTAAATTTGCACATTCTTTTATGAATAAATACTAATTGTATATTCTTAAAATTAAATATTTTATGCAGAAATTTGATCCCGCAACAGCTATTCAGCGTCTCGACGGACGCGACGCCAACCGCGGCGTGAACCCCGCAATCAGCGACAGCGCAACATTCACATTCCCTGAGGCTCATCTCATGACCGAGACATTCCACGGCGAGACAGAGGGCTATTTCCTCTACAGCCGTCACTGGAATCCCTCCAACCTCGCCCTCTGCCAGGCCCTCGCTGCCATGGAAGGCACAGAGGCAGCCTGGTGCACCGGCTCCGGCCTCGCAGCAATCACCTGCGCTCTCCTCCACGAGGTCAAGAGTGGCGACCACATCGTCAGCTCTATGACAACCTATGGCGGCACTTTCGCTTTCATGAACAACTATCTCAAGAAGTTCAATGTCGAGACCACTTTTGTCAACTTCCAGGACCTCGAAGCCGTCAAGAAAGCTATCCGCCCCAACACCAAGGTGCTCTATACCGAAACTATGAACAATCCCCTGCTCCGCATTGCCAATATCCCGGAGCTCAGCAAGATAGCTCATGCCCACGGTGCCAAGCTTATTGTTGACAATACCTTCACCCCCATGATCTTCAGCCCCTACCGTCTTGGCGCCGATGTCGTGGTCTATTCCATGACCAAGTTCGTCAACGGCAAGAACGACTGCGTGGCTGGCGCCATCTGCGGCTCGGCCGAATACATTGGCAGCCTCATCGATGTCAACAACGGCACTTGCATGCTCCTCGGCCCCGTGCTGGATCCTATGCGTAGCTCCTCCATCCTCAAGAACCTCCACACCCTTCATATCCGCATGCAGAAACACGGCGAGAACGCTATGTACCTTGCCAAGCGCTTCAAAGAGGTGGGCTTCAAGTACAACTACCCCGGTCTTCCCGAGCATCCCGACTATCAGCTCACCTGCAGCATGATGAACCAGGGTTATGGCTTCGGCGGCATGATCTCTATTGATATGGGCACTGCCGATGCTGCCAGCCGCATCATGGAAATCATGCAGAAGAAGGGTGTCGGCTACCTTGCCGTCTCCCTCGGCTACTTCAAGACGCTCTTCTCCAACTCCGGTAAGTCGACCTCCAGCGAGGTGCCTGAGGACATCCAGAAAGAGATGGGCATGAGCGAAGGCCTTATCCGCTTCTCCATGGGCCTCGACAACGACATCGAAGCCACCTTCCAGCTCATCAAGGAGTCGGTCGACGAATACAACGCCGGCAAATAATTTTTAAACATTTTTCTGTTGCAGGCGAGGACGCCTGCGTACCATCAGGCTTTAACCTTAATCTTATCATTGACGGTCTCTTGCCCGTTGACGTTAAGGTTAAGGTTAAAGTTTAAAAAAAACATCTTTTCTCATGAAAAAAATAGCTGTTATCCTTTCAGGCTGTGGCAATCGCGACGGCAGCGAGCTGCAGGAAACCCTTGGCCTTCTCCTTGCCATCGACCGCCGTGGCTGGCAGTATCAGTGCTTCGCCCCAGAGGGTTTCTTCGAGGTGGTGCCTCATGTCGATGTTGAAGACGACGAGGAGGACGAGGGCAAGCTGGTCGATATCGAGCAGCGCGACATCTTTGTCGAGAGTGCTCGCATAGCGCGTGGCGATATCAAGCCCATCGCAGATTACAGTGCCGCCGACTACGACGCATTGGCATTCCCCGGAGGTATGGGAGCGGCGCGCAACCTCAGCACCTACGCTTTCGACGGGCCCCGCATGGAAGTGGTCGATGCCGTCATGGATGCCATCCTCGAGACCTATCGTGCCAAGAAGCCTATCATGGCTATGTGCATAGCCCCCATTGTCATAGCTAAAGTCCTTGGCAAATATGGTGTCAGCATCACCCTTGGCACCATCGACTGCACTCCCGCCAAGGTGGCACAGGGCTTTGGATGCCACCTCGAGGCTTGTGCCCCCACCGAGATATGTGTTGACGACCAGCACAAGGTCATCACCACTCCCGCCTATATGGTGGCTTCGCATATCAGCGAGATCTTCGACGGCGCCGAAAACCTCGTCGCCCAGCTCGCCAAATGGCTCGCCTAAATTCCGTTCCGTATGTTGCAACACTGTTGCAACAAACTGTAGCAACACTGTTGCAACAAACTATTGCAACACTGTTGCAACATACTCCTCAGAGGGAAGTCACGACATTCCGGTAGCCTATCTCTTTCAGGAAATCGTGGATGCCTTCAAACTTGTCCAGGTCGCTGGGCTGGTGTGCGTCGGTACCCACCAGCACTGGTATGCCCAGCTCGTTCATGTGGCGTATGGCGTTGCGCGAAGGATAGAAGTCGGTGTGGCGTCCTTTGTATAGTCCCCGAGTGTTGATTTCGGCTATGCATCCCGTCTCGCGCACCAGCTCTATTGTTTCGTATAGCAGCTCGCGAAACCAGTCCTCCTCGGGGTCGAAATAGCGGCCGCGGTTATGCATCACTATCTTGTCCATGTGTCCCACTATTGTAGGCCGGTTTTTCTCTATCATCTCGTTGCTTTGGTGGAAGAAAGCCCGCACACCGGCCCGGATATCGCCGCCAAAAATCTTCTGTAGACCCTCGTCGTAGGTCTCATAGCGTGGGCCGTCGATAAACCAAAGCTGCTCAGCAATATCGGTGCCTTCAGGGATAGGCGAGGAGGGCACCAGGTGGACGCTCCCTATTGTATATTCCAGCCCGCCTGTAGCTATCAGAGCCCCGAAATCCTCCAAAACTCCTGGAATATAGTCTATCTCCAGTCCCAGTCGAATCTCTATTCTCCCGTCATACTCCTCTTTCAGCCGCCGCACCTCATTGCAGTAGTCCAGATAATCTTCCTCTTTTATAGAGAAGTTGTTCTCGAACGGCACAGGGGCATGGCCTGAAAAGCCCAAGGCCTTGAAGCCTCGCGACAGGGCATACTCCACATATTCGCGGAGCTCGCCTTTTCCGTCGCAGTATCTGCTATGTGTGTGATAGTTAGAAATCATATTGCATTGTTAATGATAGTCGCAAGTTGCCCACGGCCTCAGCATATCCGGCGCGCGTATATTCCGCTTCGGCGGTGAAAAACAGTGTTTGGCTGGCCTTGAATGTCAGCCTTGGCTGCACGCGCCACAGGTATTCCAGGTCCTGTCCGCGACCGAACAAGTGCGAAGCCCCTTCGTAGTCGCCCCATTGGCTGTTCTTGGCATATCCCAGGAAAAGTCCCGGGCGCCAACGCCCGGCATTTCTTGAGAGGTCCATCCACACGGTGTTGAAATGCCAGTCCGCCACATCGCCGTCCGTCAGCATCATGTATCCGCCCAGCGAGCATCCCTCGTAGAGGCTGTTGTTCAGCAGCGTCTGAGCCTTCACCGTCAGCTGTCCTGCGGTGGCTTTGGCGAAAAGGGTGTAGCTTGCCATGTGGTGGAGCCTTTTGTTCAGCGAGGTCCATGGCACCTGCGGCTGTATGCTTCGGAGGTTAGCAGCCCCACCGAAGAAGAGCTTCTCGCCGGCGTAACGCACTTGTAGCGTCAGTTCTGGAATCATGGAATGCCGTGCAAAGGCGGTGCTTGAGGTGTGTGTTCCGTCGAGCAGCCCCTGGCTCATATTGTCGAGCTGCCACGAGGCCGCGGCAACCATCTGTATTGCCCCCATCTGCGTTTGGTAGCGCACCTGGTTGTAGCGGGCGTAGAGTGCGAAGGGAGCGCCCATGTTCAGCGGGTTGGTCATGGGCAGCACCTCGTGGATTTGCATCGGGTACCAGTATTGGCCCACCAGCAGTTTGTGGCGTTCCCACTCCATATTGATGTAGGCGTGGCGGAGGCGCAGGTCGTTGATGGTGGCGTTGGTGCTTCCCGTGAAGTCGCCCTCCACGTATGCCGAGGTCCGTGCACCCAGCACGTCGGGTCCCGAGATGCGTACCCCGAGGCGAGCAGTGATGGCCATCATGTTGGCTTGCCAACCCTCGTTCTTGTCGTTCCCGGTGCTGTCGGGTGCGATAGGTTTTGGAAAGAACAGCATCATATCTTCGCGGCCTCCCACCACGGCTCTTGAGTCGGCATAGTAGTGGGGATTGACAAATCCGTGAAAGTCAAACTTCACCTGAGCTCGTAGGGCATCGGGCAGCAGAGCCTGAGTGCAGCCCCAAAATGCGAATAGGAGAACGTAAACCAGTGATTTCTCAGCTTTTTTTTTCAATATCATACCAGCAAATAAACAGTTCTATGCATTGTTATTTCTTGCTTCCGCCGGCCAGAGCCAGGATCAAGCCCAGGGCCACGCCCAGCAGGGCAGCAAAGAGCACCTGGAAAGTAGGCGGCAGGATGAACGTTATGGTGTGGGCGGGGAACCAGAATAGCGGTATGGTTTTCTTTATCACCACGTTCCATTGCACATCCCAGTTCACCTTTGTGGCGAATATCTCGCGCATCTTCATGGGGCGCAGCAGTCCGCGTACCGTACCGCCATTGTCGAGAATATGTATGTCGGTGCATTTGTGGAAAGTCATCATCACCGGAGCGAAGATGCTGTTCATCAGCACGCTGACGGCGAAAGCTATGCCCAGCTTGCCCCATGTCAGTTGTTCGGCTGAGAAGATGGCTGCGTAGGTGCCGGCCTCGCATCCCGTCACGGTCTCCAGGAAACGAGGCACGCCGGTCTTGAAAATCACCATGGCCATGGCGATGCACATCCCTAAGAAGCCCCATACCATCATCCTGGGCACGATGCCGAATCCCGGCTCGTTGTACACGCCCTTTCTGATACGCAATGCCAGCATTTCGCCCAGCGTGGCCAGGATGGCGAACTTGAAGAATGCCATGATGTAAGCGTGGTTGGCCGTGGCGCGCGTAAACCAGGCGAAAAATCCTGTGGCGGGAATGAAGAAAGGTGCCAGCACCACGACGACACAAATAATTAGGATGAAGTCTTGTTTTTTCATTTTTTTTAATATATTGTTTTCTAATGTTTTTATTCCAGTGTTACTCGTTGTTTCGTCTTGCAAAAGTAATAAAAAAAGTTTCGTTATTAAAAATTTTATAAAATGTTCGTAAATTTGCATTTTCTAAGGAGATGGTCAGTTTTTATTTAAACTGCTAATTTTCAATCATTATCGCTCATTGCTTTTCCCAACCGCAAATTCCGATCCTCTATGTCAGCCTTGCCTCCTCTCTTTCTCGACCTCGCCATTATCCTCATCACCGCAGGTGTTATCACCGTGGTCTTCAAATGGCTCAAGCAACCTCTCGTACTCGGCTATATTGTTGCGGGTTTTTTCATAGGCCCCTATTTTCCGTGGTTTCCTGCCGTCTCTGACGTCACCAATGTCCATGTGTGGAGCGATATCGGTATCGTCTTCCTTATGTTTGCCCTGGGTCTTGAATTCAGTATCAAGAAGCTGAAGAAAGTAGGTTCCACAGGTGCCATAACAGCACTTACCGAGTTGGCTATCATGTTCCTTATCGGTTCCAGCGTGGGTCGCATCCTTGGCTGGAGTTCTATGGAGTGTATCTTCCTCGGATGTATGCTCTCTATTTCTTCCACATCCATCATAATCAAGTCGTTCGAAGACCTCAAGCTCAAGCAGCAGAAGTTCACCTCCTCAGTCACGGCTGTCCTCGTGGTCGAGGACATCATAGCCGTCCTTCTCCTGGTGCTCCTCTCCACCATATCGGTCAGCAAGAGCTTCGACGGCGGCCAGCTGGCCATGAGCCTCGTCAAGTTGGTCTTCTTCCTCATAGTATGGTTTGTTTTCGGCATTTTCCTTATTCCCACCTTCTTGCGTTGGATGCGTCGTTATATGACTGAGGAGACGCTTTGCATCGTTGCCGTGGGGCTATGCTTCGGCATGGTTGTGCTGGCCTCCTATGCCGGCTTTTCCACCGCTCTTGGTGCTTTCGTAATGGGTGCCATTCTTGCCGAAACCATCGAGGCCGATGTCATCCATCGCATTATCACGCCTATCAAGAACCTTTTCTGCGCGGTCTTTTTCGTCTCAGTGGGAATGCTCGTCGACCCTCATATCCTCGTCAAGTACTTGGTCCCCATCCTCGTCATTGCCGGAACTGTCATCCTCTTCAAGTCCACTGCCGCCACCCTTGGCTTCGTCCTCTCCGGCAAGAACCTTAAAACCGCAGTCCAGTCGGGCTTCTGCTTCTGCCAGATTGGCGAGTTCTCTTTCATCATTGCCGGTCTTGGCCTCTCGTTCGGCGTCATCAATCCCGATATCTATCCCATCATAGTCTCCGTGTCTATCGTCACCACCTTCGTGACGCCCTATATGATCAAGGCCTCCAATCCATTCTATAGCAAGCTGGAACCACGCTTGCCGCAGCGCCTCAAAGAAGCCCTCGAGCGCTACAGCAATTCTGCCAAGCAAACCAACCAGTCGTCGTCGGTGCGTTCGTTCCTGAAGAAACAGTTCTCCTCTATCCTTATTTATAGTGCCATCAACGCAGCCATCTGCCTACTCTCGTTCACGCTCCTCAAGCCCTTCCTCAACACCGTCATCACCAACGAGGCCGGCGAGCCCTCATTTTGGGGCAATTTCCTTGGCATGATGATCACCCTCACCATCATGATACCTTTCGTGTGGGCTATAGCAGTACGTAATGTCAATCGTTTGAAGATAAAAGAGTTGCTTGATTCCACGGAATACAGTCAGGCTATAGTCATCCCAGTGCTCCTACTGCGCTATTTCCTTGCGCTCTTCTTCATAGGCCTTGTCATTGGCTCCTACATCCACCTCGCCGTGGGTTTCCTTATCATCTTAGCGGTCTTCATCGTCCTTGTGGTGCTCTTTTCCAAGCGAGCCATAGGCTTCTATCAACGCATAGAGAATCAGTTTGTATCGAATTTTAACTCGCGGCAGGCCCAGCAGTCTTTCAAGATTCCCACGCTTCTCGAGAATAATTTCTACCTTGAGCGCGTCGCCGTCACGCAGTATTCCCCCTATTCTGGCAAGCGTCTGATGGACACCAATTTCCGCGAGGATTATGGCATCAATATCGTCTCCATCGAGCGTGCCGGGCAGGTCTACGACCTCCCGCCCAAGGAGATGCTTATCCTGCCTGGCGACCGTCTCTCTGTCATGGGCAGCGAAGACCAGATAGCGCACCTCCGCTCCGTAATAGATGTGGAGCCCGATATGCTAATCCACGACCATTCCGACAACGAGTTGAATATCTATCGGCTGACCCTTACCAACGAGCATCCTTTTGTTGGCATGACCATCTCGGAGTCCCATTTCTCGCAGCATTTCCATGCCATGATTATAGCCATAGAGCGCGACGGCCAGCAGATCCTCAACCCGCGTTCCAAGACCGTATTCCGCCTCTCCGACATTGTCTGGTTTGTCTCTCCCGACGAGCTCGACATCCATAAATTCACCCGCGATTGTCCGTAAGGCGAGGCACCGCCTCGCCCCCCACGCTCCCCCCAAAAAAACAAACCCCCCCCCCCCCAAAAAAAAAGAAAAGCCCCCCCCAAAAAAAAAGCCCCCCCCAAAAAAAAAAAAGAAAAAGACC
>JAFSQF010000013.1 GCA_017446745.1 Bacteroidales bacterium
ACGTAGCAGTTCCACCGTATAGTCGTTATGTTCGCGGGCATAGACAATGCTCTGTTCGTAGGCGGCTTTCAGGTCGATGTTCATCATCTGCTCAATAAGGGGTTTCTGTGCCCCGATGCCTTCGTCGAACAGCAGGCGGTTCTCTATCTCCGTCACTGTCGAGCCCTCGATAGCGGTAGAGTGGGTGATGATGGAATAGAGATAGAACTTGGCGTAATCTATCTGCTCTCCTATACCAAGTTGATTATATTCTTGAAGGATGTCCTTAATATTTTTCATAAAGTATCCTCCTTTCTGTCATTTGAGTGGCATTGGTGGATTGCAGCGTCTTGTTGTACAGCATTGCCAATCCACCACTCGCGTCAAGATATTTGTATAACTTGTCGTTGCTCATATCTTATTTTTCGAACTTCTATAATACAACTTTGTATTTATCACGTTTTGTTTGAGTTAAGACAGAGCCCAAAACTCAATGGATGCTGCAAAAGTACGAAGAATTTGCAGAATGGCAAAATATATTTGAATGCGTGAATGTGGGAATGTTTTAATGCGTTAGTGGGGTTAAGAGATGTATGGTGGAGAGAGGTGAATTGTGGAATAGAAAAGGGATGTCGAGAGACCGTCGAGAGATTGCTGAAAGTTTTGTCGTCAGATATGCCTAATATGTGCCGTATGGTCATTTGATTTCCTCCTCTTTTTCAAGTTTCTCTATCGTGGGCAGATAGATACCCTTCTGCTGGCAACTTTTTGACTGACCTCTGCTCCCTTATATTGCCGTCATCGCGTAAGCTAATCTGCGATTTGGTTCTTTGATCTTCTCCATCAGGCAGATATTGTGACGCCACGGCAATTGTGCAACGTGCGTTGCACAATTGCTTCGTCGGGCCAAATCTTGGCGAAGCGGCACATGTACTTCAGGTTTCTCGGCGAGAATCCGTTTTGGTCGAGAAACTTTTAATCTTAAATTTAAGATGAAAAATACGAATAATTTGCGGAATGACAAAATCTAATTGAATGTTTTAATGCGGATGGCACCGTAGCGGGTTTTAGAATATTTCACCGCCCCAGAGCATCTTCAGGAAGTCGAGGAGGTAGATGAGCTCGGTGTCGATGAGACTCTGTATCCGACGGCGATGATGGCATCGAGGCTGTAGAAAGCTGTGTCGCTCATCTGTGTCTTGCCCTCAATCGCACCGTGCGGAGTGGGTATTGCCATTTTGGAAACAACCACGTCCTTGTCGAGTTCGCCCGTCTCGAATTTCTTCTTCAGGTGCTTGCTGATATCGGGCACTCCGACATCAAACAGCGCGGCCATTGCCTTCTGTGTGGCCCAAATGGTCTCGTCCTTGATGATTACCTGCACCTTGCCTTCATCGTCAGGTAACTGATATAATATAAACTGTATTATTTATGCTGAGTTGTTTGTTTGATTTTCAATGTATTTGTAGTCATTAAAAGAAGGTACATGGAAGGCACGTAGAAGGGAGAAGGAACCCGCTGGATGCTGGTGTGGGCCAGCGGGATTGGAATGGATGGGTGGGGCGTGCCGTCAGAGGCGGTGGGCGTTCAGTTCAGCGAGGAGGAGGTGGAGGTCGCGGAGGATGGTGAGGGCGACGATGGCCATGGGGCTCTGGATTTCGTTGCCGGGCTTGTCGCCACCCAAGACAAGAGGGATCAGCGCCAGCGCCGAGGTGAGGGCGGTCATCAGTATGGGGTTCAGACGGTCGGCGGATTCTTCGACCACCGCCGATCGGAGCGAGAGGCCCGACGGCGAGAGGTGCTGATATCGCGACACCAGTAGGATGCCGATGCGTACTTCGGCCACGTCGGCGAGGGTCACAGGCTTGTCGCCGGAGTTCTTCATCAGCGTGGCACTCAGCTCGTCGAGGTCGGTGGTGCGGGCCATGCCGCACAGGGCATACTCGTTGCCGAAGTCGCGCACCACGCCGCCCGCCGAGTTGGTACTCATACTGGCCTGCTCAGTCGTCGTTCTTGGCGTTCGGCACGGCGAAGATCACTGTCAGCGCTCCCACGGCACCGGCCGCGAGCACAATGGGGCGCGCCACCGAGGTGGCAGGGATGAAGACAAAGGCCGACAGGAGCACGAAGAAGGCCATCGTCCCCACGGCGCCGGCCTTCTGCGTCGCGGTCATGCCGCCACGCCGGTGGTAGGAGCGAATATACTTGCCCAGCCACGAGGCCAGTAGCCACTGCTGCAGGCGCTCCGACGAGCGGTAGAAGAGCCACGAGGCCAGCAGCAGAAACGGCGTGGTGGGTAGTCCCGGCAATATCACCCCCAGCGCGCCCAAGCCCACGCATATCAGCCCCAAGACGATGTAGATTGTTCGTTTCATTGTCGGACGATGGCTATGGTGTATAAGGGGGTCAGCGGATGAAGTTGGTGCCGATGCGGGGTTCCTTTTCGGGCAAGCCTGTGCGGGTGCGCTCTGCGGCGATGGCGCGGATGAGGAACGCCATGTTGCGGCCCAGCACGCGCATGACCTGCAGGCCTTCCTCGTCCTGCATCACCTCGTCGGGCGTGTTGCCATGCACCATGTTCCAGTAGCGGCTACTGGCGACTGGCATCTCACTGATGGTGAAGTATTTGTTCAGTCGGTCGAGGGCTGCGGTAGTGCCTCCGCGCCGTGCGCTGACCACGGCGGCGCCCACCTTCATGCGCATCGGGTAGCTGGCGCTGAAGAAGAGGCGGTCCAGCAGGTTGGTAAGCGTGCCGTTGGGGCCGGCGTAGTAGACCGGCGAGCCGACGACCAGCCCGTCGGCCTCGGCCAGCTTGGCGGCCACGGCGTTCACCTCGTCGTCGAATACGCAGCGGCCTAGGTCGCCACAGCGTCCACAGGCTATGCAGCCGCGGATGTCCTTATGCCCCACGTGGACAATCTCCGTCGCCACGCCGTTCTTTTCCAGTTCGTCGGCCACCGCGCGCAGGGCAGTGTAGGTGCAGCCCGTGGCGTGTGGGCTACCGTTGAGTAGCAGTGCTTTGTATTGCTTTTCCATGACGGAATAACGCAGGACGTACAAAATTATTGTGTGTCAGCTCACGGTTCGACCGCGATGTACATAATATGCTTGCCCATATCGCCCTGATATAGGCCTATTTGTAAAAAAATATTTTTGTATGTCGAAAAACGTGCGTATCTTTGCACCGCTCATCAGAGGCTGGCAGTCGGTACTGCCAAGGCCGGATAAGATGCCGGGACAGCCCGGTTTCTTATCCGGCCTTTTTTTTGTGCGGAAAAGTAACAGATTAAAGATAAAAAGATATGAAAATGAAAGAAATGAAAAATCTGCAACGCGACAGCGTCGACTTGTCAGACCACGGAGAAAAACCTGCAAGCCACGCTCTTCATGCTGCTCCGCGGCATGGTGCTGCTCGTGCCCGCCTTCCTGCTGGTGCCGCTTGCCGTCGGCATCCCCGGCCTGTGGCTGGCCGTGCCCGTCGTGGAGCTCCTGACAATGGTTGTGATTTTCGGCACCACGCTCCAGCAGTACCGCTCTGGCAGCCGAGAAAAGTGACGCCGCCCGCATAGCCACAAAGCGGCTGCAAAAACCATTCCGCACTCCGCCGCGCGGATGCGCTCCTCGAATGCTTTCACTGCGCTGAAATAAAATGCCACGGGGTACCGCGACAGCGATTTTTCGTCAAATTAGATTGCTTCCATATCTTTATGGTATTACGTTGTTAATATTTCATTCCGAGAGGCAGCGTTGTAGCCCTGCAAAACTATGTTTTCGTTTCAAAACACTCCGTTGCAACCCTGCAAAACCCTGTTTTCAATCCGAAAGGCCCTTTCGCAACCTGCGACAGCCATTTTCAAAATCGTTTGGGGGTATTGCAGCAGTGCAAAAGCCGTTTTCAAAGCTGTTTGGAGCTGGAACAAGATTACAGTAAAATGATTCAAAGCATAATTACAGTAGTGTAGCAAGCCATATTAATTCTCCACCAAGAATGAGGCTTAATACCAGTGCCCATGTTCCTCCACTATTATTGAAAGTTGAAATTTGATCACTTTCTATACGATTTAGATTTTGCGTTACACTGTATCGTCCACATACTGCATTATAATCCTTTTCCTTGGAACAATCACACCCTGTAACACTAACATTAGAAACATAAAGTTTCTCCCTATCGTCTTTGCATCATCCTTTAACCATCTTTCCTTTCAAGATACGGTCGACAACAACGATTTTGTTCTCCACTTCGCTATCGGAACAGCCACTGACGGTTCCTTCATCTTCGATGTGGAATACGTAAACCCACTTCTTGTTGTGCGACACCATACGCCGTGCACCGGGGTACACTCTGCGGATAGTCGCGGAACGGCTTTCGGCGAAACAATCGGCATAGACGGCAAGCGAGTTGACCTCGTCAATCATCGCCAGTACATAGCGACGCGCGCTGTCGTAGGACATTACTTGCACGAGGTAGTCGTACAGTTCGTCGATATCCTCGTCCGCCGACGGGTCGATTTCAACCTTCCTGTACAACCGCATAATGTTCGTCCAGTTTCTTCAACACCTTGCCGAAATATTCCTCAACAGACATTCTCTTTTTCTTCTGCGGAGCGGCGGATTTCGTCCTCGCAGGCGCGGAATATGATGTTGCCTCCCCCGCCCGAAGCGCGCTGTATGCTATGTTTTCCGTTGTGTTCATAAGGCACAAGTTGTTTTGATTTCGATTTGCAAAAGTACGAAGAATTATCGGATTGACAAAATGCAATTTTAATATAGTGTTAGTTCTTGCGGCAGGCGCAGGCACATGAAGAAAGCCAGTGGCTTTCGATAGCGTCCCGCAGGGTGGCAAACGGAGTGCAGCCAAGCGGAGAACAGAAAAAAAGAAAGAGGAAATTTCTGTTCTCCGCTGCGCTATCGGAACGGCCACCGGCAGTTCCTTCATTCTCTCCGATTACTTGTGCAATTCGTGGGTGTGTAGTGGGGGTAAAAATTCAGCGGGTAATGAATATTATAATCCATATTCAATTAGTTGATGATCATTTTGAGGCTAATATCTTGTCCACTATCGCCACGTTGCCTTCGATATGGAAGATGATGATCAGCTGCTTGTTGTGGGTGCGCAATTGTTTGGCGTGAGGGTGGTAGTGCCGAACGGAACGGTAGCGACTTTCGGGAATGATACCGGCCAGATAGCTCAGCGACATAATCTCAGCCTACAGTTCCCGCGCATATTTGGCCGCGTGTTCCGGAGTGCTGACGGCAACAATATAGTCGGCAATGTCGCCAATGTCAGCAAAGACCGTGTCGAGGATTCTGACCGTGTAGACCTTCATAGCCTCTCCAGCACAGCCTGTTCCAACTTGTCGATAAACTCCTCGACGGTGTGCAGCCGCTTTTTGGGCGTGGCTTCCATCTGCTTGGTGGAGCATATTTTCTGCTCAAAAACGCGGTTGAACTCCTCGACCGAGACATAACCCTCAGGAATTGGCGTATGGGTCTGCGCCTCTTTTCGTGCGTGCGAAACAATAGGTTTCGTCGGCGTTGTATATTCTACCTGTGTTTCCATTTTGTTATTGTTTTCGAATTGCAGAATTACGAAGTTTTATTGAATTTTTCACAAAATAATTTTAATTCATTGGTGTTCAAGGTCTGCAAAGCAAGCAGGACAAAATGCAATCAAAGCATTTACAAACAAACATATCGTTCTCCGCCCTCGACAACAACATTTTCTTCCGCCCAACTGCAATAAATTCCCGCCATCATCGTTATTACAACAGACAACAATAAAATACGGTACATTATGACAGCGGTACAATACAACACAATGAGTAAAGAGCTGTGGCAGGACATCGGGGCAATCGCCGGAAACGAAGACTTGATGCGCCGCCTTGCCCGATATGCCAAGAAACTGGTCAAGGAACAAAACGACCCCACGCTGATGTCCAAGGAGGAGTATTTTGCAAAGATTGAGCGCGCCGAACAGCAGGCTGCTCGTGGCGAGTACTCCGTCTTGCTCCCAGGTGAGGATTTGACCACACACTTAAGACGCTTGGGGTATGATATATGAAGTCCGCTTGATGCGCGAGGCGGAATTGGATTTGGTACGTCTCGCAAAGTCCGAGCCCAAAGCATACACCAAGGCGAAACGTTTCCTTGGCTAACTTGCCGAGCACCCCAAGACGGGCACCGGACATCCCGAGCAGTTAAACGGACAGCCCGCGAACCGTTGGAGCCGCGAAATCACGAAGAAACACCGTATGGTCTACCGCATCTTCGACACTGAGGTCTATGTGGAAGTTCTCGCTGCCTACGGACATTATGACGATAAATAATCTTTAATATAAATCATTTAAACATCCCTGTTATATTATGAAGAAGACATTTTTTGCATCGATGATTGCCTTGTTGTTTGCCGGATGCGGCAATGCACAGAAAGTGGATAATACGCCTATCGCGGCGCTGGATTTGAACAAGTACCTCGGCGACTGGTACGAGATTGCCCGATACGACCATAGCTTTGAGCGCGGACTGGACTACTGCAAGGCCAACTATGCGCTGAGCGCGGACGGCAAGATTGCCGTGGCCAACACAGGCATCAAGGAGGGCAAACCGAAAACCTCCAGCGGCAAGGCCAAGACCACGGACACGCCGGCCCTGCTGCGTGTTTCCTTCTTTGGGCCGTTCTACAGCGACTACCGCGTGATGCTGCTCGATGCAGACTACCAATGGGCACTTGTGGGTAGCGGCTCCGCCAAATACCTTTGGATTCTCAGCCGCACTCCCGAACTGCCCAAGGAAACCCTCGACGCCATCCTGGCCGAAGCCCAGCGCCGCGGCTACGACACCACAAAACTCATCTGGGTGAAGCAGAAATAGCATGGCCTATGGCGCAGGTGAAATTCCGGTTTGCTTCGGCGAAGCAGCGGAGCGTGGTGAGCCGGCAGGAGGCCAGGGAGCTCGACGAGAGGGGGGGGGGCAGATGGCGGCGCGGTACCCAACTACTGATTCCCCACCGCTTTCCAGAGTCATTTGCCGGCAGCGATCTCCTTTTCGCGGATGATCACGTCGGCGATGGCCTCGGTCTCGTCGGCCGGCTTGACTGTCTTAGTGTTGTTGCGCTCGTCGCGCTGCGCGATGTCGGCGGGGAAAATCCGGCGGATGGCAAACCGCACAAACGGCTGTACAAAGAACATCTGCGAGAAATAGGCAAAGGGCAGGTTGTAGCACACCAGACGGAACCAGCGGCAGAGGAAGTCGATAACGTCGAACCCCTTATAATAAGGATAATAGAAGACATCGGCCAGCAGGCTCATCGAGGGGCACATGAGGCAGACGGTGGCCGTGATGATGGCCGACTCGAAGATCATCGGGTGGTTGCGACGGGGGTCGAACTTGCGGCTGGCGAGGCGGAACGCCAGCGGACTGCCCACCCATACCGCAAGCAGAAAAGCGCACACCGTCTCGACAACAATCACCAGCCATATCGGAAGGTGGCTCCCGAACATGTAGACGCCGCCCTGGCTGTCGATGGCCTGCAGTACCGACGTCGCACCGGTGGCCTGTATCAAGGCGTCGCCCTCGACGACATACAAACTGTAGAAAACAAACGCGTGGACGGTGATGACCACCGTGATCAACGCATATACCAAATGTTGAAGCTGATTTTGTGACTTCATTCATAAAAACTATTAAGTTAAACCATACATTATATAGTTGCTCCCTCTCGGTCGCGACTATGTGCCCAACTTTCATAGTTCTTACAGATTCACACTATGTTCCGGCTACCGACACGCTCACCGGAATCGGCTGCAAAAGTACGAATATTTTTTTGATTGCTCGAAAAAAAAAACGAAAAAAAATTGCATCAAGTAAAGAATCTCTTATTTTGTACACTATATACTTCTTTGTTGATTTAAAACTCAGTCAATCAATAATTATGCTTGAATAGGATTCCTCATTCGTGGTCTGTTCTCATTGTCATTTGCATCATTTCGCTCAAAAAATCTCAACCAGCAATGTTAAATAACCTTAATTTTTATCTTTTTGTACAATATTATTGCTAATTTTGTGTTATTTATATAGTGTTCGTCACTATATATAACAACCATGGCAATACCGAAAGAAATACTGGCCATCCCACGGCCAAAGAATACCAGAGTCAAGGCCTCTGGCAACCACTACATCGTGATAAAAAGGACGTGCAAGCGCATAGGCGGAAGGAATGTCCCCGTCGAACTGGGTACGATAGGCGAAATCCGCGACGGCCGTTACATTGAGCGGACGGCGGAGCCCGTAAAGCGCGAGATAGACATCAAGGACTACGGCGAGGTCGCGCTCTGCGACAAGCACGGCAAGGAACTGATGGACGACCTCCTCAAGGTCTGGACGCCGAAGGAGGCCACCACGCTGTACACCATCGCGCTACTGCGTGCCGCCTACGGTTCGATAAAGAACAGAGACCTACAGCTTCAGTACCAGACGTCATTCGCATCCGAGATGTACAAAAGCATCCCGTTGTCGGAGGACACCGTGAGCAAGTTCCTCGACTCCATCGGCAAGTCGTACACACTCATCCGCAAGTTCATGCAAATCAGGATTGAATCGGCGGGC
>JAFSQF010000078.1 GCA_017446745.1 Bacteroidales bacterium
GTAGATTTGTAAGATTTCTCGCCATAGGCGACTTAATATCAAATATTTCGCATACATGCAAAACTTGAATTTTTTTATTTTTGCTTAATTCGTGTAGAAAGACAATCCGTGTAATTCGTGTAATTCTTAGAGAAAAGAACATTCGTGTAATTCGTGAGATTCATGTTCAGACTGCAGGCGAGGACGCCCGCGTACCACGTCGCATAAACACATTCGTTTTAGTTTTTTTTATTGCACCTGTCTTATGGTATCAACTTATTTTTTAACAATTAAAACGCGTTTGATTAACGTTACTCCGCACCTTTTATTGCGCTCTTTTTACGCGCTCTCCTTTTTTTTCACTATCTTTGCATCCTCATTAGTAATCTACTTGCCAATGTCATCTTATTCTGAATCAACGGGTCTCGTCGTCCGCTCCACCGGCAGTTGGTATCATGTTATGCCAGATAGCGGTGCCACCCTACCGTGCCGCCTCCGCGGCAACTACCGCCTTCACGGCTCCAAGCAGACCAACCCAATTGCCGTGGGCGACCGTGTCGACTTCCAGCTCCTTGACGACGGCACCGGACTTATCACCGATATCCACGACCGTCGCAACTACATCGTCCGACGCTCCACTAACCTTTCCAAGCAAACACACGTCATCGCCGCCAATATCGACCTCCTCTGCATCGTGGCCACCCTCGGCTTCCCACGCACCTCTTCCGGCTTCATCGACCGCCTCCTCGTCACCGCCGAGGCCTACCATATCCCCGCCGCCATCATCTTCAACAAGTGCGACCTCTACGACGACGAACTCTGGCAGTTCCATAACGATTTCAAGCACATCTATTCCTCTGTGGGTTATCCCGTTCTTGAGGTCTCCGCCCTCTCTGGCCTCGGCCTCGACAGCCTGAAGCAGCTCATCGCCGGCCAGACAGTCCTCTTCTCCGGCCATAGCGGCGTGGGCAAGTCCGCCATCCTCAACGCCATCGACCCCTCTCTCCACCTCCGCACCGGCGAGGTCTCGCAGTGGTCGCTTAAAGGCACCCATACCACCACTTTCGCTGAAATCCATCCTATCAGCATCTCGTCTCAACAAGGCTCCTCTCACCAACCGGACATCAGTAATCCACCCTCCGCACTCCAACCCTCGACGTTCCTCATCGATACCCCAGGCATCAAAGAGTTCGGCATGGTTGATTTCCAACCCTGGGAGCTCTCCCATTTCTTTCCCGAGATGCGTCCCCTCATCCTCTCGTGCCGTTTCGCCAACTGCACGCACCGCCACGAGCCCGGCTGCGCCGTAAAAGCCGCCGTCGAAACGGGTCAAATCCCATCCGAACGCTACCAGAACTACCTCAATATTCTCGATTCCATCATCTCTTCCGCCCCACTACGCCGCTAATCGTATACAAGCTATCCTATCGCTTAGGTGTTTTAAAAAAAAATGATTATCCGCAGTTTCCACAAAGAAGCCTCGGAGATGGGTGCAAACTCCAATGGAGTGCGCAAAGAAGCCCTGCGCGTGGCATTTTATCTTAATAACTCAACTTTCGCAGGTTCTATGTTGGTGATAATGAGTGTCGCTTTGCGACAGAAATCTCGCAAATCCTTTCAAATCTTTCAATATTTATCTGTTTAATTTGACTGGATTTGTAAGATTTCTCGCTATAGGCGACTTAATATCAAATATTTCGCATACATGCGAAACAGTTAAAAAATGTATAGTCTTAATTATAAAGTCACTACCAGCACTTGCGATGCCGATGGTCGTTTGAAACTCTTTGCCGCCCTGCAGATGATGCAGGACTGCTCCGAAATGTGGATTGTCAGCGAACCCACGGTGCAACGCTATTTCGAAGAGCAGCTTAATAACGATTTCACTTTTCGGTTGTTTTGCTGATATTTCAGAATTCGTTTTTGCGGTTTTGCAAGGGGAATTAGCTTCTTGCCGTTGTTGTTTGATATCCTGTTTCGAAAAAAAATGTACTTTTGCATCTTGCTTTGCTCTCTGGAAAAGTAATAGCCTGTTCCGGACAAAAGTAGCAATAATAATATAATAATAAGAAGATTACAATGAAACTCACGACAACTCTACTGCTTTCGACGTTGCTCTTCGTCGTCTTGTTCCTGCTCTGGATTACAAGTACGCCGAGTCCGACGCCGATTGCCGACGACGAAAGCCAGTCGCTCTATATCGACCCCGACGAGTGGCGCCAACGTCCGCCGACTAGCAAGATCAAAGAAACCCTTGTCCGACCCCTATCGTCACAACTGTAAGAATCTTTGTCATGGTTGGTACGCGGGTGTCCTCGCCCGCGATTAGAGTTAACACGAATAATTGACACTACAAACACACAATCACATACTCGCATGGAACAGAAAATCAATCAAGCCGAACGTATCCAAACCTCCATAATCAATGCCGCCGAACGCAAAGCCCTCGTCTGGCTGGCCCACCGGCAACCCCGCTGGGTGAACTCCGATATGCTGACCGCCGTGGGCGTTTTCGGAGCATTCCTCACAGGCTTAGGTTTCTTCCTGACGCGCTACGACCTCAGCTGGCTGTGGCTCAGCTCTGCAGGCCTCGTCGTCAACTGGTACGGCGACTCGCTTGACGGCACGCTGGCACGCGTCCGCAACCAGCAGCGTCCGCTCTATGGCTACTATCTCGACCACACTGTTGACTGCATCAACGAGGCGCTTATGTTCGTCGGCGCCGGACTTTCGCCGTTGATGAACCTCGATTTGGCGCTCGCCGCCTTCATCCTCTACCTATTTCTGACCATAAACGTTAGCATCAACGCGCACCTCAAAAGCGAGTTCCGCCTCACCTACGCCAAACTGGGGCCCACCGAGTTCCGACTGCTGATTGTCATCGCCAACACCATTCTCGTGACGTCGCCATCGATAGCGACAGCCACCTACACCCTCCTGGGCTTCACCTTGACGCTGCTTGATATCATCGCCATCGTCGTAATCGCCCTGCTAGCATGCATTTATCTCATCACCGTCATCTCCGATGCCCGCAACTATGCCCGCATCGACCCTCCGCACAAAGGCAATTGACGTCCCCTCTCACGGGCAAACCCTATCTTTATGATAGGCTTTCGCGGCAAACAAAAATCGGGCGGCCCGTCGTGGGGGGCGCCCGATTTTTGTCGGTAATGCGTGGCGTTTACTTCAGGTTCTCGCGGAAGAACTGTTCCAGCTTGTCGTAAGGAATCACACCGGCCTGGTCGTCGTAGAGGTCTACGTGACTGGCGCCGGGGATGATCATAATCTCTTTGTTGCCGACGGTCATGCTCTGACCGTCGCACTTGCTGCCGGTCATCCGCTCGAAGGCGTATTCGCCGAAGTAGCGGCTGTGGGCCTTCTCGCCGTGGACGATAAGCACGGGGGTGGCAATCTCGCCGGCCATGTCGAGCAGAGGCTGGTTGATGAAGCTCATGGTGCCGATGACGTTCCAGCCGTCGGTGGAGTTGCCGCTGCGCTCGTGGTAGCCGCGCGGGCATTTATAGTAGGCGTGGTAGTCCTTGACGAACCAGGGAGCGTCGTCGGGCAGGGGGTCGATGACGCCGCCGGCGCGCTTGTAGGTGCCGCTGCGGTAGTCCTCAGTGCGCTGGGCGGCCCAGGCACGGCGCTGCTCGTCGCGGGCCTCGCGGCTGTCGGTGCTGCCAAAGTAGCCCTCGCGGGCTATCTTGCTCATGTCGTACATGGTGCTGGCCACGGTGGCCTTGATGCGCGGGTCGAGGGCTGCGGCGTTGATGGCCATGCCGCCCCAGCCGCAGATGCCGATGATGCCTATGCGCTCTGGGTCGACGTTGGGCTGAGTGCTGAGGAAGTCGACGGCGGCCAGGAAGTCCTCGGTGTTGATGTCTGGGCTGGCCATACGGCGGGGCTCACCGCCGCTCTCGCCGGTGAAGCTGGGGTCGAAGGCGATGGCAAGGAATCCGCGCTCGGCCATGTGCTGGGCGTAGAGACCGCTGCTCTGTTCCTTGACGGCACCGAAGGGGCCGCTGACGGCAATGGCGGCCAGCTTGCCCGTGGCACCTTTGGGCGTGTACATGTCGGCAGCCAGTTCAATGCCGAAACGGTTGTGGAAAGTCACCTTGCGGTGCTCCACCTTGTCGCTGAGCGGGAACACTTTGTCCCACTCTTGGGTCAATGTCAGTTTAGTCATATCTGATTCTTTTTGTTGTTGATTTGCGTTGTTGCACCCGGCCAGCGCCAGGGTTGCCGCCACGATGCCGACGGCCAGCAAGGATTTGTGTTTCATTGTTGTATTATTTAATGATTTAACTTTAACGTCAACCTTAACGAAAACGATGAATTTCTTTAACTTTTACACTTTAACCTTTACTCAACACCAAAAGTGACGCTGACCGTGCCGCTGCCGAGGGCCTGCTTGAGGCCGTCGGGGTTGGTGATGTGGCCGATGCGCGAGTAGCTGTAGGAGGTGCTGAAAGTCTCGTAGAAGAGCACGACGCAGTCGTCGCCGTAGAGCATGATGTCGCCGGCATGGATGGTGCCGACGCCGGTGCGGTTGGTGGGCAGCGACTGGCCGAGGTAGTGATACTTCTCGTTATCGTGCAGGTCGCGCATCTCGAGCGTCAGGGGCAGCAGGGCGAGGAAGGCCTCGGCGGTGCTGTTCTGCTCCAGCGTGGCACTGAAAGTGCGGTCGCCCACGCTGACGGTGATGTTGCCCAGCGTGTCGGTAGCGGGCGTGAGGGACTCGTCGTCGGGGCTGCAGGCGGTGGCGAAGAGGAGTATCATGGTTGCTAATAGTTTCATTGCGTGTTTCATATAGGTTTGTTATTGGAACGTTTTACGGCTGCAAAAATACGATGTTTTTTCATACCGATGGCGTCACTCACCGTTTGGTAAGCATTCGATGCACCTTGTAGTCAAACTCTGTGTGATTCTGTTCCATTTTTCATTGTGTCATTTCACCGCCGTTGGTGTGATTGGTTCCGTTGTTGTCCTTAGTCATACTGCCATTATAACGCTGTTAGTCTGAAAATATTGCAGAAAGAAAAACAAGAGGATATCATCTTGTCTACTTCCGAAAGTTGAATAATGATATTCATGGTTAATTGCTGGTCATTTATGGTAATTGCTGTTCTAGGAAAATGAAAGTTGATTTGTGGTAGGAGGCGAAGCTTGCAGCTTTGCCAATGTGATGAACGTCAGCCAGTGTCTATTGAACGGGATCCCCTACGGGGATTGGGATGGGGGAGAGTGAGCGGCGGTGTCTATTGAACGGGATTCCCTACGGGGATTGGGATGGGGGAGAAGGAGCGGCGGTGTCTATTGAACGTGATCCCCTACGGGAATTGGGATGTGGGAGAGGTCGGCTCGCACGCCAACAGCTCGTTTGCACTGAAGATTGCTGAGTCCCCCCTGCGGAAGGAAATGACGTGGCGTGACCATCTTTGAAAGTTATTGGCCTATTGTGCGACAAAGTGTCCGGAAAAATGCGTAAATTTGCACTTTGATACTATTGTCGCAGGTGTTAAATAATCTTGATTAGCAGCTTGAAAAATAAAGAGATATGAATAATCGGTGGATTTTATATTAAGATACAATAACAGCGGAAATAATGATAGAGTTAAAAACCGACAGACTGATACTGAGACGATGGAAGGAAAGCGATGCCGAAGAGCTTTTCCGCTATGCCAGCGACCCCGAATTGGGTCCGTTGGCTGGCTGGCCTCCGCACAAGAGCGTGGAAGAAAGCCGTGAGGTGATACGCTCCGTTTTTTGCAATGACAGAACCTGGGCTGTGAAGATGAATGCGACAGGCGAGCTCATTGGATGTGTCGGTTACCTGACGGCATCGGCCTCCAACCTCCAAATTGGCAGCAATGACGCCGAGGTGGGCTACTGGATTGCCCGGCCTCACTGGGGGAAAGGGTTCTGCACCGAAGCAATGCTTATGGTTGTGGACTTTTGTTTCTACGGAAAAGGCTTCGACTGCCTTTGGGGTTGCTTTTTCCCTTCCAATCAGGCCTCTGGCCGCGTAATGGAGAAATGCGGTTTCCGCGACACTGGCCAAACCACCCTCTGCCCAAACCTTCTCTTAGGCAGCAACCTGCCGGTAAAGGTAATGAAGCTGCCGAATCCAATGAAAACGATATGTGCTGTAGCCCCTGGTGACGTGGGGGCATGTTCGCATACCTGTCAAGATGTGAGGGAAGATGTATAGGAGTTCAGTATTATTCTCTGTGCCGAAAAAGATTGTTTGGACGTGGAATTGGCTTTGGTGGGAATGACCAAACCCATCGGTGTGGCCGACTACCAGCTCATCATCCCCAAAGAAGAACTGCAAAAGACTATTGCCGCAGAAATCAAATCTTTCGAGCAGGAACACCCAAAAAACGATGAAACAAAAGTCGACTGATGTGGCCGATATGTGACTATTTAGGCTATATACAGATACAAGATACTGAATATCAGATATTGTTTTATGTGACGGATATGTGACTATTTTGGTTATATACAGATACAATACACTGAATATCAGGTGTTTTTTATATAACTGACATGTAACTATCGCGCCCACGTGTTCGTGGCGCACCTGCAGCAACCGGGCGAGACTTGGTACGCAGGCGTCCCCGCCTGCGAAGATATATAGTCGGGCGGAATTACAGACAATCAATTCCTATACCCTATGGAAGAGAGGCACATGGTACCCTTTTGCTTATAAGGTATATTTATAATATTCAATATTTTGCAGAGTATCTGCAAGATGTCCGCCCACGTGTTGGAAAATATTCGTAAATTTGCACGATGATACCGCCGCCCGCGGCGGCGTGGATTATTTGAGTAGTAAATTGATAAAC
>JAFSQF010000079.1 GCA_017446745.1 Bacteroidales bacterium
ATTCTCCAGGTTTTTAGCCAGGTCGTCCATCAGCGTGCTTCCGCCTTGAGCCAACAGTTTCACGGTTTTGACGATGCTGGTTTCATTCCATTGGCGGTTGAGTCTTTCGTCGATGGTTTTGCAGATATAGCTCACCAGGAAGGGGTAGCCGGAGGTGTACTTGTAGATTTCGTGGCTGATGGCGTTGATGTCCATGCCAGTGTGGTTGTCGGCCTCGTAGTCGGCGAGCATCTGGGCAATCTCGTCGGGGTGGAAGGTCATGTCGACGTTGAAGTCGGCGGCGATGTTCCAGGGCGAGTTGTATTTCCTCTCCTCGTCGGGGCGCAGCCTGAGCTTGAGGTTCTTCACGTCGTACACGCCCGCCAGCACCACGCTGTGGAAAGTGATGTCCATGCCGTCTATACTGCGGTCCAGATACTTGTTTCGCAACATTCCGAGGAAGTTTAAGAATAGTTGGTTGTCGCTGCTCTTATCCACCTCGTCAATAGTGAGGACGATAGGCCTTTTGCTGGCTTTGCACAAGCGAGTGATGAGGATTGACAATTCGTCGTACGACTTCGGAGCGGCATCACGTAGCACCCCTGCCGACTCTGTTGTGCAATCCAATCCTTCTAACCGTCTCTCCAAACGACCAACAAAAGCTTTGGAGAATGCTGCTTCGCTGTCGTACGCACTGTCCCCCATCCCCTCAAAGCTGATAGGCATGACGAGGTAGCGGTTGCTCAGCCGTCGCCATATCATGTCGAGGGTTGTCGTCTTGCCGTATTGGCGTGCGCGGTTGATGGTGAAGTACTCGCCTTGGTCTATCAGGGCCTCCACGGCCGCAAAACGCTTGGCAGAGTCTACCATGTAATGCCGCTCCGGATTGCAGCTGCCTGTTACGTTGAAACGTTTCCTCATGTCGAAAGTTTTGTCTCTGTAACGTGTATGGTCACTTTTTATTGTGTACAACTGTCGATTCTTTTGGCCCGCACTGAATAAGAATTACAGTTGAACAAGATTTTTCGGCTCCGCAGGGAGGGACATCCACGGAAATCCTACCCTGAGCCCTTTTTTCTGCTTATATTTTATTGGTCGGCCTGGGAAGCCCGACCTCCTACTGTAGGAGGCGAAGCTTCCCAGCTTCGCCAATGCGACGACGGAATGGCTCTTGCTGGTTGTCGATGTTTTGGTCGGGCTGGGAAGCCCGACCTCCTATTCGTCAACCTACTATCCAGTCCTTGATGTTCCACTGCTCCAGGTCGAAGCTGACGCCGACCTTGACCACGGGGTTGGGGGCGGTGGCGAAGGGGTCGGAATAGTGGTTCGCGTCGATTTGGTTGAGGGCGCTTTGGGCGGTGCCGTTCAGCTTGAACTCGAAGATGTAGGTCGTCGAGGCCGAGAAGACGGCCATGTCGATACGTCCGCCGTGGCAGCGCACCTGGGTCAGGACGTAGACATTCATCATGGAGAAGATGAGGCACATGGTGTATTCCCAGAAGCCTTCGCGCGTGGCGGCCCCGGCAAGTTTTTTCTTGAAGCCGTCGACGTAGGGCACGCCGGCGAGGAAAGCCTGCAGCTCGCGCATGGCCTGGTCGATGTCGCCTGTGTTGAGGGCCTTGTAGAGCTTGAAGGCGCAGCCGCGCTGTACGTCGGCGCTCTCGATGCCAGAATAGTAGGGGAGCATGTTCTCCGTCAGCCCTACGCGCACCTCCTGGTTGGGTATGCTCAGCCTGTACATGTCCGAGAGCTTGTCGTAGTCTTTTATCGTCAGGTATCCGGCCTGGTAGAGCAGCGGCAGGGCGTTGGTCAGCCTTTCTGTGGGGCTGTTGAAGGCCGACTCAGGAGCCTGGATATCGCTCAGTGATGCTATGTCGGTGTTGAACTGCTCCATTTGCTTGAGGAGAAATTCCGATGTGCCGCTCTCGAACCAGTAGTCCTTCACCCTTTTTTGGGCGAAGCAGTTCATCAGGCTGTAGGGGTTGTAGATGTCCTCCGACTTTTCGGAGAAGTGGTAGCCGTCGTACATCAGCTTGAGCTTGTGGCGCATCTCGTCAGTTGAACATTCCTCGTGCTGGGCCAGCATGGCGATGTCGACGGCCATGTCCTCCACCAGTTCGCGTTGGGTGATGCCGCAGATGGCGGCGAAGTCTGGGTGCATCGAGAGGTTCATGATGTTGTTGAGGGTGGAGAAGATGCTGAGCTGGCTGAATTTGGTGATGCCGGTGATGAAGCAGAACTTGATCATCCTCTCGCAGGCCTTCAGGGGCTGGTAGAACTCCTGCATGACCTTTTTGAATGCCGGCAGCTGCTCTTCCTCGTGAAGCACATCGAGCAGCGGCGAGTCGTACTCGTCGATAAGGACGACGACTTGTTTGCCCGTCTCCAGATAGCATTTGGTTATGAGTCCGGCGAGTTTTTCTCCCGGAAGTTTTTTGTTTTCCAGGTTGTACTGAGGCATGAGGTCGTCGAGCATCATGTTCAAATAACGGCGCAGCTCACCGTCGGAGGGCTTGTTTTTTGCCATGCTCAGGTCGAGATGAATCACGGGATAGGACTTCCACTGCTGCTCCAGGTCCATTATTTTCAGTCCCTCGAAGAGGTCGCGACGGCCCTCGAAGTAGGATTCGAGCGTGGTGGTGAGCAGCGACTTGCCGAAGCGGCGAGGACGGCCAAGAAATACATATTTCGACATCTGTGTCAGTTTCCACACCAGATCGGTCTTGTCAATGTAGACCTTATTGTTCTCTCTTATTTCTGAGAATGTCTGTATCCCTACCGGGTAATATCGCTGCATAGTGTTCATAACGTTGATGTTGTGGTCGTAAAGGAGTCTGATTTCAAAAATGCAAATTTACATTTTTTTAGCAGGAAATGATTATTTCTGCTTATATTTTATTGGTCGGGCTGGGAAGCCCGACCTCCTACAGTAGGAGGCGAAGCTTCCCAGCTTCGCCAATGCGACGACGGAATTGTTCTTGCTGGCTGTCGATGCTTTGGTCGGGCTGGGAAGCCCGACCTCCTATTCGTCAACCAACTATCCAGTCCTTGATGTTCCACTGCTCCAGGTCGAAGCTGACGCCGACCTTGACCACGGGGTTGGGGGCGGTGGCGAAGGGGTCGGAATAGTGGTTCGCGTCGATCTGGTTGAGGGCACTTTGGGCGGTGCCGTTCAGCTTGAACTCGAAGATGTAGGTCGTCGAGGCCGAGAAGACGGCCATGTCGATACGTCCGCCATGGCAGCGCACCTGGGTCAGGACGTAGACATTCATCATGGAGAAGATGAGGCACATGGTGTATTCCCAGAAGCCCTCGCGCGTGGCGGCCCCGGCAAGTTTTTTCTTGAAGCCGTCGACGTAGGGCACGCCGGCGAGGAAAGCCTGCAGCTCGCGCATGGCCTGGTCGATGTCGCCTGTGTTGAGGGCCTTGTAGAGCTTGAAAGCGCAGCCGAGTTTCACGCTGTCGCCGCGGATGCCCGAATACAGGGGGAGGAGACCGCGGGTCAGGCCGACCATAACCTCCTTGTTGGGGATGCCCAGCTGGTAGGCCTCCGATTCGCTGTCGTAGCCCTTGATGGTAAGGTATCCGGATTGGTAGAGTAGGGGCAGGGCGTTGTCGAGGGCCTCGGTGGGCAGGTAGAAGTCGGATTCGGAGGCTGTGATGTCGTTCAGGTTTGTGATGTCGGTGTTGAAATGCTGTATCTGATTGAAGAGGAAAGAGGATGTGCCGCTCTCGAACCAGTAGTCCTTCACCCTTTTTTGGGCGAAGCAGTTCATCAGGCTGTAGGGGTTGTAGATGTCCTCCGACTTTTCGGAGAAGTGGTAGCCGTCGTACATCAGTTTGAGCTTGTGGCGCATCTCGTCAGCTGAACATTCCTCGTGCTGGGCCAGCATGGCGATGTCGACGGCCATGTCCTCCACCAGTTCGCGTTCGGTGATGCCGCAGATGGCGGCGAAGTCGGGGTGCATCGAGAGATTCATGATGTTGTTGAGGGTGGAGAAAATGCTGAGCTGGCTGAATTTGGTGATGCCGGTGATGAAGCAGAACTTGATCATCCTCTCGCAGGCCTTCAGGGGCTGGTAGAACTCCTGCATGACCTTTTTGAATGCCGGCAGCTGCTCTTCCTCGTGAAGCACGTCGAGCAGCGGCGAGTCGTACTCGTCGATAAGGACGACGACCTGTTTGTTGCCGGAAGCCTTGCGGATAATTTCGGTTAAGAGCTTCCCCGGCTGTAGCCCCTCGATGTTGCAGCTGTATAGCTCAAGATAGGGTTGGAGTATGAATTTCAGTGAATCCCTTAGCATCTCGACGTTATCACTGTTTTTTGCCATGCTCAGGTCGAGATGAATCACGGGATAGGACTTCCACTGCTGCTCCAGGTCCATTATTTTCAGTCCTTCGAAGAGGTCGCGACGGCCCTCGAAGTAGGATTCGAGCGTGGTGGTGAGCAGCGACTTGCCGAAGCGGCGAGGACGGCCAAGGAATACATATTTCGACATCTGTGTCAGTTTCCACACCAGGTCGGTCTTGTCAATGTAGACCTTATTGTTCTCTCTTATTTCGGAGAATGTCTGTATCCCTACCGGATAATTTCGCTGCATAGTGTTCATAACGTTGATGTTGCATTCGTAAAAGGATCTGCTTTCAAAGATGCAAATTTACATTTTTTTAGCAAGAAATGAATTATTTTCAGCCATTCCACAGTGAAAGCTCTCTTGGGTGCAATGGATTATAGAATGTAATGATGCTCAGAACTCGTTCCTCGTCCCTGTTTCAGAACTTGAACATTTGGTCGAACTTCACCTCTTTCAGTTTGCCGAAGGTTTTCAGCTTTTCCATGTCGACATTCTTCATCTTGGCGCAGAGCATAATGCTCATGGGTCGGTCTTTGATGTATTTGGTGTGGAATGCCGCCATGTCGTCCATTGAGAGTGAATGGATTTTTGCTGTGACAGCCTGACGAGGGTCGGCGGAGAGGCCGCGTTCCTCCATCCAGTAGCCTACCGTTGAGGGGATGCTGCGGAAACTGAGGTAGTTGCCGTTGCGGGTGGTGATGAGTCCCTGTTTGGCGGCATCGAACTTGTCCTGCCGTAATGGCAGGTCTTGCACGATGCTCTGCATAGCCTCCAGCCCGTCGATGGTCTTGTCGCTTTGAGCTGCAAGGAAGCATCTCATATACGACCTGTTGAGGTTGCGCCGGTCATAATTAAAATAGCCGCTGGTGTGGTAGCCTAACGAGCGGAACTCGCGTATTTCCTGGAAGACCACGGAGTTCATGCCGCCACCGAAATATTCGTTGAAGAGGAGGGCTGAGGCTTCGTCGACGGTGTCGAAATTGCTGCTGGGGAAGATATAGTTGATGTAAGCCTCCACAAATTTGTTGTTGTCAGCATACCAAACGGTGGCTTCGTAGGGCTGTTCACGGTGCAGTGCGCGTGGCGGAACAATCTTGACTCCCTCTCGAACCAGATTCTTGTCGCGAAGCATCTTGACTATTTTGTCGGGTTCGTTATTACCCACGAAGACGACGTAGCCATTACGGGTGTAGATGCTGTCGATCTCGCTTGCCATCTGCTCCCCACTCATCTTGCCCCATTTCTTTATAGGCATGTGGTTCAGGTAGTCCGATTTGTCGCCGTAGATAACAAAGTCTTGAAGAGCATTGCTCCAAGAGGAGACGTCGTTCTTGGCAGCTTTTTTGTCGCCCTTGCTGTTTTTGACGATAAGATCGATCTGCGACTTGTCGTGACGAGGGTTGCGAAGGCGGGCGAGAGCGAGATCTACTATAGCTTCCATATTGTCTTCGGGGCCGCTGATTTGCAAGGTGGTGACATAGGTGCCTACGTTCAGGTAGCATTCGCCACCCAGCAGACGCATGGCCGTCATATACTTTGTGAGGTTCATGTCGCCGGTACCCAGCATCTGGAGGTAGTTTGCTGCGCGATCCAGCTCGGGGTCGTCCATGGTGCCATAGTTGTAGACGATGTCAAGCTCGAAGAGGTCGTTCTTGGGATTTTTGACGCTGTAGAGCCTTGTTTGGCTGGTGACTGGTGTTATGGCGACATCGTGGTTGAAATCTATCACTTGTGGCTTGATAGGGGTGGGGGTGTTCTCTTCGATGTGCTTTGCGAAGTCGGTGTGTGCATCTTGGTTTTGGCTTTCAAGATGTTCCCAGTCGGGTTTCACGGCCTCTTCCGGTTTGGGAAATCCCATCTTGGAGCGGATAATGGTTACGTGGTTGCGGTCGAAATATTTCTTGGCAACGGCTATGATGTCTTCGCGTGACATTTCCTGTCGTTTGATGTTCTCTGCTATCCAGTCGTCATAGCTTTGTCCGGCGGCTTCAAGCCCTTGTAGCAAGCTGTTGATGCCTGCAGCACTTTCTACGAGCCTTTTGTTCGACAGGGCCGCTTCCATCTTTATGCTCCTCAGTAGGGTGTCGCTGAAAAGGCCTGCTTTGATGCTGTCAAGACATTGCCATACCACCTCTTCGGCTTTTGCGTGGCTTTGTCCCACAATTTTAGGGGCGTAGATAATCACGTTGGCACCAGCCTCGTTGAAAGCGAAGGGTGAATACATGGCGGCAAGGAGTTTGTGCTCGGTCATGGCATCGGTGAAGCGTTCGCCGCTGAGGATTTCGCTCATCATCTCTAAGGCCACATGGTCGGGATGGCTGTTGTTTACGCCGGGGAAAATCATGACGCCCATCTTGAGGGGGGTCTGGCGCACGTTCTTCACCACCTGCTTCTCGAATTTAGGCAGCTCGTAGTTTTTCTTTTCGGGCAGCTGACCTGACGGGAGCGAGGAGAAATATTTTTTTGCCAGCTGCTTGGCCTCGGAGGTCTTGAAGTCGCCCACAAGTATCAGCGTCAGGTTGTTGGCCACATACCAGCGGTTGTAGAATTTATACATCTCGCTGGGCTGTGGGTTTTTGAGATGACGGGTGTGACCAATGATGGGGCGGCTGTAAGGATGGTTGCCGAAGGCTTCAGTAAGCATACCTTCTACGAAGGCATTCACGGGGTTGCTGTTGCTGCGCAGGTTCTTCTCTTCGTAGACGGCCTCCAGCTCGCCCTGGAATAGGCGGAACACGGGAGCGCGGAAACGCTCGGCGTAGACCTCCATCCAGTTCTCCAACTGGTTGGAGGGGAGGGTGTTGTAGTAGATGGTCTGGTCCCACGAGGTGCCGGCATTAAGGCCGGTGCATCCCATCTTCTGCAGGATGGCATCGGTCTCGTTGGGTATGGCATATTTGCTGGCGGCGATATTCAAGCGGTTGATTTCGAGTTGTATCTGGTGGCGTTGCTCGGGGTCTGCCGTCTGTTGCATCTGGTCGTAGAGGTCGCTGATACTGTCGAGGAGGGGTTTCTCGCTCGCCCAGTCGATGGTGCCTATGCGGTCGGTGCCTTTGAACATGATGTGCTCCAGGTAGTGAGCCACGCCTGTGGCATTGGTGTCCTCGTCCTTGCTGCCGGCATGCACCAGGACGGAACCGTATATCTCAGGTTTCGAATGCTCTTCGGCCAGAACAACCTTCATGCCGTTGTCAAGAAAGAATGTCTCCACTTTTATCTCCTGCTGTGCTTTTGCACAGAGAGTCAGGCTGATAAATAATGCTGTTAACGCATTATGCAATAAGATTTTTTTCATAGAACGTAATATTTTTATTATAATAACGTTTATGTTCAATATTTTATTACACGGCAAGCAAATTAATATGACTCATAAGAATCGTTCATTAGGAAACAACACGTAAGAGCCTGATTAATCTATTGGCTTATTATCAACAAATAAACAGCATAAACAATTCCGCATAGCTACTTATCCATTTTTTTTAAACTTATCAATGAAAGGCAACGAACTGAAACCCCGCATAGGTATTTTTGGACGCCGCAACTACGGCAAAAGTTCTTTGATTAATTTCCTTACCGGTCAGGAGCTGGCCATAGTCTCTCCTGTGGCCGGAGCCACCACCGACCCGGTGCGCAAGACCATGGAACTTGGCGGCATCGGCCCCGTAGTATGGATCGACACCGCCGGACTGGACGATTCTGGCGAACTTGGTAAGATGCGCGTGGAAAAGTCTCTTGCCGAACTGGCTCAGGTCGATTTGGCTATTATCCTCCTCTCAGAGAACAAGTTCGAAACCCCGGAACAGCACCTGCTTGACATGTGCCGTGACAGAAAAATTCCTTTTCTGCTCGTCTATGCCTTGGCCGACCTCTTCCCGCCCGAGGAGGCTTTCCTGAATGCCATGGAAGAGCTGTCTGGGCAGAGGCCTTTTGTTTTGTCTACATATAATAATGATTCGCGCGAGGCTCTGCTCTCTTTGGTTCGCGAAGCTTTGCCCGAATCCTCCTACCGCCATGGGTCGCTGCTGGGCGATGTGGTTTCGGAGGGCGACCACGTGGTGCTCGTGACCCCCATCGACTCCTCTGCTCCCGAGGGTAGGCTGATATTGCCTCAGGTCCAGGTGATTCGCGACCTGCTCGATATTCAAGCCGTCGCTCATGTGTGCCAGGTGGAGCAACTGCAGCAGACCCTTGATGCTATGTCTAATCCCCCCAGGCTTGTCGTCACCGATAGCCAGGCTTTCGCTCAGGTGGCCTCTATTGTGCCGGATGCTATCTTCCTCACTTCGTTCAGCGTTGTCCTGGCACGTGCCAAAGGCCTTTTTGCCGACTATGTGAAAGGCACGCCTACTCTCGACCACCTCAAGGACGGCGACAAGATCCTCCTCCTCGAGTCCTGCACCCACAACGTTACCTGCGAGGATATCGGACGCGTGAAATTGCCTATGCTCATCCGTCGCCATTCGGGCCGGCAGCTTATATTCGATGTCGTCGCAGGCCTCTCTGCCCTGCAGCGCCCCATCTCTGACTATGCGTTGGTAATTCAGTGCGGCGGATGCGTCGTCTCGCCTAAGCAGCTGTTGGCACGCTTGGCCCCTGCTATCGATGCCGGCGTCCCGGTCTCTAACTATGGCCTCGCTTTGGCTTATATCAATGGTATCTTTAATCGTTCTATGAAAATTTTCAACCAATGACAGACCCTTTTGCAACCCCCAACCTATCCATTATCGTCGCCATTGCCCAAAACAATGCCATAGGCAAGGACAACAACCTTCTTTGGCATATCTCCGACGACCTCAAACGTTTCAAGGCCATCACTTCCGGCCACACCGTCGTCATGGGACGCAACACGTGGAACTCACTGCCCCGTCGCCCGCTCCCGAAACGCCGCAACATCGTCCTGACCCACGACCTCTCCTTCAGCGAGCCGGGGGCCGAGGTGGCGCACAGCATCGCCGCTGTCCTTGACATGGTGCGCGGCGAGGAGGAGGCGTTCATCATTGGCGGCGCCGAGATTTACCGCCAGTTCCTTCCTTTCGCCCGCCGGCTTTATGTCACCTGGGTTTGGAAGGATTTCTTGGCCGATGCCTTTTCCCCAGTGATCGACGGCTCTGTATTCGTGAAAACCGACGAGACAGAGCGTTTTGTCGACCCCGAAACCAATCTTCCATACTCATTCGCTGTTTATGATAGAAAACCGTAGGCTTTCGATGCCCTCTTCATGTGCCCGTCGCTCCTTTTGTGGCGCAACCATACTTCAATTCTTGATACTCTTTTGGTGCGATAATCTCGCTATTTGTTGTTTTTGTCACTGATTTTCCGCTATTTGCGCTTGTTTTTGGTGTTTTTTATCAAAACAAGCGCAATTTTTGATTTTTAGAGCCTTTTTGGGGTTTATTTTACAGTCCATTTTTGGGTTGAGCAAAAAAAAATCAAAAAAAAATCGCTTTTTAAAGTCATGATGTTCAACTATGTGCCACGATGTGCCGAAAAAATGCGAAAAAAAAATTTGGTAGTTTAGGAAATGGTTGTATCTTTGCACTCGCTTTCGACAGGGGAACGGTGCTGAAGAGCGAAGGGAGGAAGTCGAAGGCGAGAGAGATTTGAAACAGTTGAAACAAGAGATAGCGTGTGTTC
>JAFSQF010000080.1 GCA_017446745.1 Bacteroidales bacterium
ATGAGCGTACAGGAAACCGTTTGGCCTTTGTGCCAGTGTATATAAATCGATGGAGGCATACCATCCATATAGCACCAGCAATCTATTACAATAAAACAAATGATATTTCAGGGTATCACCCAATGTCCTATCTGCCATCCCATATGCAAGGGACTAATCCAGCTGACTACAAAAACATTTCTTCTCGTCTATATAATACGATGCGCACTATGAGTACCCATTGCGGCGGATATTCTCTGTTGCGGCAGATTTGAAATCTGACGCAAAATGTTATAAGGATTTGCAATCCGAAATATAATAATCTTTATCCAATTACCAAGAAGATGCAAAAAAGCAATCGAAGCAGCCATAGAACTCAAATACTCCCAGTGTCTCCAGCCATTTTAAATTACAAGCTCACATACGAAAACCGGAATAATCGCGTTATCCAATAAAACATATCAAAAATGGCATCGGACAAGGCACAATATATAGTGGCGCTAATTTCTGAGTTCGCCGAGCATTACGGGCTCACGACGACGGAGGCTGCAAAGTACCTGAGTCAGTATAAGGCTTTGGAACTTTACGACCGCCAATATGGCTATCTGCACACGCAGTCGTTTGCCTCCAACGTGCGCGACCTCTCCGCCTATTGCCGCAGAATGGGAGGTACGCTATAGGTGCAATAGAAAAACTTCTGCCGTATGAATGTAAGTGAACAGGAATTCAAGTATATGACCGAGGGTATCACTTCCGACCTGATACAGTTGTTGATAGACCGCAACCAATATACATTGCCTTGTGCTGTAGATGCAGTTTATAGTTCCAATATTTACAAAGCACTACTTCGCCCCTTGTCCAATCTTTACTTGCAGAGTTCAGGATATGTCTATTCTCTGTTAGAAAAAGAATTGTTCAAACAGAGATGATTATCAAGCGAACCATCGGGAACAAGAATCTTTGGGGGCGGGAGAAGACGCTTTTCTTGACGTCGAGGAGGGCGCCGCTGTGGTGCTATGAGAAAGTATTCCGGTGGGTGGAGGAGTTCGACAGGGGGCAGTGCGCGGTGTGCTTCAACACGTCGGAGCTGGAAGAGGAGGTGCTGAAGGCGCTGCTTGTGTGCCACGTTCCGACGGTGCTGGTGGTGACAGGCAAATTCCACAATACATACAACGTGCAGATTGAGCAGGCGCTGAAAGAGGACCGCCTGCTTATCCTCGTGCTGCAAAGCGAGGAGAGCGACGGCAAAGGATACATCGCGCGTCTTCGCAACTGGTGGGTTATCCGTCAGGTGCAACATATCGTCTGCGGATACATCAACCCAAAAGGCAGCATCTTTGGTCTGATTGCAGGACGCAACGATGTCTCTTACCTGCTCGACAAGACCGACCTGAAAGCCGCTGAAACCATAGAAAAACCCTACCGCTGGACAGTCTCCGAGGACAAGCGGCTGCTGCGGATGTTCTACGAAGACATGGGCATCCACGCCATCCATAAGGCCATCGGCCGCCCTTACAGCTCCGTCTACCGGCGTATCAAGTCGCTGACTATGAACGACGAGGTTCTCAAAGGCCGCGAGTTCGAAGAGTATGTGCTGGAACAGCTCAATGTGGCAGACAACGACCGGCTAACCCTCAAGGAATGGCGCGGCGACAAGAGCCTGCCCGGCATCTACCCCGAGGGCAACAGCAACCCCGACCTGGTGCTCGAATACGACGGCCACCCCTTCGCCATCGAGTGCAAATGGCGCAGCCACCTGCCAAAAGACATCAGCAAAGAACTGCTGCCGCCAGACAGGGTGGCACTTTTCTGGAGTTATGCCAAGGAGCGCCGTATGCCCGTCTTTCTCCTCCTCGGCATCGGTGGCCTACCCAGTGACCCCGACCTGCTTCTCTTGGAGCCGATGAATGAAAAAATATCATTCAAAGCATTAAACAAAGGCCATGTTCATTGCGAACACCTCCTGGAGCAAATCGTAGCATGTTTTCCACAGCCGGCAGGAATGAAGGGAAAGCATCCCAACCACGGTTCCCATTGGTGCGAAGAAGACGATAAAAAGCTGACCGAACTCTTCCGAAACAATACCACCATCCCCGACCTGATGGCCGTCTTCGGTCGCAGTCGCAGCGGCATAAAATCCCGACTGCGCAAACTAAATCTCACTTAAACAGTTGTGTATATAAAATCCCAGCACAAGGAATCCAAGAAGTTCGAAAGAAAAATGACATACAGCCGCAGACTAACGCCTACGGCTGTACGATGATGCTTGTACGAGACGGCTACAGACGGCCTTCGACCACGGCATCAAGATTGGTATGGGCCGCACGCATAGCCAAAGGCCGCGAACACCGATAAAATTAAAATCTAACGAAATGAGCAACTCGCTGATGAAGACCTTCCCCCAGGAGGCCGAAGAGTACATCGTCGCCACCGAGCGCAACGCCAAGATAAGGTATGAGTGGTATATGAAGCTCGCAGAGCTTTAATTGACCCGAGCGGGCACGATTGCGTTGCACTCGTCATTAACCCCGCATCACATGTAGCAAAGGGTGTCCCCATCGGGAACCCTTTCTTTTTGCCATTCAAAAATAACGCCATTTTTTTCAATAGGAATCATCGTTTTTAATATAACGCCATTTTTTTTAACGCCATTTTTTTTAACGCCATTTTTTTCTTCTGTTCTGATAGATAACCCATTTCGCCACATTAAGCCCATTCACCCCATTCACCCCATTCGCCCCATTTTTCAATTATTCTCAAAAAAAATTTCACCCCTCATGTCAGATTTGCCTCAAAAATTACGTATATATTTATAGAGGAGCATGGTTTTGAAATCATGCCCGAAAACCCGCCAACGATGAACAGCAAGAAGTGATGACACCCGACACCTCCCGGCACGACGCCTACTGCGCCTTCATGCGCCGCCACCGCTCCACGGTGTGGCACGTCTGCTGGCGCTATGCCCGCCGCGGACACGGCAACCGCGACGACTGCAAGGCCCGCGCCGAGGACCTGGCACAGGAAGTCTGGATTGTCCTCTGGCTCAAGTTCGACCAGCTCGACCCCTCCGCCTCCGAGGCACGGCAGCGCCGCTGGCTCGAAAAGCTCACCGAGACCGTCATCCTCGACCTCCACCGCCGTCAGGAGCCCGAGCCGGAACCCCTCACCGACGAGCTGACCGACACTCTCGCCATCCCCGGCCTCGACCTCTCCGACACCCTCTTCGACCGCCTCGCACTCCTCCCGCCTGACGAGCAGCAGCTTATGCAACTCCGTTTCGAGGGCTACGACGCGCAGGAAATCGCCGACCGCCTCGCCACCACCTCCGGCCTCACCCTCTCCCGCGATGCCGTCTACCAGCGCATCAGCCGAATCATGAAAAAACTCCGCCAGTATAAAAACCTATGACAATTCGAGTAATTCGCCCCAAATTGACCTGCCTAGCTTCGTATAATTCGCCGTTAAAAAAGAAAGGATAAGCAGTATGAATCAATCAAGCGTTCAGAATGAGCTCCGCTTCATGACCGACGGCTTCGCCGACTGGGTCGATCGCCGTGAGCACCAGCGCCAGAGGGTTACGCGCACCCTCATCGGTGTCGCTGCGGTGGTGGCCGTCATAGCCATTGCCGCTTTGCCCGACCCCGACGGCCATTATGTCAGCAGCGCCCAAGCCCGCGCCGCAACCATCAACACCATCGAACAGACAACCCTCATCGCCAAACTATGAGACACCGCACGCTCATAATCACAATCTTGTCCCTGCTCCTTGTGGGCGGTGCGGCGGCGTGGAAGTTCCTGCCGCACACGCTGAGCTACGACGAGTGCAGCGACGTCTACCGCCACTTCGCTGACATGCGGCTCCCCGGCGTGCGCGTCACATACGTACAGGACAAGATAATCAACGACACCCTGCGCCTCCCCGTCACCCTCCTCCAGGCCGAGACTGACGAGGGCTGGGCAGCCATCGACAGCCTCTTCGGCCTCACGGCAGACAGGAACAAACTGCTGAACGACACCACCATCCCCGATGAGGTAAAACGGTTATTCCTCAGCAATAGCCCCAGCTTCACCTACCAACGCTCCCATCGCGAAACACCCGAGCAAAAGATTGCCCCGATGGATCTGTGCCCCGACGATGTCACCGTCTATATCTTCCAAGACCTGCGCTGCGTCACCATCTACGAAACCGGCATCGTAGAAGAGGAAGCGCAGATACTCTTTCAGAACCATAAGGAACTCGAAGAGCGAGGCCGCACCCAGCAATGGAATGCCACCTTCGAAGCTGCTTGTAATCACATCGACTCCCTCAATGCCGCCCGCAAAGAGAAATAACAAACCTTTAACAATATAAAACAATGAAACGTACAAAAACACTCATTGCATTCCTCGCGGTGCTGACCATGACCACTGCTGCAAAGGCACAGTCAAGTTACGATTTCCAGGCCGTCACCCCGCAGGGCGACACGCTGCTCTGCACCATCGTCGACTCGGCGGCACACCACGTCAGCGTGCGTGGGGACGCTTGGTCGTACAACACACATTACATCCACTACAACGCCGACCTCGTGCTGCCCGACAGCGTGGAGCATGGTGGCGTGAGATATGCTGTCACCGAAGTGGCCGAGGAAGCCTTTCAAAGTCATATGGAGATTGAGACAATAACTGTCCCCGACGGAGTTATGGTCATTGGCAACAAGGCTTTCTCGCTGGTTCCTAATGTTATCTATCACGGCTCCGCCACCGGCAGCCCTTGGGACGCCAACACGGTGAACGGCTACGAGGAGGACTGCCTTTTCTATTCTGACAACAGCAAGACCCACCTCACCGCCAGCCGAAATATCACATCGGCAGTGGTGCCAGTCACTGTTCGTGTTATCGGGACACGAGCCTTCTACTATAAATCATCGCTGACCTCCGTCACGCTCCCCGAAGGGCTCGACACCATTGGAAATCAGGCTTTCGGAGTATGCGACGGGTTGGAGGGAATTACCATTCCTTCGACGGTAAAACATATAGGCAAGTCGGCGTTCTATTGGGCATTCCGGCCTACTGCCACAGTGACTATCGATGACGCGGCTGCCACTATCGGCAACGGTGCTTTCTACTATAGCAACATGAAGAAGATTGAACTCGGCAGCCGCGTGACCCGCATAGAAAACGGTGCATTCTGTACATGCGACAACCTCGATTCCATCATTGTACCCAACTCAGTGCAGTATATCGGACGTATGGCTTTCTGCTACAACTATTCTGGCAGCATCAAGAAGATACGGCTCCCAGAGGGCATCGACACCATCCGCTACCAGACCTTCTTCGGCTGCACAGGTTTGGAGGAGGTGAATATCCCCTCTTCGGTGGTATATATCGACACAGCGGCGTTCCACGAGTGTTGGGAGTTGACGAAACTCACGCTGCCTGCAGGTCTCACTCATATTGGCGAGGCCGCCTTCTTCCAATGCCGCAACATAGACACCCTTGTCTCCCTTGCCCCAGAGCCACCCGTGGCTTTCGCCAACACCTTCACCCAGATGAACAGCAACCTTACCCTCATCGTTCCCTGCCATAGCGACTCGCTCTACGCCGCAGCCCCCTATTGGAGCCAATTTCATAATATTCAGGCCGACTGCGGTGCAGGAATTGACGGTATCGAAGAGGACGCCATCAACATCTACACGCTCGGTGGCCGTATCATCGTGGATGGTGCCGAAGGCGAGACCGTCCGCATCTTTGACATCACAGGCCGCAGCGTCCGCAATGAGGCACTGCACACGGGAGTCTATATAGTGAAGGTCGGCGACCGCCCGGCGCGAAAAGTTGTAGTAATGAAATAGTAATAATCTAAAACAAATTCAATATGCAGCGCCACATCATCAAATCCCTTTTGTTCTCCGCTTCGCTATCGAAAGTCCACCGGACTTTCTTCATACTCGCCTTGGGCGCGATGATGCTAGTCTCCTGCAGCAAAGAAGAACCAAACGAAGGCTCCGTCAACCCCACTCCCGGAGAAGAGACCGTCTCATTCGTCGGGACACACTGGGAGGGCACACTGGAGTTTAACGACACTGTCAGCGGCCAGGTTCTGCACCTGAAATATCTTCGCACACTCGAATTCTACACAGACAGCACCGGTTTGATGGAACAGACAGTGCTGTCACCATGGAACGGGAGCCCCACTCCATTCGAGATAAGATATGTAATGGAGACCCTAGTTTCTGGACATGTTACCTTAACCAATCCAACGGGGACCGAGTCGCATGTCGATTTGATTTACAACCCTGTCGACACTACCATTACATTCAGCGAACCTGGCCTGACCTCGTGGCAGCATGAAAAATATGACATGGTCTTTCACAAGGTCTACGACAACTACACTCCTGAGCAACATGCCAAGTTCGACCGAGTTTTCCACAAGGTCAACAATAATGTAGAATAAGCAAAAACACCTCCGACATCGCTTTCGACCACCTCGACTCCCTCGATGCCGCCCGTGATACATCAACATCCTCATAAAATAATGAAATTTTCAACAATCTGTAAGATTCGACCACCTTTGTGCGTCTATTATAGTAGAAAGGCGCAAATTGGTTTAACCATAAAAGAACAAAACATGCAAAAAAAGAAACATGGCTTCGGTTACTTCATACAAGTA
>JAFSQF010000081.1 GCA_017446745.1 Bacteroidales bacterium
AACAAACAAACAGACAGACAAACAAACAAACAGACAAGCAAGCAGACAGACAAACAAACAGACAAGCAGACAGACAGGCAAACAAACGAAACGCACAAGGGTGGAAGAAACGGAACTAAAAACAATAAAAAAAAAATAGCAACCATGAACAACATCATTGTAGGATTTGATTTTTCGTCGGGTTCGGCGAATGCAGTGGACTTAACAATTGATATTGCCAACAGATGGCATTCGGACATAAGGCTAGTGTACGTGAAGTCGGCGAACGACGACGAGGCGGCGATACGCGCCGAGATAGAGCGCAGAAACGCGGGCGTGGCGCACTTGCTCAAAGGCATAAAGCTGGAATACGTGATAAGAGAAGGAAAGGTGTCGGAGCAGCTGGCACGTCAAGCCCTGGAGGACCAGGCACTGATGGTGGTGGTCGGCACACACGGCATGTCGGGATTTGAGACAAACTGGATAGGCAAGAACACATATAAAACCATAACAGATTCGCCGGTCCCCGTGTTGTCGGTGCGAGAGGATTTCAACTTCCATAAAGACCTTGAAAACATAGTGATACCCTTAGACAGCACGACAGACACGCGTCAGAAAGTGCCCTTTGCAACACGCGTGGCGAAGACCTTCGGCTCGACGGTACACCTCCTGGGGTTGTATACGAGCGAGTCGAAAGACATCCGGAGCTTGGTGAACGGGTATGTGGAGCAGGTGGAGAAGTATTTGGACAAGTATGAGGTGGAGCACAAGACAGAATATGTAGACGCGTCGAAGAACCTGACAGTTACCACGCTGGAATATGCAGACAAGGTGAACGCAGACCTGATAGTGATTATGACAGAGCAGGAGAAAGCACTGACATCGTGGCTGATAGGCAATTATGCTCAGCAGATGTTGCATCTGTCGAAGCACCCGATACTGTCGATAAGGCCCGAAGAAATCGGGACGCAGTCAAGATAGGGGATGAACGCATAGAGACAAGACTACAAAGATGAAGAAAGACGAAATCTGTGGCAGAGACATGAAAAAGGTATTGCTATTTGCAATGGTGCTGTGCTTAGCGATGAGTGCAGTGGCGCAGGGCCGGAAAGGGAAGATAGAGATAACCGGAGATGTGCGTGTGAGCGAGTTGGTGAAGAAGCATATAGAGTTCAACGAGCGGATGCAGACAGTGCCGGGGTACAGGATACAGATAGCGGCGCTTTCGGGTCCCAACTCGCGGAACCAGGCTTTCGAGCTGAAGCGGAAATTCAAGGAAGACTTTCCGGGGGTTGAAGTGTATATTGTTTTCACCGAGCCGAACTTCAGAATAAAGGTAGGGGATTTCACATCTAAGCTGGATGCCTACGTGTATATGCAGACAATAAAGGAGCGCTATCCCGGAACGATAGTGAGGGAGAATGTATACCCGATACACCCCGACATGAGCGACCTGATACCGGAGACTGACGAAGACGCAGACATGTAATGACGCATCAAAAGAAAAGGCCAGCCGTAAAGGCTGGCCTTTTTTTTTATCGGAAAGGAACGGGAAGGATCGAAACGTCAAAAGAAGCCTGCTGAGGATTAGAGATAGGCGATGAGGTGTTTGCTTTTAGAGCTTGACTTGAGGCGTTTGAGGCCTTTCTCCTTGATTTGGCGGACACGTTCGCGGGTGAGGCCGAATTTCATGGCTATCTCGTCGAGGCTGAGGGCATGAGGGATACCGATGCCGAAATACATACGAATAACTTCGCGCTCGTATTCTGTGAGGGAAGAGAGAGCGCGTTCGATTTCAAGCGAGAGGGATTCCTGCATGAGAGCGTCGTCGGTTGCCGGGGTGTCCTCGTTTGGGAGGACGTCGACGAAGTTGACATCCTCGTCGGCGATGAGAGGGGCGTCGATGGATATATGGCGGCCAGAGATGCCGAGGATAGACTTGATTTTATCTTCCGGGATGTCGAGGAGTTCGGAGAGCTCTTCTTCCGACGGAGGGCGTTCGAGTTTTTGCTCGAGTTTGGAGATTTCCTTTTTGAGTTTGTTGAGTGCGCCAAGCTGGTTGGAGGGAAGCCTGACGATGCGAGAGTTTTCGGCGATGGCCTGAAGAATGGACTGACGGATCCACCAGACAGCATAAGATATGAATTTGAAGCCACGAGTTTCGTCGAAACGCTTAGCAGCCTTTATGAGGCCGACATTACCTTCGTTGATAAGGTCGGGGAGGCTGAGGCCCTGATTTTGGTATTGCTTAGCCACGGAGACCACGAAGCGGAGGTTGGCTTTGGTGAGGCGGTCGAGTGCGGCCTGGTCGCCGGCCTTGATGCGCTGAGCGAGCTGTACCTCCTCCTCCGGGGAGAGGAGTTCCTCGCTGCAGATGTCCTGAAGGTATTTGTCGAGCGACTTGATGTCGCGGTTAGTGATAGAATGTGTAATCTTTAGTTGTCTCATATCTCAATATTAAGCTGTCACTTTTTGTTTCATAACGACGAAAACGCAAAAAAGTTTCATGGTTGTCAAAAAAAATATTGAGATTTCTTATTTTTTGTTATCTTTGCAGATTGTAAAAAAAGGTGCATAAAGTGTACGGAACGCAACAGTATTTAAAATAATTTATTATATATCAAATAGATACACAGCAAAGACGACACACTATAGCACATAAAGAGACACAACAATATTCTGCAAAAAAACAATAAATATATGTTCGAAAGTATAAGTTCAAAAATAGAGAAAGCGCTGCACACGCTACGTGGCAAAGGTTCGATAACGGACATCAACGTGGCGGAGACTGTGAAAGAGGTGCGCAAGGCGTTGCTTGATGCCGACGTTAGTTTTCCGATAGCGAAAGAGTTCACCGACAGGGTGAAGAAAGAGGCCATGGGCCGGAACGTGATACAGTCGATAGAGCCGAGCCAGTTGATGGTGAAGATAGTGCATGAGGAGTTGACGAAGCTAATGGGAGGCGAGATGGTGGAGATGAACCTGAAGGGCAGTCCGGCCGTGGTGTTGATTGCCGGATTGCAGGGTTCGGGAAAGACCACTTTTTCTGCTAAGCTGGCATATTACTTGAAGAACAAGAAAGCGCGGAATGTGATGATGGTTGCCGGCGACGTTTACAGGCCTGCGGCCATCAACCAGTTGCAGGTATTGGGCGAGCAAATCGGGGTGCCTGTGTATGCCCAGATGGGTGTTAACGACCCGGTGAAGATAGCAAAAGATGCGTTGGTAGAGGCGAAGATGAAGGGGGTGAATGTGGTGATAGTGGATACCGCCGGACGCTTGGCAGTGGACGAGCAGATGATGGACGAGATAGCGCGCCTGAAGGAAGAGCTGAAGCCACAAGAGACACTGTTTGTGGTAGACTCGATGACAGGACAGGATGCCGTGAACACCGCGAAGGCATTCAACGAGAGGATAGACTACGACGGGGTGGTGCTCACGAAGCTGGACGGCGACACACGCGGCGGAGCGGCCCTGACGATACGCTACACTGTGGAGAAGCCCATAAAATTCGTGGGTATCGGCGAGAAAATGGATGCCCTCGACGTGTTCCACCCCGACCGCATGGCCAACAGAATATTGGGGATGGGCGACGTAGTGTCGTTGGTAGAGAGAGCTCAGGAGCAGTATGACGAGGAGGAGGCGCGGAAAATACAGAAGAAACTGGTAAAGAACGAGTATAACTATGAGGACTTTCTGTCGCAGATAGCACAAGTGAAGAAGATGGGAAGCATGAAAGATCTGATAGGCATGATACCCGGCATGTCGAAGATTACTAAGGATGTGGAGATAGGAGATGATGCCTTTGTGCCGATAGAGGCTATAATAGGGTCGATGACGCCGTATGAGAGGCGGAACCCGTCGTGCCTCAACGGGAGCCGTAAGCAGAGGATTGCCGCAGGATCGGGCCGGACGATACAGGAGGTGAACAGGCTGGTGAAGCAGTTTGAGGACACGAGGAAGATCATGCGGACCGTTTCTACGAGAGGCGGCAAAGGCGGCAAATTCACCTTGCCGCGGAGGCACAGATAAGAGAGAGCATATCGATGATCCGATGTTTCGATGATTCGATTTCTCGATATTTCGATGTTTCGATTTCTCGATGTTTCGATATTTGAATTAAAATAATAAAAAAGAAAACAATAAAAAAAAACATACAATGAATCTTTTAGACGGAAAACAGACATCTATAGCAATCAAAGAGCGGATAGCCAACGAAGTGCGCGGATATACAGCCAAAGGGCTGAGGCCGCCGCACCTGGCAGCGATACTGGTGGGCGACGACGGAGCGTCGCAGACCTACGTGGCCAACAAGGAGAAGTCGTCGCACGAGGTAGGCTTCACGTCGTCAGTATACCGGTACTCAGCCAACACATCGGAGGAAGAGCTTCTGAAAGCCATCAGTTTTTTGAACGAAGATGACGACATCGACGGATTCATAGTGCAGCTGCCACTGCCGAAGCAGATAAATGAGCAAAGAGTAATCAACTCCATCTCGCCAGAGAAAGATGTTGACGGGTTCACGCCAATCAACATCGGACGTATGGTGCTGGGCGAGGATGCCTTCATACCGGCTACACCGATGGGAATATGCTCGTTGTTAGAGCATTACAATATAGAGACCGAGGGGAAACACTGCGTGGTGCTGGGGCGTTCGAATATAGTGGGTACGCCGGTGGCCAACCTGCTGTCGCGTAACCGCAAGGGAGCTAACTGCACCGTGACGCTGTGCCACAGCCGGACGAAGAACCTTGCCGAGATAACACGTCAGGCCGACATCCTGGTGGTGGCGATAGGGAAACCGGAGTTCGTGACAGCAGAGATGGTGAAAGAAGGGGCCGTGCTGGTGGATGTAGGCATACACCGGGTGCCTGACGAGACGAAGAAGAGCGGCTACAGAATAATAGGCGACGTGAAGCACAGCGAAGTTGACGCAAAATGCGAGTGGGCGACACCCGTACCCGGAGGCGTTGGGCCACTGACAATAGTATCGCTGTTGCAGAACACCCTGAAATCGTACAGAAGACGATTCGGACTGTAAGGGGTACGTGATGTTTTATCGTTGTACAGTTTATGTGCTTAAATATTTATTATAAATCAAATATATAAGTCACATAATGAATGTTTTTGAACACGTGCATATTAATAAATGAAAACAATATTAGTAGTTCCATGTTATAACGAGGCCAACAGGCTACCGCAAGAGGCATTTCTGAGCTTTTTGGAAGCGAATAAAGAAATAGGAGTGCTGTTTGTGAACGACGGGAGCAAAGACGGGACGCTGGAGATGCTGCAAAGACTGGAGCAGCGCAGCAATGCAGTGCATGTGCTTGACCTACAACCCAATGGTGGCAAAGCCGAGGCAGTGCGCAGAGGGATGCTCTATGCTGCCGAGAAGATGGAGACCGACTACATAGCCTTTTGGGACGCCGACCTGGCGACGCCCCTCGACGAGGTGGTGCCAATGGTGGCGTGGGCCGGGAAGGGATTCGACATAGTGACGGGGCTGAGGCTGATGCGGCTTGGCGCTAAAGTGAAGAGAAAAGCCTTGCGGCACTATCTGGGACGCTGCTTTGCCACGGTGGCATCAATGATGCTGGACTTGCCGGTGTACGACACCCAATGTGGGGCCAAGCTGTTCCGGCGCGAGATTGTGGAGCCACTTTTCGCCGAGCAGTTCATCACGAGGTGGCTTTTCGACGTGGAGCTCTTGGCAAGATACAAAAGTCTTTATGGGAGAGTGCAAGCGATAGAGAAAATATATGAGTATCCACTGTTTAAATGGGAGGACATTGACGGGTCGAGACTAAAGAAAGGTGATTTCGTGAAAGCTCCGGTCGAGTTGATGAAAATACGACGTAGATACCGGGGTTGAACGAAGAATGCGGAGAGGTAAGCATGGAGAGACGCTGCCCCTTCCCCCAAAAAAGCAATCGTTCATTATCAAACTACACATAACAGCCTAATTCATCTATTGATTTATTGTCAACAATTAAACAGACAAACAGTTAAACAATTCAACATACCTTCTTATTATGAAACTCATAGAAGAGAACAAGAGAAATCCTTGGTTTTGGGCCTTTATAGTGGTTGCAGCAGTGCTGTTGTTTCTGATGCCGATGATGAGCCGAACGGCAGGGAACAGTGGCGATGAGGACAAATTCCAGATACCACAGGGGCAGTTTGTGCTCAACTATTTCAGGACCGACGGACAGGACACCACGTGCATGCAGGATGCCGTTATGCTGAACGGGAAAGAGCAGAGCTGGAACCTGAAATACTACGGATGTTCGTTCGATGTAGTGACACAATGGATTAACGACACCTTTGGTTTCGAGGACCTGGCGCGGACACGTCACGCGTGCAATGCGCTGCTGGGATGGCTGATAGTGCTGTTCGGTGGGCTGATAGCGTGGCGCATAGGTGGATGGCGGGCAGGAGTTTTCGCCATGCTGCTGCTCTTCTTCTCGCCACGCCTGCTCGGGCATTCGTTCAACAACCCGAAGGATATACCACTGGCGGCAGGCATCATTATGTCGATATACTATATAATGATGTTTTTCAGACAAGTGAGTCCAATATCTGCCAGTGAAGGCAAGAGGGGTGCGATGAAGACGCAGTATGAAGAGCCGGCGTTTTCAGAGAAAATGACACGCGGGTTGGCAATAGGACTATTCGTGCTGGCATCGCCGCTAATAGTGACCACAGCCGGACTGGGCTTCACGGTGTTGATAGTTGCCATGTTCGTCGGAGTGTTGCTTATAAAAGACACCCCGAAATTCAACCCACTGACACTGTTCATGTTGTCGCTTTCATTTGCATTGGCGGTAAGCAACCGTATAGGCGGTCTGATTGCCGTGGGCTACATGGGTTTGTGGGGTCTGCTATGGCTGGTCAGATACCGCAAAGGGCTGGACGGAAGAGTGGTGGGCAAAGTGTTGCTGGCTGCGTTGCTCGTGGTCAGCACCGGATTTTTTGCCGGACTGAGGCTATGGCCTTTCGCGCTGCAGGCACCAATACACAACAGCATCGAGAGCTTCAAGCTGATGTCGCAGTTCGACGTGCAGTTGCGACAGCTTTTTGAAGGCGAGATGGTCATGTCGAGCAACCTGCCCTGGTACTATACGCCGAAGTTCATGTTGATGACGATACCCGTGGCCGTGATGGTAGGCTGGCTTATCTATCCTTTTTTCGGGGCTTTCGGCAAAGAGCGCAGGCTTGAAAGTGTGATGCTCTACTTTTGTTTCCTGTTTCCTGTGGCGTGGATAGTGGCTACGGGAGCCAACGTCTACGGTGGCTGGCGTCATTCGCTGTTTGCCTATCCCCCCATGGCCGTTACCGCCGCTCTGGGATACGACGCCGTGGCAGCATGGGCCGGACGAAAGAGCGGGAAACGGATGATCGAGGCAATAGCCTCCCTCCTACCTTTCGTGCTGCTGATAGGGCCGGTGCTGCACACCGTGCGGAACCATCCATACGAATATGTTTATTTCAACAAAATGGCTGGAGGCGTAAAGAAAGCCTACGGCGAGTACGAGCTCGACTATTATTACCATTCGATGCGCGAGGCCACAGAATGGGTGGTGGCGCATGCCGAGCCCAAGCCAGATGGGGGAAAGACCCTGGTGGGCTCGTGGCACGTAGAGTCGACGCGGTATTTTCTGAGAAACGACACCACGAGGTTCGCCGTCCGTTTTGCACGGTGGGGACAAAGATATGAGTATGAGTGGGATTACCTGGTATTTCCGATAACAGGAATCGAGGGGGCAAACCTGAAGAGCAGTAAATTTCCCCCGGCCGACTGCGTGCATACCGTCGACGTCGACGGGCAGCCGATAGCCGTGGTGCTGAAACGGCAAGGATTGGAGGACTTTGAGGGCATGCAGATGCTGAAATCGGGGAATACCGACAGTGCCGCCGTACTATTCAAGAAGGCCTTGGAGAAGAACGCCACAAACATCACGGCATTGACCTACCTTGCCAACATAGCCCTACAGAACGGCAATGCCGACACCGCCATCCAGTACGCGAAAAGGCTATTGGAAGTGGAGCCGCTGAACGGCCAAGGGAAACAGATAATGATTTACGCCTATCTGAACAGCGGGCGGCAGCAAGAGGCAGCAGCCATGATTGACGAGATGAAGAAAAAGCCGACGGATGCCTTCCCCTACACGATAACGGCGCAGCTGTATGCCCAGCAGGGGAACATGAGTGCTGCACTTAACGAGCTGAACGCCATGCTCGGCAAAGGGCTGATGGACCAGGATGCGCTGAACATGTACGTGCAGCTTCGCAGAGCACAGGGTGCCGACCCGAACGGTGCAATGTACGAGTTCTACACCGCATACGCCAACGGGTTAGAGAAGAATGGCGACAAAAAAGGAGCCGACCAACTGAGAAAACAGATGGGTAGATGAGCCTTTACGGACTCCATGCATGAGCAATTTATAATGTGTACAACAAAAAACACATCCACACATACCATTTAATATAAACACTTCAACATAATCACTTATTTTGAAACGATTTTGGATATCCATAGTAAGGCTGTTTGGATGGAAATTCGACCTTCCGCCCGAGGAGGACTGGAAGCGTTTGCATCACTGCGTGCTCATAGAGGTGCCGCACACGAGCATCTACGACTTCCTGCTTGGTGCCGCTTGTGTGTGGCGGCTCGGATTGAATGGTAAATTCTTCATAAAGAAAGAGTTTTTCGTATTTCCATTGCGAAAGTTCATGCGTTGGTCGGGGGCCGTGGCCATCGACCGCGGCAACCGCGGCAACCACATGGTGGAGCAGGCCGTAGAGGCCTTGAAGAACAACGAAGAGCTGACAATCATCATTACCCCCGAAGGAACACGGAAAAGCGTGAAACGCTTCAAAAGAGGGTTTTACGAGATAGCCACCCAGGCACAAGTGCCTATAGCGCTGACCTACATCAACTACCGGACACGCCACATGGGCGTGGGCCCTCTGTTCGAACCCACAGGAAATTTCGAGAATGACATGAGAGAAATTCTGAAATTCTACGCCGACGCAGGGCCCAGAGACAAGAAAGGCTGGAACTATGCCGGACTGACGACAACGTATGGTGAGAAGAAATAATATAGGTGTAGACAGCCAAGATATTCATATATAAACTATTAAAACACAAAAGAATAATAATCAAATAAAAATAAATAATAAAATATATATATGGTTCGTCGAATTTATGTTGAAAAGAGACCGGAGTATTCTATAAAGGCTTCGGAACTGAAGAGCGAGATGCTCAACTATCTGAACATTGACACAGAAGCCGTGAGGGTCCTGATACGCTATGATATAGAGAACCTCAGCGAAGAGACATACAAAAAAGCCCTGGGCACTGTTTTTTCCGAACCGCCTGTCGACATGGTATATGAAGAGGCTTTTCCGCACGAAGAGAGCGACTTTTGTTTCTCGGTGGAATACCTGCCAGGGCAGTTCGACCAAAGGGCAGATTCGGCAGAGCAGTGCTGCTGCCTCCTGGCCGACAACGAGAACCCCATAATAAAGTCGGCGACGACATACGTGATCAGCGGCACATTGAACGCCGAGCAACGCGCTGCCATAGAGAAGCACTGCATCAACCCCGTCGACAGCCGCCTGACCGACGAGAAAAAGCCGGCAACACTGGCCGAGAAATTCGACGAGCCGGCAGACGTGGCAATATTGGAAGGCTTTAAAGACATGAACCAGGATGCGCTGAGGGAAGAATATGATGGATTGAATCTGGCAATGACTTTCGCCGACTTCGGACATATACAGCGTTATTTCAGAGACGAAGAAAAACGAGACCCCTCGATGACCGAGATCAGAGTGCTCGACACCTATTGGAGCGACCACTGTCGCCACACCACTTTCGCCACAGAGCTGAAAGAGGTGACATTCGAAGAAGGCTATTACAGGCCGCTGATAGAGGGTGCTTTCAAGCAGTATCTGGCCGACCACAAAACCCAATACGAGGGGCGGACGGACAAATACGTGTGCCTGATGGACATTGGCACATTGGCGGCCAAGAGGCTGAAAGGCATGGGCTTCTTGGACGACCAGGAGAAGAGCGATGAGATCAATGCCTGTTCCATAGTGGTTCCCGTGACCATCGACGGGAAGGAAGAGGAATGGCTCATAAACTTTAAGAACGAGACGCACAACCACCCCACCGAGATCGAGCCTTTTGGCGGAGCGGCCACATGCCTTGGAGGCTGCATACGCGACCCTTTGTCGGGACGGACGTATGTGTATCAGGCCATGCGCGTTACGGGAGCCGCCGACCCGACAGTACCGCTTAGCGAGACCCTTCCCGGCAAGCTTCCGCAAAGGAAGATAGTGACCACGGCGGCACGAGGCTACAGCAGTTATGGCAACCAGATAGGACTGGCCACGGGGCTGGTGAACGAGATCTACCACCCGAACTACGTGGCGAAGCGAATGGAGATTGGTGCCGTGATAGCCGCAGCACCACGGAGGGCGGTGAAGCGGCTGACTTCAGACCCCGGCGACGTGATAATACTGCTCGGCGGCCGTACCGGACGCGACGGCATTGGTGGCGCCACAGGGGCCTCGAAGAGCCACACATCAAAATCACTGACCACATGCGGCGCCGAGGTCCAGAAAGGCAACGCACCCACCGAGAGGAAGATACAGAGGTTGTTCAGAAGAGAAGAGGTGTCGATGCTGATAAAGAAATGCAACGACTTCGGAGCCGGCGGAGTGAGCGTGGCAATAGGCGAGCTCGCCGACGGCCTTCAGATAAACCTCGACAAGGTCCCGAAGAAATATGCAGGACTTGACGGCACGGAACTGGCTATCAGCGAGAGCCAGGAGAGGATGGCCGTGGTGGTGGACCCGAAGGATGTGGATGCCATGCTTCGGTATGCCGACGAAGAGAACCTCGAGGCTACGGTGGTGGCCACGGTGACCAAAGAGCCGAGAATGGTGATAAGCTGGCGCGGGAAAACGATAGTGGACCTGAGCCGCCGCTTCATCGACACCAACGGTGCACACCAGGAGACAAGCGTAGTGGTGAAGATGCCGCGGGAACCCTTCGACATATCAGACAAAGCCGTGGACGAAGCATACGCCGACGAGCCAGCGACGATGAGAGAGATGTGGATAAAGACCTTCGACGACCTCAACATATGCTCGCAGAAAGGGTTGGTGGAGATGTTCGATTCGTCGATAGGCGCCGGGACTGTGGTGATGCCCTTTGGAGGCAAATATCAGCTGACGCCCTCGCAGAGCATGGTGGCGAAGCTTCCGCTTCTCGACGGGAAGTGCGACACGGTGACAATAATGTCGTATGGCTTCGACCCCTACCTGACAAGTTGGTCGCCATTCCACGGAGCGGTGAACGCCGTGGTGGATTCTGTGGCCAAGGTGGCGGCGGCAGGAGGCGACGTGACAAAGGTGAGGCTGACATTCCAGGAATACTTCAAGAAACTCGGCAACGACCCGAAGCGATGGGGCGAGCCCATGAGCGCGCTGCTGGGGGCCTACCACGCACAGATGGGACTGCATCTGCCGGCGATAGGCGGGAAAGACTCGATGTCGGGCACATTCAACGATATTGACGTGCCGCCGACCCTGTGCTCATTTGCGGTGTGCGTGAGCGACTTGAACCATGTCGTGACCCCCGAGCTGAAGAAAGCCGGCAGCAAGCTGGTATGGCTCGACATCCGCCGTGCCGAGTACGACATGCCCGACTACGATGACATCCTGACCCAGTATGCCGGGTTGCGCAAGGGCATCGAACAAGGTCGCGTAAGAGCGGCATATACCATAGGCCGCGGCGCGCTGATTGAGGCGGTGAGCAAAATGGCATTCGGCAACAAGCTGGGCGTGAGCCTGCACGACGAGCTGACTCTGCGCGAGCTAAGCATTATACATTATGGCGACATCGTGGTGGAAGTGGACGAAGCCGACAATCTGCCATTCCGGGCCAGAGAGATAGGCACCGTGCTGGCCGAGCCACTTTTCAAAATAAAAGGTGAGGAGATAGCCTTGGACGACGTGGTGAAAGCCTGGGAGGCACCTCTGGAAGGGGTGTTCCCGACACGTGCCGGCAAAAGCGACGCCGGCATTGGAGCCCTCTCCCCCACCCTCTACCATTGCGACGAGGCGAAGCGGTATCAGCCCGTGCACATCCAAAGAGGACTGGCGAAACCGCGGGTGTTCATACCGGCATTCCCCGGCACGAACTGCGAGTACGATTCGGCACGTGCTTTCAACAGAGCCGGCGCCGAGAGCGAGATTATAGTGTTCCGCAACCAGAACGGAGGACAGATCAGAGAGAGTGTGGAGGCCTACGTGAAGGCTATCAACAGAAGCCAGATAGTGATGCTCCCCGGCGGCTTCTCGGCCGGCGACGAGCCCGAAGGCTCGGCGAAATTCATCACCTCGGTGTTCCGCAACCCGAGGATAGCCGAAGCGGTGATGAACCTTCTGAAACAGCGTGACGGCCTGATGCTGGGCATCTGCAACGGCTTCCAGGCACTGATAAAACTGGGGCTGGTGCCCTACGGCGAGATAAGGCCGCAGAGTGCTGACGCACCCACACTCACATTCAACACCATAGGACGGCATCAGTCGAAGATGGCCAACACCAGGGTGATGTCCGACCTCTCGCCGTGGCTGGCCCAGGCAGGTCTTGGCGAGAGCTATATGATACCCATCTCGCACGGCGAGGGCCGTTTTGTGGCCCCGAAAGAATGCATAGACCAGCTGATTAAGAACGGACAGGTGGCGACATGCTATGTCGACTTCGAGGGACGTCCGACAATGGACGAAGAGTTCAATATGAACGGCTCGTTCGGAGCCATAGAGGGCATCACGAGCCCCGACGGCCGCGTGCTGGGCAAAATGGGCCACAGCGAGAGGCGCTCGAAAGGGTCGGCCATGAACATCGTTGGAAAAGTGGACCAGCGTATCTTCGAGTCAGGCGTGGAATATTTCAAGTAAACAACTGCATAATGGACCAGGTATTCAAATATTTCCCCGAGTTGACGGAGCGTCAGAAAGAGCAGTACGCAGCCCTCCCGGCCCTCTACGAGGATTGGAACAGCAAAATCAACGTCATATCGCGGAAAGATATGGCAAACTTTGTAGAGCACCACGTTTTGCATTCCCTATCCATAGCCAAGGTTGTGCAATTCAAGACTATGGCCGACATCATGGACTTAGGGACGGGAGGGGGATTCCCCGGAATACCATTGGCGATAATGTTCCCCGACGCCAATTTCTATCTGGTGGATTCGGTAGGGAAAAAAATCAAGGTGGTGCAGAATGTGATAGGTCAACTGGGATTGACCAACGCCAAGGCCGAGCAGGTGAGGGCGGAGCAGGTGTCGCGGCAGTTCGACTTTGTCGTGTCGCGCGCCGTGACCGACCTGAGCGAGTTTGTGGGATGGGTGAAAGGAAAGATATCCGACATCCATTACCACAAACTGCGGAACGGGATACTCTACCTCAAAGGCGGTGACTTGACCGAGGAACTGGCACCGTTCAGAAAGAAGGCTCGCCTGTTCGAAATCTCCGAGTTTTTCGTCGAACCGTGGTTTGCCGAGAAAAAGGTGATCTATCTTCCCATGAAATAGGTTCACACAACGCCGTTATGGAATCTAATTAATAGTAAGACAACAATAAAAAGCCATGAAAAAACAGTTATTCCTTTTGTTATTCGCTGTATGTTTTTCCGCAGCCTACTCACAAGCCGACGGTAAGCTGAAAGGGAAAGCCAATGGAGGTGACGTCAAATCAATGTACCTCTTGGCACAGTGCTACGAAAACGGTGCCGGTGTCGAGAAGGATTCCTTGCAGGCTCTGCAATGGTATCAGCGGGCAGCCGAGAAAGGCTATGGCGACGCAGCACTCTCGTTGGGACGCTATTACCTCTACAGCAACGTAGTGGAAAGAGACACAGAACGCTATGTAGCCATAGCGAAGCAATGGGCCGAGAAGGGCTATGCCAACGGAATCTACTCATTGGGGCATTGCTACCTGAATGGTTTTGGAGTGGCTGCCGACACGAACGAGGCATTGCGGAAATACAACGAAGCCGCCGAGAAAGGGTCGGCATGGGCCCATCAGGCACTGGGACGTATATATGAGCAAGGCATCTTCAACGTCGCCAAGGACAGCAAGAAAGCCGAGGAACACTATCTGAAAGCCATAGCGTCGAAAGAGCACGATGCTGAAGAAGACTTGGCCTATTTCTATGCCCGACAAGGCGATTTCAAAAAAGCCTTGAAGCATCTTAACGAGAGTGTGCGGTGGGGATTGCCTTTCTCAAGACTCTTGCAGACCATGCTGACTTTCGATGGCGAAGGGGTGCAGAAAAACCAGGCGCAGGCTTTGGAGATGTGCAAAAGCTTAGTGAAAGACTTCCCCAATTTCGGACCGGGATATTCACAATATGGAATGATGTTGTCTACGGCCGAGAACCCCTTACTGCGCGACAGCTTGACGGCCATCAGCCTTTTCCGGCGAGGTGTGGAGCTGAACGACAACAGGTGCCGCTATTACCTGATGGGGGCTCTCGCCAACGCCAACGAGCAGGATTCATGCACTATCCTACTGACAGACATCATAAACAACAAAGATGACGTCAACTTCAAAGATGATGCCTGTTTCGTGCTGGGCAACATCTACCTGTATGGCGAGAGCAGCGACCCCACGCAGGCAGTGCAGTGGTATGAGCGGGGCGTGAACGAATACAAGAGCGCGTCGTGTGCCCGTGCACTCGCCGAGCACTATGCAAACAGCGAGGAGATGGACGAATACGGCCCTAACAATCCGGTGGTGCGCTACTACACGAAAGCCGTGGAACTGGGCGACACCACGGCCCTCGTCGACCTCGGCAAGTATTATGCCTACAACGGCGACCTGGAGCATGCCGAGGAGACATTCAACACAATGGTGAACTGCGGCCACTATGATGGCTACTACTGGCTTGCCGCCATCTACGCACAGCAGAGCGAGAAGAAAACACTTGAATACCTCACCATGGGCAGCAAGAAAGGCAACGCCCTATGCAGCGAAAGCCTTGGACGGCTCTACGAGGAGGGTGTCGGCGACGACGAGCCTGACTACAAAAAAGCTGAGAAATACTATCTTTCTGCCGCCACGGCAGCAAGCTACGACCAGCTTGGCAAGCTCTACCTCTCCGGCTCTTTGGGCAAGCAGCAGCCCAAGGATATAAAGAAAGGCCTTTCATATATCGAAAAAGCCGCCGATATGGGTTATATTGATGCAATATATAGGATGGGATACCTATATGAGACAGGCAATTACATGGACAGTGCGGACCAAGAGAAAGCGCTGGGCTACTACCGTTTGCTGGCCGAGAACAATATTCCCTCCGGCTTGTTCAAGATGGGTCTATACTATGAGCTTGGCGATGGCGGCGTTGACGCCGACTCGGTGAAAGCCCTGGCATATTACAATCGCGCTGCCGAGATGGGACACGGCGAAGCAATGTGTTATATCGGTGACTTCTACCGCATAGGACAATATGTGCCGCTCGACAAGGAGGAGGCGTTCCGATGGTACGCCAAAGCCGATTCTGTGGGCGAAGAGATAGGCACTTACTATGTGGCGCGTTCCTATTTGGAGGGTTGCGGCGTAGCAATAGATTCCGCAGCTGCGCTGCCCTATCTGCGTGCTGCGGCAGCACAAGGGGTGGGCAAAGCGGCCTACCTGCTGGGCGAGTTCTACAACCACAACAAGGCAGGCATCATTGGCAATGGCGACACGGCGATGCACTATTACGTCATGGCCTATCAGAACGGCAGCGCCGACGCAGCATATGTGCTGGGCGTACATCTTTATAACGAGGATGAATATCAGCGCTCGTTCAACCTTATCTACGAAGCAGCACGCGCGGGGAATGCCAACGCCATATTGCGCCTTGCGGCCTACCTGCAAGAGGGCATAGGCACTGAGGCAGACCCCGAGCAGGCCTATCAGCTGTTCGAGATATGCGCCAAAAGACACAAATTGCCAGCTGCCTACAGCCAGATGGGGCTGGCACGCCTGCAGGGCAAAGGATGCACGCAGGACGAGAGCTTAGGGAAAAAATATTTAGACACCGCTGCGGCACTCGGCAACACATCGGGCATGTACTATTTGGCACTATGCTACATAAACGGTTACGGATGCGAGCCCGACAGCCTGATGGCTATGGAATGGCTGAGCCGCTCGGCCGACAGCGGCTATGTGCGTGCCATGAACCTCCTCGGCGACAATTATGAAGAGCAGGAAGACTACGACAACGCCGTGCGCTACTTCCAAAAAGCCGCCGATATGGGCAGCTGGGACGGTATGTGCAATCTTGGATACTGCTATGAAACGGGACACGGCGTGATACTGAGTTTCAAACGCGCGCTGGAGCTATACCAACAAGCAGCCTCGGAAGGATCGACACGAGGTATGAAGATGGTGGCCAACTGTTACCTGCAGGGCAACGGAGTGGAGAAAGACTACGCACAGGCCATCAAGCTGCTGGAACAGGCCGCCGGGATGGGCGATATGCACGCCATGTTTGTAATTGGCCAGATATATGAAGAGGGCGACGAGGACGGCACATTCCAAGCCGACCTAAAGAAAGCCAAAGAATGGTATAAGAAAGCCGCCGCCATGGGCTTCAAGCCTGCAGAGACAGCCCTTTCGCGATTCTGACAAGAAATTTTATAGTAGTATTTTTCCTTCGCGGGCGTCTCCTCCCGATGCAAAATCACATCATGGGAAGGAGGCGCCCGCGAAGCATATACACACATCGCGGGCGGGGACGCCCACGTACCACACGGGAACATCGCGACTGGGGACGCACAGGTAGCAATGAGAGGACTGTTGTCGAGTTGGTACGCAGGCGTCCCGCCTGCGACAGAGACAATACGCTGCCGGCAGAAAAACGATGCGGAATGGACACAATCGTTTCTACCCAGGTATACACATCGCGGCTCAATAGCCACCAAAATGTTTTTCTGCGGTCATCTTGCAACGGCCACAGCTGACCATATTGGCGGAGACACATAGGGGAGTGAACAACGGAAAGTCCTCGGGCTATTAGTACCGCTCGGCTTTTCAGCATCACAGGCATGCCAACTTATACCATTGCTCTCTGCTCACAGTTTGAAAAAAAAAAATTTTCTGAATGAAAAAAATGTTGTACTTTTGCAGTTGCAATTATAGCTGCAATTATGGGACAACTGGCATTCTTGAAGACATTTATTCTGGTGTCGATTCCCGTCGACATACGCGACAACCGACGCCACGTGCATGTGTTTCGCCAGAACGGACGTCGTCAGCATTCAGTGGCCAAGATTTGGATTGAGAAGGATGGGGAGCCCTGCGTGGAGATTGCCGAGTCGACGCTCTCTCCCAAGGAGAACAAGATGCTAACAGATGCCATCACTGCCCACTGGGATTTCATCAATAACCAGATAACACGCTGTTTCAATGGAGAAAGAACCGTAAGCAAAAACATTGGATAATATGTGCAAGATACCTGAAACCGACCTTGGAATAAAGGACCTCGACTTCAAGAGCCGTCGCGGCAAATTCATCGCCAAGCTCACCGATGGACGCGAAATTGTTGTCCCCGTAAGTTTCTTCCCCGACATCAAGAACCTTTCGGTGAAAGAACGTGAGGACTGGATGATTCTGGACGACCAGTATTTCACTTTCCACAACCTCACCCGCATCTATGCCGTCACCGACCTGCTGCATATCTAACATAAGTAATTATTATCTGTTCTGATTACTAACGAATAATAACAATATGATATAAACAATATCACGGGCAGGTACTGTTGTCCTGTTTGTACGCGGGCGTCCCGCCTGCGACAATCATTCTTCGTAACCCACGTATACGCATCGCGGGCGGGGACGCCCGCGTACCAAAGACAGACAAAAAAAAAGAGGACATCCCTTGAAAGGAACGTCCTCCTGTGAAGATTGGCGGCGACCTACTTTTCCACAAACAAGTGCAGTATCATCGGCGATGCCGGGCTTAACTTCTCTGTTCGGAATGGGAAGAGGTGAACACCGGCT
>JAFSQF010000082.1 GCA_017446745.1 Bacteroidales bacterium
CAGTGTATTTCCCTGCAAAACAGGCGTATACAGGCGAAGACACAGTGGAGTTTTATCTCCACGGCGGTGTGCGCATTATGCAGGGCGCACTTGATACGTTGCTTGCAAACGGTGCGGTCATGGCAAAGAACGGCGAGTTTACAAAGCGCGCGTTTTTGTCGGGCAGGCTTTCACTTGCTGACGCCGAAGGCGTCATTGACATGATAAATGCCGAATCCGCGGCGGGGCTTCGTGCGGCATACAGGCTTATGGAGGGCGACGTTGCAAAGCGCATAAACGCAATTCTTGACAAACTTGAAGAGCTCATCGCGACGATTGAAGCAACGCTTGACTATCCTGACGAGATGGAAGACGAGGTGCTTCCAAACCTTGAAAACAATATCAAAGATATTTTGGTTAAGGTCAAAGACCTTATCGCCAGCGCAAAGAACGGCAAGATTGCAAAATACGGCTTGACCGTTGCACTTGCCGGCAATCCAAACGCGGGCAAATCCTCGCTTATGAACGCACTGCTCAAAGAGAACCGCGCAATCGTCACACCTGTCGCAGGCACGACGAGAGATACGGTTGAGGACAGCTTTGAATACGACGGCGTCAAAATCACGCTCGTTGATACGGCAGGCCTCAGAGAGAGCAAAGATATCGTTGAGAGCGAGGGTATAGAGCGTGCAAAACGCGCAATTGAAAGTGCAGACGTAGTGCTTCACGTCATTGACAGCACGGCGGACGATAAGGATGATATTGACTTTGGCGACAAACTTGTGTTTGACGTCTACAACAAGTGCGATATTTCGAATGAGCGCAATGTTGCAAAAGACAATAAGTCTTTTGTAGTCAGCGCAAAGACATAGAAAACGCCCTACCACTCTACTCCTCTTCTCCCAATCCCCGTAGGGGATACCGTTCAATAGACAACGTCCATTCCACACCCCCTCTCCGAGCCCCGTAGGTGTGAAGAAAGCTCCAGTGAAGCTTTCGATAGCGAAGCGGAGAATAAATATTCAAGTTTCGCATGTATGCGAAATGTTTGATATTAAGTCGCCTATGGCGAGAAATCTTACAAATCTACTCAAATCAAACAGATAAATATTGAAAGATTTGAAAGGATTTCATCAACTTATTTTTTTTATTATTGTTTAAAATCAATAAGCAAAAAAAATCTTGCAGAGTATCTGATTTTTTTTTAGTATTTTTGCAGTTCGAAAAGAGTTGGTTGACTTTGGTGTAAATATTTAATTGAAAATAAATTACATTAATAATAATGGAACTTGAAACGATTCAGATTACTTTACCCTCGTCGAAAAGCTTGTCAAATCGTTGGCTTATGCTCGACTATATGTCGCGCACGGGCATTAAGATAAAGAACATCTCCACTTCCAACGACACCCAGCAGCTCGGGCGACTGTTGCACCAGCTTAAGGGGGGCCGCCGCCACAATTTCGACTGCCGTGATGCGGCTACGGTGGCGCGCTTCATGCTCTCGCTCCTTTCCATCACCCCCGGAAGCCATACCCTCACGGGTTCCGACCAGCTCTGCCGTCGCCCTATGGGGCCGCTTATCAACGCACTTCGCGAGGCCGGCTGTATTATCACTTGCACCGGCGAGGAGGGCTTTCTCCCCGTCAAGATTGAAGGCACGGTGCCCGTGGCATCGCGCGTGGTGATCGACTGCAGCGTCTCCAGCCAGTTCGCCTCGGCTCTGTTGCTCTCGGCAGCCACCATGCCACAAGGCGGCGTGGTGGAACTGAAGAACGCCCCCGTCTCCGAGCCTTATATCGAGATGACCCTCAAGGTTATGGAACAAGCCAAGGTGCAATGGACCCTCAAAGGCAATCCCCCCACCTATTTCGTTGAGCACAGCATCCCGCAGTGCGATGTGGTGTCGATTGAGAAGGACTGGTCGTCGGCCTCCTATTTCTTCGAGGCCGTGGCCTTGCTGCCCGACGTGCCGGTGCGCCTGCCGGGACTGATGCGCGAAAGTCTTCAGGGCGACCAGGCGGTGCGCGACATCTACGCCAAGCTCGGCCTGACGGTGAGCCAGGGCGACCAGTCGATCGAACTGCGCCGCGACAACGACCTCTGCAAGCAGCTGGAATGGGACTTCGCCAACACCCCCGACCTGGTACCCGCCGTCGCCGTCACCTGCGCAGCCCTCGGCATCGAGGCCCGCATGACGGGCGTGGCCAACCTGCGCTACAAGGAAAGCGACCGCATCGAGAGCATCATCGCCGAACTTAAGAAGCTGGGACGTAAGGTTATCTTCGATGGCGAATCGATGATTATTCAGGCCGGCAAGCCCTTCACTGCCGCCACCCTCGAGAATGCCGCTACCATCTGCGCCCACGACGACCACCGCATCGCTATGGCTTTCGGCGCCTTGAAGGTTATCAACCCCAAGGTGGAGGTGGACAACCCCGCCGTGGTGGCCAAGTCGTTCCCCGACTTCTGGAAGATGATCGACAGGCTCTGCCTCTAAGCCTCAAGAATAAAAAAACATCCCGGACAGGCCGATAGCCGTTCCGGGATGTTTTTTTTTGGTACGCGGGCGTCCCGCCTGCGATTAGTTTTGGTACGCGGGCGTCCCGCCTGCGATTAGTTTTTTTGGTACGCGGGCGTCCCGCCTGCGATTTGTTTTTGGTACGCGGGCGTCCCGCCTGCGATAAATATCAGGTTTTATTTCACCCTCAGCATCGCACCAGGCAAGGAACCAATAAACAGAGAATCGATATGTATTTCAAATTCTGATTCCATTCCTGTCAGTTCACCAATGCCGTATACCTCCCCGTCGATTTCCTCCGTAGTGTAGGTGTAAGGCGACACGAAAGTGGTGGGTCCCATACTTGCTGTTGCATCTTTATCGGTGAATTCAATAGAATATTGCATTGTCATAACCGTTCCATTCTCTTCCTCGGAAACATTTAACTCCCAGCGGGTGCCGTCGAGGTTGGTGGGTGTGGAGCTGAAATCGGGAGTATCCTCCTCCTTGTCGCCGCAGGCGCCGAAGAGTACGGCGGCGGCCACGAAAAGCATAGCTTTGAAAAGATAGTGTTTTTTCATGATAGATACGTTTTTATTGTTTTAGTTAATTTCGCAGGCGGGGACGCCCGCGTACCAAGTAGGGACTCGCAGGCGGGGACACCAGCGTTCCATTTCGAGGTGCAAAGATAGGAAAAAAAAACGTATTTATTTATATATTTAATTAATTGATTATTTATTAGGTAGTTATGCAAAAAGAAAAAGATGCCGGCACTGTGGGTGCGCGGCATCTTTTTCTGTAAATTGGGGAGGATTTATTCGTTTTTTTTGGGGGTGGGGCAATCTTTGGTTCACTTCACACCTATCGAGCGGTAGATAAGGTCCTGGATGTCGGTGCGGATGTTCATGGACGAGAGCTTGTTGGGTGTGGCCGAGGGGTAGACGCGGTTGGAGAGGAAAAGGTAGATGAGGTCGTACTGCGGGTCGACCCATACCATGATGCCGGTGAAGCCGGTGTGGCCGAAGCTGCTCTGCGAAGCCATAGGCGACACGTGGGTGCTGTTGCCGTTGATAAATGGCTTGTCGAAGCCCAAGGCGCGGCGGTTGTCCTTGTCGGCGTAGTGTCGGCTGTTGAAGGTGTTGAAGGTGGCAGGTGTGATGTATTGTTTTCCCTCGAAAGAGCCGCAGTTGAGCATCATCTGGTAGAGGCGGAAGAGGTCGTTGGCCGTCGAGAAGAGGCCGGCGTGGCCGGCAACGCCACCCATGGCGGCGGCATTAGGGTCGTGGACATAGCCGCGCAGCTGCTGCCGGCGGAAAGTCTTCTCGTTTTCGGTAGGGGCTATCCTGCGTGGCTCTACGCCGTGTTGGATGGGTTGGAAAAAGGTGTTGCGCAGCTTCAGGGGGCCGTAGAAATGCTGCTGCATGAAGATGTCGAGGCTCTGGCCGCTGACCCGCTCCACAAGGTCGGCAAGGAGGATGAAACCCAGGTCGCTATAGAGATAGCGTTCTTTTTTCTCCAGTTTGCTGTCGACAATCTGCTTCAGGAGATTATTGCGATAGGCGGGGTCGATGAAAACGCTGTCGCCTATGGCAACAAACCCTTCGGGCGCATTGGAGCCGAAGATAAGGGAATGGCCGTCGGTAGTTGCTCCGCTCCAGTAGGCGTCGAAAGCCTTGAGACGTGCAAAATGGCTCAGGGCTTGACGAATGGTGATATGTTTTTTGTTGGTGTGCTTGAGGTAGGGCAGGTAGGTTGAGAGGCGGTCGTCAAGTTTTATCTTGCCGGCATCCACCAGCTTCATTACGGCGAGAGTGGTGGCCGAGGTCTTGGTGAGCGATGCCAAGTCGAAGAGGGTATTGGTGTCTATCACGGATGATGCGGGGTTGTAGGTCTGTCGGCCGTAACACTGGTTGTACACGATGCGACCTTTGCGAGCCACCAGGACCTGACAACCGGGATAGGCTTTCTGTGCTATACCGTTGAGGGCAATGGAGTCTATTTTGCGGAAACACGCCACGTCCATGCCAGCCTCTTTCACCCTGTCGTAGCGTGTGTCTTTAGGACGTGTTTTAGGCTTGAGCGACAGGCCCTCGCGGTAGTCGCCGGCAGTCACTGGCAGTCGCCCGTCGAAAGTGGTTTTGCCGTAAAGGGCAGCATCGGTAGCATCAACAACCTCCTTCATGTTCTGATATCCCATAATGATGGCATCGGGCAGGGGAGTGCCGGACTTGGCAGGGAAGAGTTGGAGGATATATGGCGAGCCATAGATGACGAGGATTGAGCCGACACTGTCGATTGCGGCGACATCGCCAATCAGGGATAGCGTTTCGGGAGTCACGCCGAAGTTGTTGGCCGAGCTGAGGTTGGCATGGAGCGACATGACAACCTTGTCGGCGGAGGCTATGCGGCTACGCAACTCGGCCGACAGTTCCTTGACGGCAGTATCATTACTGCCGAGGGCTATGCGTACCACGGTCTCGTCGCGTTGTATGGGCAGCGTGAAGTTCTCGTCGCGGACAAGGGTCAGTGCATGCTGAGCCATCTGTAGTGTGATGGTCTCACAGCGTTTATTGTCTTCCTTTGTTGGGACGGAGAGTTTGTCGAGGTTGAGGGAGTGTAGGCCACAGAGGTATTTCTCGCGCAGGATGCGGCGGCAGCTGTTGTCGATCATTCTGGCGAACTCCTTGTCGTTCTTGGCCTCTTTGACCAAAGCGTGGATTGTTTTTTCCACGTCGATAGGGAGCAAGATAACATCGCTTCCGGCGCGTATGGCGCGAATGGCTCCCTCGCCGTCCTTATAGTTCTTGGAGACGGCCTTCATGTCGATGCCGTCGGTAAAGACGAGGCCGTCGAAGTTCATCTGTTGGCGCAGCAAGGGGGTCACAATTTGTTCGGAGAGAGAGGAAGGCATATTGGCACGCTTATCGTAGGCGTTGACTTGCAGGTGAGCCACCATCATACCTCTGATGCCATTATTGACCAGATGACGGAACGGGAAGAGGTCGACGGAGTCGATATAAGATTTTGAATGACTGATGACAGGCAAGTCGAGATGGCTGTCGACATCGGTGTCGCCGTGTCCCGGGAAATGCTTTCCTACGGCCATAACGCCAACGCGCTGCAGGGCGCGCGAATAGAAAGCGGCTTTGCGGGCCACGCGTTTTTTGTTCTCGCCAAATGAGCGACAGCCGATGACGGGATTGCGAGGATTGTTGTTGATGTCGGCCACGGGAGCGAAATTGACATGGATGCCCACTTTACGGCATTGCCGGCCCACCTCTTCGCCCATCTGGGCTATCAGGGTGTCCCATGCAGGAGGCAGGGCACCCATAAGCATCTGGCGCGGAAAGGAGTAGCAGTCCGTGAGGCGCATGCCAAGCCCCCACTCGCCATCGATGGTGACCATCAGAGGCACGTCGGAGAGCCGCTGGTAGCGCCGTGTGCTTTCTATCTGTTTGGCAGCGGTGCCCTTGAAGAAACATATGCCGCCTACGCCGGTGTGCGAGAAGAGGCGGTCGAACTCGCGTTGCTGCTTCTTGGTCATGCTCTGCGGGACGCGGACGAACATCAGCTGCGCCACGCGTTTTTCGAGGCTCATCTGTTTCATCTGCTTGTCGGCCCATTGGTTGGCGGCGGCACGGTTCGCGGCAGCACGTTCTGTGGTGGCCTGTTTCGCGGTGGTCTGTTTCGCGGTGGTCCGCTCGGCCTTGCCCGGTTGCGCCATGGCGGCATAGGCCAGAAATATTAGGAGTAACAACGTGGTCGGGTGCTTCATGATTAGGTTTGGCGTGATTTATAAATGATGTACTTATTAAGTAATAGGTTTATTATTAGTGTTTTGCTTTGTTGTGTCATATTCCATTGGCAAATGCAAATATACGAAAATTGGTGAATAGTGAATAGTGATTGGTGAATAGTGTCGAATGGTACGTGGGCGTCCCCGCCCGCGAAAATGCAAAAATCCTTGGCATGATTGGTGAATAGTGTCGAGTGGTACGTGGGCGTCCCCGCCCGCGATAATGCAATAATCCTTGGTATGATTGGTGATTGGTGACGATTGGTACGTGGGCGTCCCCGCCCGCGAAAATGCAAAAATCCTTGGTATACAACATTTAATCAATTCATCAACTCTTCAAATCAAAAATATACAAATAAACATTTCAACGGTTCAACACTTTTGCTTATCTTTGCAACCGTTTTTCGGTAAGCTCCGTTGCGTGTAAGCCGATGAACAAAAGTACTTTAAAACGGTTTCTGCTTTTGCTCGTTTACTTAACTTAACAAAATAGCATAATGAATTGGAAAGACGATTATAAACGCAAGGTTACGAAGCCCGAGGAGGCTATAAAGGATATTCACGATGGCGACTGCGTGGTCATGGGTCATGCCGCGGCGGTGCCCAAGGTGGTGCCTCACGCTATGGCTGAGCATTGCATGGACTACAACGACGTGCTGATTTTCCACATGACCACACTTGGCGACAACGAGCTGCTGCATCCGCGCTGCTTCGGCCATTTCCGCCACGTCAGCAATTTCCTCAGCGGCAACAGCCGCGATGCCGTCAACCACCTCGAGGGCGACTTCTTCCCGGCCTATTTCCACGACGTGCCAGAGATGATAGGCGACGAAATCCCGTGCGATGTGGCTGTGTTTCAGGCCACGCCACCCAACGAGGACGGATACTGCTCGCTCGGTGTGTCGTGCGACTACGCACTGGCTGCCATCCGCGTGGCCAAGAGCGTCATTATCGAAACCAACGAGTTTATGCCTTTCGTCTACGGCGACGCCATGGTCCACGTGTCGCAAATCGACCATATCATCCCCTGTGCCTATCACCTCCCGGAGCTTCACAGCGACGCCCCCTCGGAGGTGGAGATGGCCATAGGACGCAACTGCGCCACCCTGGTAACCGACGGCTCTACGCTCCAGCTGGGCATAGGGGCCATCCCAAATGCCGTGCTGCAGTCGCTCGGCGAGAAAAACGACCTGGGCATCCATAGCGAGATGTTCAGCAACGGCGTCGCCGAGCTGATGCAGAAAGGCGTCATCAACGGCAAACGCAAGACTATCCATAAGGGCAAGGTGGTGGCGACCTTCATTATGGGCACCCGCGAACTTTACGATTTCGTCGACGACAACCCCGACATTGAACTCTACCCGGTGGACTATGTGAACAACCCCGTGGTCATCGCGCAGAACTATAGGATGGTGTCAATCAATTCATGCCTCGAGGTCGACATGATGGGGCAGGTGGCCAGCGAGACGATAGGCATGCGGCAGTATAGCGGCATCGGCGGCCAGATCGACTTCGTGCGCGGCGCCTCGATGGGTCGCGAGGGCAAGAGCATCATTGCCATGCCCAGCACCGCAGCGGGCGGCACCATCTCGCGCATCAAACCTTTCCTGACCCCTGGCGCAGCGGTGAGCACCACACGCAACGACGTCAACTACATCGTCACCGAGTATGGCATCGCTCGTCTGAAGGGCCGCACCCTGAAGCACCGCGCCGAGGACCTCATCAAGATTGCACACCCCAATTTCCGTCCCATGCTTATCGAAGAGTACGAGCGCCGCTACCGCTGCAAATGGGAATGACCCGTGCCAACGCAATAACCTATCTCTCTTTTCGGTTTTCGGTTGCGTCGGATTTGCAATCCGACGCAAAATATTATAAGGATTTTTAATCCGCAAAATAACTCGGTTGCGTCGGATTTGCAATCCGACGCAAAATATTATAAGGATTTTTAATCCGCAAAATAATCGGTTGCGTCGGATTTGCAATCCGACGCAAAATATTATAAGGATTTTTAATCCGCAAAATAACGGATTAAAAATCCTTATAATAAGCAGTTTCGGATTGCAAATCCGAAACAACTGCATAATAACGGATTAAAAATCCTTATAATAAGCAGTTTCGGATTGCAAATCCGAAACAACTGCAAAATAACGGATTAAAAATCCTTATAATAAGCAATTTCGGATTGCAAATCCGAAACAACTGCAAATCCGAAACAACTGCAAAACTTCAATGGCCTTTACAGATAATACATGCCAAAAGGAATTGTATTCGAAAGCGTTACTGATGAATAGCTGACCATGGCAAGATGGCTTATTAACACCAGACCGAAAAAAGATTTGGATTTGTATCTCCAATTCAAAAAATTTATACTACTTTTGCAGGCGATTCTAAAGTCATAAATATACTCAACAAGGTTGCATTTATAACTTGAATTCTAAATAAAATCACCTTGATTTTTAGAAGTTACCGTAAAAGAAAATAGAACAAGAAGAATGAAAACAGGAAGACTCATGTTGGCGGCGATGACGGCCTGCGGCTGTATGGTGTTGACGGGTTGCTCGTCACTGAAAGAAAGTTTTACTAACAATTTGATAGTAGAGGATCGCTACAGGATGATTCTCGACGGTTTGCAGGTGACGCTGCTGATAACGTTGTGCGCCACTGTGCTGGGGACCTTGTTGGGAGGACTGGTGTGCTGGATGCGCATGAGTCGACGCGCATGGCTGCAGCGCACTGCGAAAGTATATATCGATATCATGCGCGGCACTCCGGTGCTGGTGTTGCTAATGCTGATGTACTATGTGGTTATGGCACCGGTGGGAGCCACGGGCATTGTGGTGGCCATCGTTACTTTTGCCATGAACACAGCTGCCTATGTCAGTGAGATGTTGCGCACGGCAATTGAGGGTATCGACCGTGGGCAGACCGAGGCTGGCCTGGCCTTGGGTTACACGCGGCGGCAGACGTTCTTCAGGATTGTGATGCCGCAAGTGGTGAGGGCCGTGATGCCTGTCTATCAAGGTGAGGTGGTGAGCCTGCTGAAAGGGACGAGCATTGTGGGCTATATCGCCGTGGCGGACATGACGCGGGCTTCCGACTTGATACGCTCGCGCACGTTCGACGCTTTTTTCCCACTCATTGTGACGGCTGCCCTATATTTTCTCTTGGCCTGGCTGATTGGTCTGTTGCTGCAGTCGCTGGTGCAAAAGAAGCGCTTGAAAGCCATCGTCGCGGCAGTGGCTTTGGCGATAGGGCTGCTGGCTCCCGGCCTGACGTGCCAGACCAACTCCACCAGCACCGACAGCGTGGCTGACGCCCCAGAAGTGTTCAAGTCCCTCTCCGGCAAGCGCGTGGGTGTGATTATTGGCAGCATACAAGACATGGCAGTCTCCCAATACGCCCCCGATGCCGATATAATGAGGATAACCAACAATACCGACATGCTGGCCGCTTTGGCTAACGGCAAAGTGGACGTGGCTGGCGGCGAGAGCCTCACTGTGCTGTTCAACAAAGAGATAGCAGCAAAAGTGGATGCCGTGGAAGCCGACCTGCCATCCATGCCGATAGGTGCCTGCTTCCGGTTGGACAACACGCAGCTGAAACAGGATTTCGACAGCTTCCTCGCCGAAATCCGCAACGACGGCACCTATCAGCAGATATACGACCGATGGAAAAACGCCGACGACATTTCCGCCGTGACTTCGCCCCTCGGGCGTGGCACTGGCCAGACCCTGCATGTGGCCATCTACCCCGCCATGCCACCCTTCAGCTTCATCAGCTCGGGGAAACCCTCTGGCTTGGAGATAGACATACTCACAGAATGGGCCAACCGGCGCAATTGGCAGCTGGAATACCTCATCATGGAATTCGCTTCGCAAATCCCCGCCGTGCAGACCGGCAAAGCCGACATGGCAATGGGGTCGATCAGCATCACCGAGGAGCGACAGAAACAAGTGCTCTTTTCCGACGGCTACATCGAGTCGCATATCGTGCTGCTGACCAGGAAAGGTGAGGCGTCGTTGCTCACCACCCCACCTTCTCATCCCGACGCCTCTTCCAACGGAGCAGGAAAGGGATACCTCTGGTGGGCGGCAGGCCTCCTTGCAGCGCTATGTGCAGGCTTGTGGCTACTCGTGCGCCGCAAGCGTCGTGCCACCCCGCCCCACAGCAGTCCCCAAACCTCAGAAAAAGCCGATGGCGCGGAATGCCTCATCCGCATCTCTCACCTTAAGAAAAACTATGGCAACCTCGAAATATTGCGCGACATCAACGTCGACATATATCGCGGCGATGTCATCTCCATCATAGGACCCTCCGGCACCGGCAAAAGCACCCTCCTGCGATGCCTCAACCTGCTGGAACAGCCCTCGGGCGGCAGCATCGTCGTCAATGGTGAAGACATCCTTGCCAAAGGCTTTCCTGTCAACAAACTCCGCCAGAAGATGGGTATGGTGTTTCAGAGCTTCAATCTCTTTGAACACAAGACCGTGCTCGAAAATGTCATCCTCGCACCCTGCCAGCTGCTCCACATGCCCGAAGCCGAGGCACGCAAAGAAGGAATGGCTCTCTTGCGCAAAGTCGGTCTTGCCGAGAAAGCCGATGTACATCCCTCAAGCCTTTCCGGCGGACAGAAGCAGCGTGTGGCCATTGCCCGTACCCTCGCCATGAAGCCAGAGGTAATCCTATTCGACGAACCCACGTCGGCCCTCGACCCCACAATGGTGGGCGAGGTGCTCAGCGTAATACGACAGCTGGCCGACGATGGCCTCACCATGCTCATCGTCACACACGAGATGAAATTCGCCCACGACGCCAGCACGCGCATCTTCTTCATGTCGGGCGGCTACATCCACGAAGACGGCTCGCCACAGCAAATCTTCGAGGCTCCTGTCCACAGCGCCACCAAGGCCTTCGTACAGCGCATCCGCAAAGAGGTGTTCGAAATCGACGGCCCCGATTTCGATATCCTGGGCATGCACTCCACCATCAATGCATTCTGTTACAAATACGGCATAACCGCGAAACAGGAAACCGCGCGGCGGCTGTGCGACATAATGCTCAACGACTTCATGTCCGCCTACCGTCCCATCACCGTTCGCATCACCCATAGCGAGCAGACCGCCGTCACCGCCCTCGATTTCATGGTCGAAAAGATGGAATCTACGCCCCTCAACGACGCCCAACGCACCATTCTCTCCACCCTCTGCCAGCAGGTCGTCGAAGAGCCGACTGCTCGTGGCTTCCGCGTCAAACTTATCATTTAACACACTTCCCTTCTTTCGTCGAACGCTTTCGTTAAGCTAATGCATATGAAGAAGATTCAGCAATTTTTTCGATAGCGCAAAGACGTGGCGACATCCATTACATGGCAACGGAATCAGGATGCCTGCGATGTTGGTACGCGGGCGTCCCCGCCTGCGATGTTGGTACGCGGGCGTCCCCGCCTGCGGTGTTGGTACGCGGGCGTCCCCGCCTGCGATGTTATTAATGAACCGTGGAGGAGACATTCAAGACTCTGAAGCTGGATCTCGACATACGCCCGGTCTTCCACAAGTCCGACAAAGGCACCAAAGCTCACCTCCACCTGGCCACGCCTGGCCTACTGGGTTGTGTCCGTCACCAAATATATGCTGAAAAAGAAAGGCATAATCCTGCGTTGGTCGGAGCTGCTGCGCATCATGAGCGCGCAGCAGAGCGTCACCATAGTGGCGCAGCAGACAGGGCGGACGACAACTCAGGGTGCGGCGCTGCACAGCTCCGGAGGAGAAGCTCGAGGCCATCCAGAATGCCCTCGGCATCCCTGCCAAACCTACCTGCTCAATAAAATTTGTGTGGTCCCAGAAATTACCATCCGCAGAAGAACCCAACTCTAAAACAGCCACTTAGCACCCATCAGGCTGCAATGTGGGTTAACTGCTTGTTGTGTTATATGCTGTATGGAATCGGCCAATATATTTCCGTCCTGTCGGATGTCTTCCATTCGGAACCAGGGAATAGTTTCGCCGTTCCAAAATTCCGTATTTGACTTTGGGGGTGTGTAGCCATTCCTTATTTCAAATATTTCACCCAATGGTTTATACTCCACCCCGTCCGGGCAATATTGCTGTATCAGTTTCTCTATCTTTCCCATACCGTCAGTCCTCCTGTTCATAGTAATATGAATAATCTATGCCTTTCATAAATATCTCCCTGCTGTTTATGTCGTCTGTCAGTGCGCCTTGCAGCAATGCCTTGATTGAAGTTGCGTCGGTGGTGCTTCTTTTCATTGCCGAAAGGTACTGTTTCTTGTCTATCCGGCTCCAATCAACACATTTCTTCAGCCGCTGCTTGAATATCATATCGAGCCAGATGCGTGTACTCCTTCCGTTGCCCTCCATAAAGGGGTGCGCCACATTCATCTCGACGTATTTGTCGACAATCTCGTCGAAGGTGGTTTCCGGCATACTCTCTATCTTCTGAAGATTCTCCTGCAGATACTCGGCTCGGCAGAACAGCGTGCCGTCTTTCCAAATGGTCTTTTGTCGTATCTGTCCGGCAAAGTCATACAATCCACCAAAGAGGTAGGCGTGAATCTGTTGCAACGATTTCACCTTTCCTACATCCTTGACAGAAACAATGTTGCTCTCCCACAAGGTATAGGCCTTTTTGCGGCTGCGTCCGTCGATACTGTTATCGCTGTAGGTGAACCAATCAAGGAAGTTGACTGTATTTTTTGCCGGGAGGGTCTTTACCACTTCTTCGACATCCTCTTGTGCAAAGCAGTCCGTAGCGTAGCGTTTGCCGTCGGCTGCAAGTAGTTTCAGTTGTATACATTTTGAATACAACTGACCATAGTCTGCTTTCTGTCTGTTCTTTACAGTGCCCCAGTATACACGAGGACGTGGACTCTCGGTAATGGCTGCCACTATATCGACAATGGAAAAATACCACTTGTTTTCTTCGTCGTTCCAGATAGCCCGAACTTCGTGGTCTTTGTAAAACCGGAAGGATATCTTGCCCATACTACAGCTCCTTTATAATTTCGTTAATCTGTGCCCTCAACTCGCTCTCGTGTGCCACTATCTGCTCAATCCGTGCATTTAGCTCCGCGATATCCACCTTCTCGCGTGTGTCCTCCTGCTCCACGTAGGTGGATACCGACAGGTTGTAGTCGCCTCCCGCTATGCATTTGATGCTGTATGGAGGATTGCTGACGATGACCTCGAAGGGTTCGTCGTCCCAGTGCTGCGGCGATATAAGGGTGTCCTCACAGGCTATGTCGAACTTGTCGTAGTCGATGTCGTGCAGGAACATATTGATACGACACAGGTTGTAGGTCGTCAAGTTGATTTCCTGTCCTAAGAACCCCTGGCGGACATTCTCCTTGCCCAGTATCTTCGCTGACTTCAACAACAGCGAACCGCTGCCACAGGCCGGGTCATACACCTTATTGACTTCGCTCTTGCCGAGTGTCGCCAGTCGGGTGAGCAGCTCGGACACCTGTTCTTGCTCTTTCTTGTTATCTGTCATCGTTATAACTATCTTATGTTTCCATTTGACCCCGTCTTGCAATTCGATAGGTGCCACGTATTATGAATGTTATAACGTAAAAACGTGATTGTTATTGCCCTGTTCTGCCAAAAAAAAAGACTCAATCGGGTATTCCGATGGGGCCTTTGCCATTTTACCACACAAATGCTTGGTTTTTCCGATACAACCGGTTCGGAAACCAATAAAAAACGGGTGCTGAAATATATCCAGCACCCGTTTCTATTTAGTGTATTTCTGTGTCTTACTTCACCTCTTCTTATATAATCAGTACTGGTTATCAGGACTTTCCAATTTTGTAGTACAATTATGGAACAAAAATCGGTTTTTTATCCCATATTTTTATATGGCAATATCTTCAAAGAACTTTTTGCAAAAGTACGAAAAATATTCGAAACCCAAGGCAGTTTTGATGATTTAATTTCAACTTTGGATCGTCGTCTATCTGGTTGTCCCCTGTGTCCCATCCATCCCGAGTTCATCACATCCTTTGACCGAGATACACCCCGACTGATTTTCGAGTGGCCCGGGCTTCGAAATGCCTCTCGGATTTTTGAAAATGGTGTCGGACCATCAGGTTGTCCGGTTGCATCACCCCGAAAAAGGCCGACAAGCTTTCGAGGGTCGATATGTTTCGACAGGTTGCATCAGGGCTCAACCGGTTGCATCGGTGTGCATAGGTGGAAACGGTGGTCAATAGTGGATGGTGATGGTTCGGGATGGGTGGGTACTTTGAGGTTGTTGGGAAGGATGGGGGAAGATGGGTCTATTATTCATATCACAAACAGTGTCCTCAATTTTCGGAGGGTGTTTATGGCCCGACTGGTCCGGCTCCGAACTCGACGTAGGGATAGTCCATCTCTCATCAGGGCAATCTCATCCCCGTACTGCATTAAATAATCTACTTTAAGTTTCTTTCTTCCCATAATTACCTCCTATGTCATAATTGTTGCGTTTCTTCTCGTTCTTTCAATTTGTCAAAGTTGATTATATAATGGAGTATGCCGACGACATCTAACTATTGAGAGTCGGTCTGTCATTCCGAAAAGTCCGGTGAAGACCCAGATGAGCCATCAACACTTTGAGAAAGTTGAAAACAATGTTCTGTATTTGAAGGAATATAAGTCTGTTTATGGCAAGAAAAACTGATAATCTTTTTATGGTTGTAAAATCAATTAATACTGCACGTAAGGCCAAATTGAAATCAAGTTATTATATATTATATTAGATATTCTTGCCATAGATTTTTATGGGTTTCCCAAAATCTCTCTGGTGAAAATCCTGTGGGACGGTATGTTGTGTCTGTTATCCTAATATCACTCAGCAAATACAACGGCCAAATCGTCTCCAAACGATAGCTCGTATGTCCCAAAACGTACCAGACATAATCTTTCATTACCAATCCTCTTGGTTCAAATAGTTCCTGATGATAAGGAAAACCAGTTCTTGGATGATGGTAGTATAAATCAACACACTTTTGCTGACGGATGGCATCCATCAGAATATTCACATTCTCTACCCCTGTGGCTTTGCAGTCGATGTGCATATACTTTTTGTTTTCTTCCGAATCCTGCAGATGCTTCATTGCCGCTGATGTTTCAAATGCCATTAGAAACGGCATTGTCCAAGGGTTGTTGTTGCTCCGTGGCTCTTCCACTAGTCGATAGCGATACCTTCGGTTCTCTTCCGACAATGCTTTCTTCCCTACCTCGTGTTGAAGGCGGTTGACACATTCTATTTTGATACCAAACCTGTCTCGGAGTTCTTTCAAATAGTTGTGAAATGTCCTCTTGGGCATAATCTTCTCCATATTCGGTTCATCGACAAGTCTGTCTATCAACTGGTCGAATGTGATTCCTGTCTCTCCAGCTCTACGAAACTGGGCAACCAGCCAAGAAAGCATCTCCAAATTTTTGTAGTCCATCTGATGTATTGTTTCTCGGTGCAAAGGTACGAAAAACAATCCGTATGTAAAATAAATGTCATGCAAAAGTTAATATATCTGTGCGGAATTTTTACTCAAAACACTAACTGATAACTAATTGCATTTTTGATAAAAAGTTCTTGTTGGAAGTCATTCGTATTATTTAAGCAGATAGTAATTGCAACACGGTATGAAAACGACAAAGGAAAACACCCAGAAGAAGAGCCTCGGCGAGGCCATCGCCAACGCCGCCAATGCGTGCAAAGTTATCTGCGCCATCAATGCCCGCTTCGCCCAGAATGGCCTCCCCATGCTCGTGATGAGCGACACCCACGGTATGACGGGAGAGAAAGGCAACCGCACCCTCTGTATCGACAGCGACGACCTGGCTCTCCTCAACGCCATCAGTATGCGCGAGGCATTGCAAATCGCTGACCTGGCTATCAAAATCAAGCAGCGCGGCAACAATCCCTACCCTCCTATCAATGTAATTCTCAGCGGCGACACCCGCAGGGGAATGTATTGGGCGAATCTGCTGGATGAGTTGCTGGGCCTCCACCTCAAAAGCCTGCCGTTCTCCTCGCTCTACAGCGGCAAGCACTATGATGGCAAGGGTCTCTTCATCATCGCCTCCGACCTGCCGGTGGCCGAGCTGAAAAGGGGCTTCCCGAAACTGTACTCTGATGTCATACTCCTGGAGGAAACACCTTCGGGAGTATGACTTCTCTAATTACAAACAATTATTTGTACAACAATCAAATAAGCACTAAAATGAAATTATTTACAACACCCAATACGACAACCCTTGAAGATGGGTCAATCAAAGTCAATGTTCAGGCCATCACTCCCGAATACATCGAAAACCACATTAAAAATATCGAAGCCGTTGAAAAATTGGACATTAACGAAGTTATCAGTATTATCCGTGGAAGCAATAATCTTGATGAGGCAAACAACTCACTTGTATCACGTTTTAATATCACGCACCAAATAGCTGATTTTATTCTAAATATGGAATTTGCAGAGGTGAGTGAGTATGTGGGGAACGAGGTGTTCTGTGAGGCAGAAATCGAGAGATGGAATGCACTGCGAGAAATTATACAGTAGAAATATTTAGCTGATTGAGAATAAATTCGTATCTTTGCACCTTGAAATTTAAGTCATTCAGTAGGATAAAGGGGCTACCTGAATGAATATTATTTGAACAGCTCCCACAATAACAATGACAATGAAACTGAGCAAAAGACAAATTTCTGATACCTTATTAAGTATGCTTGATAAGGGAGGCATTTATTATGAAATCACGGAAATAGTAAAAACCGACCCTTATCTCGACATGGAGATGCGAGGAAATACCGGAGTCATTGTCTATTACCGAGGTGGAAAAATTTTAACCATTGATGAAAAGAAAGGATTACTGGGATTAGATAAAGAATACTATCGTGGAACTACAATAGAGACTATACTTCCGAGCACCAACAGTATTTTTGATTATATCTGTAAGGCCAAACACATCATGGATATATACGAGTGTAATGTCAAGAGTAAATTGGGAGAAAAAGAGATTCAGCAAAGAGTGGTTTATGAGAACAACTTATCTGTAAACGCCGATAATACTGATTACTTTATTGCAGATATTGAATGGGCTGATAATAATCTTTTAGGTGGACGGGCTGATATTGTTGCTTTTCGGTGGAATCACATGGAACACAGAAAGAGGGTATTACAACTAACCATAATAGAGGTAAAACAGGGTGAAAAGGCAATAAAAACCAAAGAGAAAGGGAATCCTGGTCTAAAGAAACATTATGAAGATTACCAGGCGTTTAAGAGCGACAAGGAATACGCTAAATCCTTTGCAGATGATATGCTTGCCGTTCTTCGCCAAAAGCATAAACTTGGACTAATAAAAGGGTTAGACATGTTATTCACTAATGGAAAGAAAGACTTCACCCCAAAGATTGAAGAAAAAATAGATTTTGTTTTTCTGCTCGCAAATTATCATCATTATAGTGATGAGTTGAAAGAGGAATATGAGTCATTACCCGATGAATGTAGATTCTATGTATCTTCGTTTATGGGCTATGGATTATATAAAGACTTTATATTCAATAAGAACGAGATACGGAATTTATTTCCTGTAGTTTTTAACCATGACCATTACCATTCATCGCGGAATTAACCAGATTGGCGGGTGCATCACAGAGATTGCCTCCGCCAATGGTTCTAAGATACTTATCGACCTCGGCCACAATCTGCCAGAGGGAGATAACCATAACAACGACCCGCTGGAGAAGGCCGAGAACATCGACCCTATCCTTGATGGTGTGGATGCCGTATTCTACACCCATTCCCACGGCGACCACGTTGGATTTGAGGCTTACGTGGCGAGCAAGAACATTCCGCAGTATATTGGAAAACTATCCAAAAGACTAATGTTGCTGCTGCGCGGCAACATTCTCTACTACCATCCAACTCCCGAATTGAGAGCCAGTAAAAAAGCTATCGAGAATTTCAGCACATACGAGGCTGCAAAACCAGTGAAGGTCGGTGATATTATAGTTACACCGTACTATGTCAGCCACTCTTCCCCTGATGCCTATATGTTTGTGGTTGAATGCGACGGCCATGCGGTTCTGCACACGGGCGACTTTCGTGACCACGGCTATCGTGGCAAGGGGTTGGAACCTACCATTCAAAAGTACATAGTTCCCCGCCATATCGATGTGCTTATCACAGAAGGCACCATGCTTGGCCGCGATGATGGACGTATGATTTCGGAGGTGCAACTGTGCGAGCAGGCCACCGAACTGATGCGTAAATATAAATATGTCTTCTTTATGTGTTCCACGCAGGATGCCGACCGCATATCTTCCATCAATCAAGCCACGGACATCGTAAGAGGACGGCGGATGCTTGTGGATGGATACCAGTATAAGGTGCTTGAGGCTTTTGAAGAGGAACTGGGGCAAGGGAAATATTTCCGTTACCAGTATAACCGCAAGTGCTATTACCGCAAACATTGGGATTACGTGCTTGACAAGGACTGCAAGAGAGGTTTCACCATGCTTGTAAGAAACAACCGCAATATGAGAAAGAGCCTCGACGAGATGATGCCTTTGCTGGACAAAGAACAATGCTGCTTGGTATATTCACAATTCAAAGGTTATATCGACCCCAAGCACTCGGCTTTTATGCAGAGTACCTACGACTTTATCCACACATACGACTGGCATTTCGAGTATCTTCACACTTCTGGTCACGCTTCGCGTGAGACACTGGAGATGGTGTGCAAAAAGGTGAATCCCCAACTGGCCATTATCCCTATTCACCGTGAAGCACAAAGTGACTTTCGAGAACTCAACTTGTCAGAGGAACTGAAAAGCAAGGTGATTACAAAAAGCACATCAATTGAGGATGTGAAAATCGTCATTAAATGAAGATTCTCCACCTCTCCGACACACACGGCAAACATAGAGAACTCACTGATATGCCATCCGCTGACATACTGGTGCATAGTGGCGATTTTACACTATCCGGCGGTGATATGGAGGCCCTTGATTTCATTGAATGGCTCTGTGATTTACCCTATAAACACAAATTATTCATCGCCGGCAACCACGACGACTGTATGTTGGACGCCTCATTGGAGGGCCTGCCTGATGACGTGCATTATCTTTCCGATAGGAGTATCACTATTGACGGAATATCATTCTATGGAGCTCCGATGTTTGCTGTATTCGATGGCGAGGAATTGAAAGAGGTAGAACACTACGAACAAATACCAGACAACACTGATATTTTAATAACCCATCGTCCTCCGCTTGGCATTTTGGATAGCATCGACGACCGCATACACTATGGCAGTTCCATCCTACTGGACAAGGTTTCCAATATAAAGCCAAGAATTCACCTTTTTGGACACGTTCATTCTGCTTACGGAACAATTGGTTGGAAAGGGATAACTTTCTGTAATGCTGGTCTTACTGATTGGAAATATGACATCCAATATTCTCCTCAATTATTGGAAATAAATATATAAGTTTGAATTGGATATGGTTGAATAGGCCTTTCCATTATCTGCCATCTCTGAGAAAGCACCAAACAGCACAGATTTTGTTAAGTGTCAATAACGACACTGCCACTCTATGCCCTCCACGTTTTTCTGAACTCATCACTGTCGTGATATCTCTCAATAATCTCCGCGAACTTTCTACCGAAAGATACCAACGACTCATCGTGTTCAACTTCTTCATCAAATGTATCATCATTAAACCTAATTGAAAAATGGTTATATATTGGTTTTGGTAATGATACTTTCTTATTTTTCCTTCTCTTACTATAACCTCTGTCTTTAAGGTATCTCTTAAAGGTTGCTATACTTACTTCAATACTATTCTCTTTAAGGATTGCTATCCACTGTTCTTGGGTTATCTTGCTGCCATCACTCCAGGTAATACCAAAGTCAAAGAAACAATCTATCATCCGGCATTTCTCTTCTTTCTTCTCTATTCTCTTCTCGGAAAGTATTTCGGAGACAACCTCTCTCTTACTTACCTTATTCTTCTCGCAGTAGGAACTGCTCACTTTGAAGGAAGGTACAATCTTCCCGACATTTCTTCGGGCACATCCAGTTCCCCAAAAATGAAAAAGTGTGATACAACCTTGTCCATTGTACCACACAAATGCTTGGTTTTCCAGACACATCCAGTCCGGAAAGCAATAAAAAACGGGTGCTGGAAACTATCCAGCACCCGTTTTTATTTAGTGTATTTCGGTGAATTACTTCACCTCTTCGTATATGAAACTTATTGTGGATTAATGTTTTCTAAAACTGTGTAGCAAATATGTAGCAAAAAAAATATGACTAAACACTAAGAAATATATAGCAAACTGAATACAAATCGTTTTTTTTAGTTGTGGAATGAGCGATTTGTAAAGGAAAATGTTATTATTTGATGTGTTGTGTCTTCCAAATAGCCATTGGATGGTTTGCAACACTGTCAGTTATTGATTTGTCGTCAAAAAGCAGTTCGGGTTTATATAGACCTTCATAAAAAAGTCTAATAAACTTCTCTTCTGTATCGGTAATCGTGAGTAATTCCTTCAGATATGATACCACTTGGTTCTTTATGCTTTCGAGTTCAAAATAAGTTCCTTTTTTGAGAACGGGTAATAGCGATGCTCTGATTTGCTTGAATTGGAGTCTGCTGATGGAATCCAATGAAAACAGATTCTCTCTTCTTGTGTCACTTCCTAATACAGAGTAGAATATAATTCCTTTTCGAAGTGTTGGTTTTTGCTGTTCCTCGATGATATTCTGCTCAATCATATTGTGAACGTCATATAAATCTCTCGCTGCACCCCTTTCAAGAAGTGCTTTTATCTTGGTGGCATAGAGTTCTACCACATCCAACGTGCGAACTGTGAAATCGCCTAATTGTGGGATAAGAATGGATTTGCGTACAATCGGTAGTATATGGCAACGCATAGAATAGTTGATTTCTATCTTGATGTTATCATTATTACCTACAGAATTAGTGTATTGATAGACCCACGAATCAATCGATAAAGGTGATTTGCTGCGTGGGGTCCGTCTATACCCTTCGGAGTTCATGTATGCGTCAAGCCGTTCATTAATCTCTTTTCGTTTTCGCATCATTGCCATCCGCACACAATTATCAGTGAAATCCAGATCGATATCAACAGAAAGTCTCGGCAATGGAGCTATCACCAAGTTGATTGCCGTACCACCTTTTAAGGCGAGATTGTCGGCAAATAACGAATCAGCATTCAGCTGTCGTAATATACCGCTAAGGCGAACAATCTTCTCCACATTGTCGCGGATGTAATTTGTTTCTTTCGCCAGATTGTCAATGTCGGTCCTGTTATACATTTACATATCCTCCTTTCTCTGTCATCATATAGAAAGTGTTTGGTACGCACAGGCCCCACTCGCTTACGTATTTTGTGTCTGTATTCGTTTCGTCGAGGTATCGTGTGCTTTTCCCTATATTATCCTTGCAAAGTTTGAAGAATGCAGAAGAAAGATGCATCTGTTTTTTGTAATGCGATAGAATAAACCCCACCTTTTGGTACAATGCCGGTTTTGAATACAATTCAAGATATGAAACGAGAGCAACTTCATTGACGAATGTGATGGCGTCAAGGTTGTTTAGCAGTTCTTCCAAGCCGCCGGCATATTTGATTCGGTCTATGCAGTCAAGTATCGTCCGTTCAACATCGGTTACACGGATATGAGAGTTCATCGTTGGTGTGACAACTCCGAAGTTGTGGTTTGGCTTGCGCCGATTATATGTTATGCCCTCAAAATCGAATGTGCGGAAAACGGTTGCGGTCATCACATCCATCTCGTTGAATACCTGGTTGCTGAATCCATAATATTCCATTGCAGAATGGTATGCCACACAGGCATCGTTAGCTATGGCCGAGGCAATCTCATATTTGTTGGCTGCACATAAGCCAGTTGCGAGGTCTGTCACCGAATACAGATTGCTTTTTATTCGGCAAATGGTTTTTTGTTTGACTCCAGCAGATAGCATGGATATGGCAGTACTTTTATTGCCGGTTATTTTTACTGCATCATCTAAGGAAAACAACCTTATTTCATGTAATTTACCAAGATATTTTGACATTATAATATCCTTTAAAATTTTTGCAAAATTATGAAATATTATGTAATTGTGTAAAAAAAATAAAGAATATTAAGCAATCTTTTATCAGGGCAAACGCATCAAATTTAACAATTATTGTATCCCGACATCCATGGCAGACGTTTCAGTTTTCCAGCAGTGAGAATAGATAATCGATGCTCCAGACGGCCTTGAGACGTTTAGTTACGAGGCTTCCCTTGCCCGTTTCTCGCTTGAGGATGTTGAGCGAGCATTTCCTCACCAGTGCAAAATTCTCGGCGGCCATACCCGCACGCTTGCGCTGGCGGTCCTCGCCGAAGGACATGTCAAGAACCCAGTGCAGCGAGTTTTCCACGCCCCAATGGCTGCGGATGTGACGTATGTAGTCGGCTCCGCCGCCGACAATCCTCTCAGCCATGGCTGTCTGCGTGCCAATCGCGTCGATGGTTATTATGGCACCCTCTATGCACAGCATGTCCAGCAGCTCGGGAATGGCCGTTATCTCGTTACTCTTGTCGCGCGTCTTGCGCTGCCCCAGGCAGATGCCGTTCTCCACGCTCCACGCATGGACCAGGTGGATGGCATGGTTGTCGTAGTACCCGTCTCGGCTGCCCCTGACCGTCTTGCCGTCTATGGCGATGACATGCTCCGCCGACCCCTCGGGTTTCAGCCCCTCCGTCCATTCGAGGAAAAGACGCTCGAATTGCCGGAACTTTATTGCCTGGAACACTCGGTTTCTCGTGTCGTGCGACGGTATCCCGTTCGGAAGGCGCAGCCTCTTCCTTAGCGTCTGGTAGTGGTACTTGCCGAATTCCTCTATCGCCTCATAGCCCTCCGCTCCGCTGGTGACAGCGAGTACCGCCAATATCACAATGTCTGCCAGGAGGTGCTTGCTTCGTCCTTTTACCCTTGGGTCGTGCAGCCGTGCCGCTGTCTCGTATAAACTTGCCATAACTATCTGTGTCTGTTATGACATTATAACGACTGATATTAATCTTTATTACGGATTGATATACAAATATTTATCAACACCACGGCTCAAAAATTGTTAATATTGCTGTGGTTTCCGATCGGGGGACGAAAACGCCTGTTGATAACACAGGCGAACCTGTTAATATCGCGGTGATTCTGAAAATTTTCATGCGTTTGCCCTGGATATCCTTTAGATAAGTACCTGTCGCCGTCGAAGGTGCCGCTGAAGGGCTGGTAGTTGTCGTCGTCCTGGTAGCCGCCCGCCATGGTAGTCACGCTGATGTCGTTGGTCAGCTTCACGTACTGGCCGCTGTAGTTGCGGCCGTAGGTGACGTTGTGTGCGAACTTGTTCCAGTCGTCGGCGCTGCTGATGAGGTAGGGGTCGTCCTCGGTGCCGTTGCTCTGCGTGGGCCTGTCCTCGTAGAAGACGAACGTCGCGGTGATGTTTTTGTTTCGCATGACGAACCAATAGCTTGACCCATCATTTTGCCCCTGAAGGGGGATGTCGATGGTGAAGCGCGCCACCGAACCCGAAGTCACGTGCAGCGTGAAGGTCTCTCCAGCGCGTGTCCCGGGCACGCCGTATTCGCCGACAGCTTCGGTCTGGATGGATCCGTGGCCTATGTTGTTGACCGTGACAGAGTAGGGGAACTTGTAGGCATAGGCATACATGCCGTATCCACTGGCGTAGCTGTAGTGGTTATTGTCGTAGGTGTCGCGCAAATCATTCTCAGTACCATCCTGATCGCCTACGTATTTACTGTCCTGCGAGTCATTCGCCGACACAGAACCGTAGAAGGTGCAGTGCTCGATGGTGCCGTCATTGCTGCCTGCGATGCCACCTACGCCGGAATTCCCACCAGTGTTTTGCACGTTACCGGTCATGCAACAGAATTGGATTGTGGCACCGTTCTCATTCCAGCCGGCAATGCCGCCCAAATCGGCATCGTAGATAGAGTTATGGCTGCTTGCCATGTCAGCACTCACCCAGCAGTTCTCTATCGTGCCGTAGTTGTCGCCCGCGATGCCGCCCACCATTCGTGCATTGCCTACATTAATTATTCCGGTTAAATGTAGATCCTGCACCTTGCCTGATGTACCAATCTTGGCAAACAGTCCTTGGTAGTTATCACTTGTATTCGAAATGTAGATGCGGATGGTGTGGTTTTCGCCGTAGAACGTGCCTGCGAAAGCAATGCTGTCATGTCCCAGAGGAGTCCACGAAGCGGCAATCATGTCGAGGTCGGCCTTAAGGTGAAGCTTCTTGTTATAATACGCTCCCCAATGTTCTATGAGGTAGGCTAATTCGGCTGCGTTTGTAATTTCATACCATTCATCAAGTACTTCACCTGTACCTCCGTTGACCCTCGAGTAAGCTTGCGGACTATGGGTCGATGATCCGTCCCAAACGTTGTAATTCTGTGCCTATGCCCCCTGTGCGAATGCGCACAGCAGGGCGAGAATCAGGATTGATTTCCGTTTCATTGTCGTTAATGTTCTTTGGTTCGTTTATACAGCGCTTTACTGGCTGACTTTCGTCAGCGTGGAGGTCTCGGTGTAGAGGTGGCCGTTGTGCTCCACCACCTCTTTCACGGTCAGTATGCCGTTCTCGTAGGATGCGAAGATGCAGTTCTCGCGCTCCTCCTCGCTGCCGGGGTTTTTCCAGCGCGTGCACATCAGGTTGCCGTCGACGAAGTATTCGGTGTAGTCCGCCACTTCCGGCACCCACTGGCCGTCGACGAGGGTGTACCCGATGAAGGTGCCGTCGGCGAGGTATTCCTCGCAGAAAGGCACAGGCTCGGAGCCCGGCTCGTCGCTGATGTAGGATCCTTCCCAGCGGCCGATGATGATTTGGGAGTAGTCGTCGTGCACCTTGACGCAGCGCAGGCGGTAGGGCTCGGTGTCGTCGTTGATCACCTGGCCGTTGCGCATGACGGTGTAGGTGCTGGTGTAGCTCATCTCTTCGCCGGTGATGGTGATGTCGGAGAGTTCTTCGACGATGGTGATGTCGCCCGCACGCATGGTGAGCGTCACCTTGTCGCCGTCGATGGCCACCTCCATGGGTTGGTTGAAGGCCCAGAGGTCGTATTCCTTCATCGAGATGCTGATGTAGCCTTTCAGCGTGGAGCCGTCCATGACGAAGGTGGAGACTGTCGATTCCTCGGTCTCGACCTTTTCGCCGTCGGCTTCGAGGTAGAGCCATTTGCCGACAAGCTTCTCGGCGAGGCTGAGGTTGTCCTCCTTGTCCTTGCTGCAGGAGGAGAAAACGCTGGCGCCGCAGAGGGTGAGGATGGCGGCGAGCATCGTAAAGATTTTCTTCATTTTTTTTTGTCCTTTTTATTTATTAATGATTCATTATTTTTTATTGTATCTGGATACAATTCAAAGGCAAAAAAGCAAAGTCCCCCGCGCGCCGGGGCGCACGGCAGGGCACAAATCAATCGTTTCTCCTATCGTTGTTAATTCGCGGAGGGGGTGGGTGATAGTCAGCGAGTTATATGTAGAAACCTTCTGCATCGTGTTCGAAATACAACGCTGCAAAAGTAGGTCTTTTTTTTGACATGGCAAAAAAAAGAGGTGCAATTGTAAAATTGCACCTCTTCGTTATTGACGAAGTGAATTACTTCACCTCTTCGTAGTCGGCGTCTTCTACGGTGTCGTTGCCTTTGGGGCTGCCACCCTGCGGGCCTTGCTGGCCGGCACCGCCTTGGAAGCCTTGGCCGGGGTTCTGCGGACCGGCCTGCTGCTGTGCCTGGTACATTTCCTGGCTGGCAGCCTGCCAGGCGGCGTTGATCTTCTCCATGGCCTGGTCGATGCCGGCAACGTTGCGGCTGCTGTGGGCGGCCTTGAGCTCGTTGAGGGCGTTCTCAATGTTCTGCTTCTTGTCGGCGGGCAGCTTGTCGCCATAGTCCTTCAAGTTCTTCTCGCTCTGGAATATCATGCTGTCGGCGGCGTTAATCTTCTCTATCTCTTCCTTGGCTTTCTTGTCGTCGGCGGCATGGGCCTCGGCCTCGGCTTTCATACGCTTGATCTCGTCGTCGCTCAGGCCGCTGCTGGCCTCGATGCGGATGTTCTGGCTCTTGCCGGTGGCTTTATCCATGGCACTGACGTTGAGGATGCCGTTGGTGTCGATGTCGAAGGTTACCTCGATCTGAGGCACTCCGCGCGGTGCTGGCGGTATGCCGGCAAGGTGGAAGCGGCCGATGGTCTTGTTGTCGTTGGCCATGGGGCGCTCGCCCTGCAGGACGTGGATCTCGACTTCGGGCTGGTTGTCGGCAGCCGTCGAGAAGACCTGCGATTTCTTGGTCGGGATGGTGGTGTTGGCGTCAATCAGTCGTGTCATCACGCCACCGAGGGTCTCGATACCAAGCGAAAGGGGAGTGACATCAAGCAGAAGCACATCCTTCACTTCGCCGGTCAGCACGCCGCCCTGGATGGCGGCGCCGATGGCCACAACCTCGTCGGGGTTGACACCCTTGTTGGGGGTCTTGCCGAAGAACTTCTCCACGATGGCCTGGATGGCGGGGATACGCGTCGAACCGCCCACGAGGATCACCTCGTTGATGTCGCTGTTGGTGAGACCGGCGTCTTTCATGGCTTGGCGGCAGGGCTCCAGGGTTGCCTGGATCAGGTCGTCGCAGAGCTGCTCGAATTTGGCGCGGGTCAACTTCATCACCAAGTGCTGCGGCACGCCGTCGGCAACGGTGATGTAAGGCAGGTTAATCTCGGTCTCTTGACTGCTGGAAAGCTCTATCTTGGCTTTCTCGGCAGCCTCTTTCAGACGTTGCATGGCCATCGGGTCTTTGCGCAGGTCGATGCCTTTGTCGCTCTTGAAGCTGTCGGCCAGCCAGTTGATAATCTTCAGGTCGAAGTCGTCGCCGCCAAGGTGCGTGTTGCCGTTGGTCGACTTCACTTCAAACACACCGTCGCCAAGGTTCAGAATCGAGATATCGAACGTACCGCCACCAAGGTCGAAGACGGCCACATTCATATCCTGGTTTTTCTTGTCGAGGCCGTAGGCCAGAGCGGCGGCCGTAGGCTCGTTGACTATTCGGCGCACCTTGAGGCCTGCTATCTCGCCGGCTTCCTTGGTGGCCTGACGCTGGCTGTCGTTGAAGTAGGCCGGTACGGTGATGACGGCTTCCGTAACCTCGCTGCCCAGGAAGTCCTCGGCGGTCTTCTTCATTTTCTGAAGCACGATGGCGCTGATTTCTTGCGGGGTGTAGAGGCGTCCGTTGATGTCCACACGCGGTGTGTTGTTGTCGCCGCGCACCACCTTGTAGGGCACTGCCTCAACCTCTTTCTGCACCCGGTCGTAGGTCTCGCCCATGAAACGTTTGATCGAGTAGACCGTGTTGTGAGGGTTCGTGATGGCCTGTCGTTTGGCGGGGTCGCCCACCTTGCGGTCGCCATTCTCAAGGAAACCAACCACCGACGGGGTGGTGCGGTTGCCTTCGCTGTTTGTGATAACCACAGGCTCATTGCCTTCCATGACACTGACGCAACTGTTGGTCGTTCCTAAGTCTATTCCTATGATTTTTCCCATGATGTGTATTTTTTTTATTTTTTTTCTTTTGTTATTGTTCTGCCGTCGCAATGCCGGCCTGTTTTTGCTTTCTCCGCTGTGGAGAAAACACTTCTTATGAAACAAAAAAAGTGCCAAAAGTATATTATTGCACAAATGTGCCATTTTGTCATGATTCTGCCAGCCGCAAGGCATGGTCTGCAGGGCTCCTGTCGTTTGTGTGTCATATTTTCTGGCTGCCACTCGGCCTCTGTAGGCATTTCTGCCGTGGTGTATCTTCCTGTCATCAACGCTCTGAGGCGTTGGCCACAACATCTATCAAAAGCGTTATTTATCTGCCATTGGCGGGCATTCAATTTTTTTGTGTAAATTTGCAAAGTTTAAAAGACCGTTTTTGGGACTATGGAACAAAATCAAAACGATATAATTCAAGAAGTTACAAACGAAGACTACAAGTGGGGCTTCGTAACAAATATCGAGACCGACACCATCGGCAAGGGCCTTAACGAGGATGTGGTGCGTCTGATTTCGCAAAAAAAACAAGAGCCCGAATGGCTGCTCGAATTCCGCCTGAAGGCTTTCCGCCGCTGGCAGACCATGAAAGAACCCGACTGGGCACATCTGGAATACGAGAAGCCTAAGTATCAGGAAATAATCTACTATGCCGCTCCCAAGCAGAAAGGCTCCGACCCCAATGCGCCCAAGAGCCTCGACGAGGTGGACCCCGAGCTGTTGGCCACCTTCGACAAACTTGGCATACCCCTGCGCGAGCGCGAGGCCCTGGCTGGCGTGGCCTACGATGCCATCATGGATTCCGTGTCGGTGAAGACCACCTCGCAGAAGATGCTCGAAGAAAAGGGTATAATATTCTGTCCTATAAGTGAGGCCGTGCAGCGCTACCCCGAGCTGGTGAAGCAATATCTGGGCAGCGTGGTGCCTATTGGCGACAATTTCTTCGCCGCCCTCAACAGCGCGGTGTTCAGCGACGGCTCGTTCTGCTATATCCCCAAGGGGGTGCGCTGCCCCATAGAGCTCAGCTCCTATTTCCGCATCAACGCCCGTGGCACAGGACAGTTTGAACGCACCCTGATTGTAGCCGACGAAGGAGCCTACGTGAGCTACATGGAGGGCTGCACCGCCCCGCAACGCGACGAGAACCAGCTCCATGCAGCCATCGTGGAAATCGTGGCCATGAAGGACGCCGAGGTGAAGTACAGCACCGTGCAGAACTGGTATCCAGGCGACAAAGAGGGTAGGGGAGGCATCTACAATTTCGTCACCAAACGCGGCATCTGCAAGGGGCACCGCTCTAAGATAAGCTGGACCCAGGTCGAGACCGGCAGCGCCGTGACATGGAAATACCCCAGCTGCATCCTGCAGGGCGACGACTCGACGGCAGAGTTCTACAGCGTCGCCGTCACCAACAACTATCAGCAGGCCGACACCGGCACCAAGATGATTCACATTGGCAAGAACACCCACAGCACCATCATGAGCAAGGGCATCAGCGCCGGCCACAGCCACAACAGCTATCGCGGTCTGGTGCAGATAGGTCGCGGCGCCGAGGGAGCTCGCAACTTCTCGCAGTGCGACTCGCTCCTGCTTGGCGACCAATGCGGCGCTCACACCTGGCCCTACATCAAGGCCGACAACAGCAGCGCCATCCTGGAGCACGAGGCCACCACCTCCAAAATCAGCGAGGACCAGCTCTTCTACTGCCAGCAGCGTGGCATCTCGGCCGAGAGCGCCGTAGGCCTCATCGTCAACGGCTATGCCAAGGATGTGCTCCGCAAACTGCCCATGGAATTTGCTGTAGAGGCGCAGAAACTGCTTAGCGTCAGCTTGGAAGGCAGCGTAGGATGATATGAAGAAACTCACAACAGACGAAATGCACCGCCTCTCGGTGGAGGAATTCCGCCAAAGCGAAAAGCTGCCCATCGTCGTGGTGCTCGACAATGTGCGCAGCAAGAACAATATAGGCTCTGTTTTCCGCACCGCCGATGCTATGGGCATCGGCGTAATTCACTGCTGCGGCATCACCGCCACCCCTCCCGACCGCGACATCCACAAGACGGCCCTCGGCGCCGAGGACAGCGTGGCGTTCAACTATTTCGACGACGCCTCGCTCTCCGTCAAACAGCTTAAAGAGAAAGGATACCGTGTTTATGCCGTTGAGCAGACCCATGACAGCCTAAAGCTCGGCACCGACGCGATAGACTGCTCCCATCCCGTGGCTCTTGTGCTTGGCAACGAAATCGATGGCGTTCAGGAATCCGTCCTCGCTCTCTGCGATGCCTTTATAGAAATTCCACAGTACGGCTCGAAACATTCGCTCAACGTCAGCTGTGCCGCTGCCATTGCCATGTGGGAAATATCTAAAACTATGCGATTATGAACAAAGAAGAAAGAACAGAATCGGCCCGCAAGCTCCATAAGCAGGGCCTCAACTGCTGCCAGTCGGTGGTGAAGGCCTATGCCGACCGTCTGCCCATAGCCCCGGAAGCCGCTCAGGCCGTGGCATCGCCCTTCGGACGCGGCATCGCCGGCTGTCGCGAGGTGTGCGGATGCGTAAGCGGCATGGCCATGGTGTGCGGCCTCACCGGCCATACGGCCGACGTGCGGACCTTGATTGAAAAATTCCGAGCCGACAACGGCGACATCGTATGCGACCGCCTCCTAAAGCTCGGCAAACGCCCCTGTCCCGACATGGTGGCCTATGCCGCCGGTTTGCTCGCCGACTTATGATCATTATTATTCATGACCAATATTAATTATATCACTGCTGATGAGGCCGTCAGTCTTGTTCGTGCAGGCGACCATATCCATTGGCCGTGCGTCAGCTGTGCCCCGGAACACCTGATCAAAGCCCTCGTGCATCGCGCTGATAACGAGCTCGACCGTGGTAGCAACTCCTCGAACGCACTCCGCGACGTGACCATCAGCCATTTCTATACTGAGGGCTACGCCGACTATGTGCTGCCAAAATATCGGGGTATTTTTCATCTCGACGCTTTTTTCGTGGGCGGCAATGTCAGGCAAGCCACCGATGAAGGCCGCGCCGACCATATTCCTTGCTCGCTCAGCGAAACACCGCGCATGATAGCCTCGGGTGCTGTGGGCTGCGACGTTGTCTTCCTGATGGTAAGCCTGCCCGACGACGAGGGCTTCGTGTCGCTCGGCACGTCGGTGGACTATATGCCCGAGGCCATCGCCATGGCGCGTTGCGTCATAGCGCAAGTCAACAGCTATGTGCCTTACACCTACGGCGATTCCCGCATTCATGTGTCGAAAATCACAGCTTTCGTCCGTCACGACGCACCCCTCTTGCCCGCCGCTCCGCTGCCTCTTTCCGAAACCGACATGGTCATAGGACGCCATTGTGCTGCCCTTATCCCCGACGGGGCTACGCTGCAAATCGGCATAGGCAATATCCCCACGGCGGTGCTCTCGCAGCTCCATGACCATAAAAACCTCGGCGTGCACAGCGAGATGTTCTCCGACAGCGTCATCCCTCTGGTCGAGGAGGGCGTGATCAACGGCAGTTGCAAACGCACTGACCCGGGCAAGATGGTGGCCATGTTCCTGAAAGGCTCGCAACGGCTCTACGACTTTGTGGACCATAACGATAGCGTTCTGATGCGCGATGTGGGCTACACCAACAACCCCGCTGTCATAGCCTCCAACCCTCGTGTGGTGGCCCTCAACTCGGCCATCCAGATCGACCTCACAGGACAGGTCTGCTCCGATTCAATAGGCTCGCGTATCTTCAGCGGCAGCGGCGGCCAGCTCGACTTTATCCTCGGCGCCACCTACAGCCCCGGAGGCATCCCCATCATTGCCATGCCCTCCATCACTGCCAAGGGCGTGAGCAAAATTGTGCCGACGCTCACACCCGGCGCTGGTGTCGTCACCCCACGCACCCTCGTGCAATGGGTGGTGACCGAACAGGGGGCCGTGAACCTCTACGGCCTAAGCCTCCGGCAACGTGCTAAAGCCCTCATCAGCATCGCTCACCCCAGCGTGAGGGACATGCTGAGTGCCGAATTATAAAGCGCGATGCCCCGCGCTGCTACGCAGGCGTCAAAGCCTGCGAAACCTCTGCTGCGCCGGTTTCCACGCCTGCGATAATCATTAAACCTTTCAACATTTCCAACAGTGACCAACAAACGCAAGATTATCAACGACCCCGTATATGGTTTCCTAACCATCGACGACGACATCATCTACGACATCATCTCGCACCCCTATTTCCAACGCCAGCGCAACATCCGCCAGCTGGGTTTCACCTATCTCGTCTATCCGGGTGCCGTGCATTCGCGCTTCTCGCACATGCTCGGCGCCCTCAACCTCATGCAACGCGCCATCGGCGTGCTGCGCTCCAAGGGCGTGCCGATAAGCCACGAGGAATCGCTTGGCGTTCAGCTGGCTATCCTGCTCCACGACATCGGCCACGGTCCTTTCTCGCACACTTCCGAACGCGTGCTGTGCAATGTCCACCACGAGACTCTCACCCTCCTTTTCATGCATCGCCTCAACCAACAGTTCGACGGACGCCTCTCGCTGGCTATCAGCATCTTCGATGATAGCTACCCTCGCCATTTCCTCCATCAGCTCGTGTCGTCGCAGCTCGACATGGACCGCCTCGACTATCTGGCACGCGATTCGTTCTTCACCGGCGTCAGCGAAGGCATCGTTGGCACCGAACGCATCATCAACATGCTCAACGTCAAGGACGACATGCTGGTGGTCGACGAGAAAGGCATTTATTCCATCGAGAAATTCATCATTTCGCGGCGTCTGATGTATTGGCAGGTCTACCTCCACAAAACTGTCATAGCAGCCGACAATGTCTTCTACAGCATCCTGCACCGTGCACGCCAACTCTCCAGTATGGGAACGCAGATGACTGGAAATCCAGACCTTTTGTTCTTCCTCTCCAGTTCGGTAACCGAGGCGGACTTCTACAAAGACCCTTCGTTGCTTGACCGTTTTGCCAGCATCGACGACAACGATGTCCTCTCTTCCATCAAGCTGTGGACACGCCTCAACGACCAGGTACTCAGCCTTCTGGCCACACAGCTCATCTATCGGCAGCTGCCTGCCATAAGGGTGGCACAGCAGCCTTTCAACGCCGACTTGGTGAACGTCTTGCGCACGAAGACCATGAGCCTCTATGATATTGCGGACCATGATGCCGATTTCTTTGTCGGCACCGGTCAGCTTGTGAATCACGCCTATAGCTTCGACGACAAGGAGATTAAGGTTCTCTTCAAGGATGGCCGATGCCTCGGCATCAGCGAGGCCAGCGACCAACTCGACCGCCCCTTCCTCGAAAAAACCGTCACAAAATACTATCTTCACTTCCCTAAGGAACTGAAGTGATACGGATTAGTCTAAGCGGTGTGCCCTGTCACTCCGAATTTTTTTTCTGCTCGCCATTTAAGCCACATAAAAAAAACTGTCGCAACACCATTGCGACAGCTTTTTTTATGGGGCTTGTTAATATCTCGCCTATTCAATCATTTTCAGAATATCGGTCATCTTGGGGGTGAGGATGATCTCGGTGCGGCGGTTGAGGGCTTTGTGGGCTGGGGTGTCGTTGGGCACCTTGGGGGCGAACTCGGCATGGCCGCAGGCCTCGATGCGGGCAGGGTCGATGGAGGGGCCATGTTTCAGCAACAGCTTGACGATGGCCGTGGCGCGCATGACGCTGAGGTCCCAGTTGTCTTTCACGCTCGACGAGCCTTTGAACACGGCATTGTCGGTGTGTCCCTCAACCATGATGTTCAAATCCGTGCTTTGCTCCAGCACCTTGGCAAGGGTTTTGATGGCTTCAACACCCTCTTTCGACACCGACCAGCTGCCAGAGGAGAAGAGGAGCTTGCTCTCCATCGAGACGTAGACCTTGCCCTCGCGGGTCTCCACGTTGAGGCCTTTGTCGGCAAAACCCACCAGGGCGTTGTTGAGCGATGTGCGCAGATTTTCAAGCTCTTTCTCTTTGGCTTCAAGGGCTTTGCGCGTCGCTGCCTCTTGCTTTTCCAATTCTGCCTGTTTTTCTTTCAGCTTGCGTTCCTCCTCTCTGAAGGTCTCCTCTTTCAGCTGGAAAGTGGCCTCTTTGGCCTGGAAAGTGGCCTCCTTGGTGCGGAAGGCGGCCTCTTTCTCGTTCAACTCCTTGGTGCGGGCGGCAAGGAGGTTGTTGGTGCGGTTCAGGTCGCGTGTCTGGCCTGTCAGCTGCTGGTTGAAATTCTCCACCACGGTGTCGAAACCCAGCTGAAGATTGGCCATCTGTTGCCGTAGGGCCTCAATGGTGTCGGTGTAGGATGTCTGCTTGTCGGTGAGCTCGGCAATACGTGAATTGAGGCTTTGGTTGACTCTGAGCTGTTCGGCATGTTCTTCGGTCAGGTCGGCATATTCGCTGACTTTGGTGTTGTAGTCGCGGCGCAAAATCTGATGTTTGTGCTCCAACTCTTCATACTTGCCCAACATGCATGATGATGCCATTATCGACATGGCTGCAAGGGCTAAAAAAACTATAGGTCGTCTCATTATTTTATTGTTTAATATTTTCCGTTTGCCTCGTGGGCCTCACCCTCTGCCGGAGGGCAACTTCTGTAGTTTCCCTCGTGAGCTTCACGCCCACGATGTTTATAACTCTTCTCTAACGCCAAAACGACAATTTTAGTTTAAAACGGAAAAAAAATTTTTTCTAATAACAGAGAAAGTGTATTTTTGCAAGTTCTAATCCGGCACGACACTATTGTCTAACTTCTTTATAGAACAATGAATTGGAAAGCTTTATACAAGCGTTTTTTTATTTGGCGCAAGCGCCATGTGAGCGACCGTGTGATGCTCTTGGTGCTTAGTGTGGTGGTGGGACTGTGCTCGGGGCTTGCTGCCGTGGTGCTGAAAACTCTGGTGCACGTCACCAACCGCTGGCTTCTTCAGTTCAATATCCCAACCTTTGTGGGCGGCAATCTTCTCATCCTTATCTATCCTGCTATAGGTATTCTGTTGACTATCCTGTTTGTCCGTTATATCGTAAAAGGCGACATAGGGCACGGGTTGCCCAGCGTTCTTTTCTCGCTATCGCGTCAGAACGGCGTGCTTCCGGCGCGCAACATGTACACTTCCATGGTGGCCTCCACGCTCACGGTGGCTTTCGGTGGCAGCGTAGGTCTGGAGGCTCCTATTGCTTCGACGGGCAGCGCTATAGGAAGCAATATAGGACGTTTTTTCCGCATGAGCGCACACGACGTCAAGATGCTGCTCGGGTGCGGTGCGGCAGGGGCTATAGCGGGCATCTTCAAGGCTCCCATCGCTGGCGTTCTTTTTGTTATTGAGGTCTTTATGTTCGATATGACGGCCACGGCGATTTTGCCTCTTATGCTCTCGGCAGTGACGGCCTCAACGGTGGCCTATTTCCTCATGGGCAACGACCTTCAGTTCGCCTTCACGGTGGTGGGCTCTACGGGATTGTCGCAGATTCCTTACTATATTGTCCTTGGTGTGTTCTGCGCCTTGGTGTCGCTCTATTTCTTGCGGGTGACGGATGCTGTGGAAGGATGGTTCGCGAAGCGCCGGCAGAGCTATCGCGCCGGGATAGGCATCGTTGCCTTGGGCGTGATGATCTTCCTCTTCCCGCCGCTTTTCGGCGAGGGTTATGGCTTCCTTACCGAGATGCTCAGGGGCAGCAACGTCATGCTCTTCGAAAACAGCCTTTTCTTGCCATGGCGGGAGAAGAGCTGGCTGGTGATTGTCTATCTGCTGCTCCTGATTCTGATGAAGGCGGTGGCGACAGCCACAACGATAGGGTGCGGCGGGGTAGGAGGCACTTTTGGCCCGTCGCTTATCATCGGCGGCCTGGCAGGCTATTTCTTCTGCTCGCTGAGCAACCAGCTGGGTCTGGAGCCGCAATCAACGGCCAATTTCGCCCTCGTGGGTATGGCGGCGGTGATGACGGGCGTGATGCACGCTCCCTTCATGGCTATTTTCCTTATTGCAGAAATCACTGGAGGCTACGCTCTTATGGTCCCTCTTCTTGTGGCCTCGTCGGTAACCTATCTCTGTGTGTCGCCTTTCGAGAAGCATTCCATCTATGCCCGCAAGCTGGCCGAGAGAGGCGACCTCCTAACCCACGACAAGGACACTTCGGCATGGCAGCTTATGGATATGCGAAAACTGATTGAGACAAACTTTGTTATAGTGCGCGAGGGCGACACACTGCGCGACTTGGTGGAGGCCATTAAGTTCTCGCGACGCAACGTCTTCCCTGTGCTTACCGATGATGACAAGTTCCTCGGGGTCATTCACTTGGACGACGTCCGACAGATTATGTTCCGCCCCGATCTTTACGACACGACGCCTGTCGTTGACTTGATGTACAACCTCTCGGAAGGTGATATTGTGAGAACTTCGGACAAGCCGGAGGAGATTGTGAAGAAATTCAAGGTGGGAAATCGCTATAACCTGATTGTTGTCGACGACGAGGGCTATTATCAGGGCTTTCTCTCGCGTGCCAACACTTTCTCTGCCTACCGACGCTTCGTTTCCGAACTCTCTGAGGAATAACAACGAGCGCTTCGTATTCTGTGAAGTACAAGAATCTCTTCACAATACCCTCTTCGCATTACCATGACATCCTTCAATTCCCCACAAAACATCAATCACGCTGCAATAAATGTCTTTTTTCTTCGTTTATTTGCGAAAATAAAACAATTCATTTAATAATTTAGTAAAGGTAAAAAAATAAAGTGTAATGATGCACCAACCTCTCTGAGCCCCGTAGGGGCGGCATATAATAGCCGTGGGCGCGAGCCCACGGGGTCCGAAGTACTCTATTCTATTTGAGCCCCGTAGGGGCGGCATATTAAAAACAGTCAATAATAAGGTGTATTTTTTTGAAATTTTTTCTACCTGATTGTATCAACTTATTATTTAATTATTGCTTAAACAATTCATTATCAGTGAAAAAATTCTTTTGTTTTGTCGCTGCCACTTTGTTCGCTCTGAGTTGTGGCGCGGGAAGTCAGGCGATGCCTCCAACGTCCGATTCCATAGTCGCTGGCCATTGGGAAAATATTGGTGTAGAAGATTTCGCCCGTCTTGTTGAAAGTGATGGCGTCCGCCTTATCGATGTGCGCACTCCCAATGAATATGCCGAGGGGCATTTGGAGCGTGCCGAGAATATTGACGTGAAGTCGTCCGACTTCGCCGACCAGACCAAGGATTTCAGTGGCACGGTGGCCGTCTATTGTCTTCGTGGCAAGCGTGGCCAGACCGCTGCCGAGCGGCTTGCCGCTCAGGGCTGTACGGTCTATAACCTGCAAGGTGGCATCAACGCTTGGAAGCAGGCTGGGAGGCCATTGGTGAAATAATTGTCATGTCTGAACCGAAGCTTTTTACCGTATCGCAGGTCAATGCCAGGATCGAGGGCCTTGTTGGCACCGACCCCATGCTCGCCAACCTCTCGGTCGAGGGCGAGGTGTCCAACTGCAACTATAATCAGTCGGGGCATATCTACTTCACCCTCAAGGATGCGCGCTCTGCCATCTCGTGTGTCATGTTCGCCGGCAAGCGCGCCTATGGCCTCCGCTTCCCCATGAAGAATGGCGACAAGGTGGTCGTGTCGGGCTATGTGGGCATCTATGCCCCCTCGGGCCGTTATCAGGTCTATGCCGCCAAGATAGAGCTTGCCGGCGTGGGCAACCTCTACCAGCGCTTCGAGGAGCTGAAGAAACAACTCGCCGCCGAGGGCCTTTTCGACCCGGCTCATAAGAAACCGCTGCCCTCCCATGCCATGCGTATAGGTGTTGTCACAGCCCCCACCGGTGCCGCCGTGCACGACATTATCCGGGTGTCGCACCTGCGCAACCCTTACGTGCAGCTGGTGCTCTATCCCGCTGTCGTTCAGGGCGACGCCGCTCCGCAGTCTCTCGTGGCCGGTATCGCCATGCTCGATGCCATGGGGCTCGACGCCATCATTGTGGGACGTGGCGGCGGCAGCCTCGAGGACCTCTGGGCTTTCAACGACGAGCGTGTGGCGCGTGCCATCTTCGCGGCGCGCACCCCCATTGTCAGCGCCGTGGGCCACGAGACCGACGTCACCATTGCCGACTTCGTGGCCGACGTGCGTGCCGCCACCCCCTCGCAAGCCGCCGAACTCGCCAATTTCGTCTTCGACGATTTCCGCCGTAGCCTCGTTCGTTTCGCCGACCGTCTGGACCGCGCCATGGATTTCCGTCTGGATGTGGCTTCCCGCAAGGCCGAGGCTCTCCACGCTCGGCTGCTGTCGTTGCGCCCCGACAATAGGCTGCAGGCCAAGGCCGAAAAGCTCGAGGCTCTGCGCGGACGGCTCAACATGCTGATGACCATGCGGCTGGATCGTCTGCAGGCTCGCCTGCAGTCCCTCGCCGCCAAGCTCGACGGCCTCTCGCCGGCCAAGAAGTTGCAGCACGGCTTCGGCTACGTTACCGACGCCAATGGCCTCAGGGTGGATTCCGTGGCCCAGCTCCGCATAGGCGACAGCCTTAGCGTCCGTTTGGCCGACGGCGTGGTGGAAAGCACCGTGACAAGCATCTCTTCACCGTCCTCTCCCTCTCCCTCCCCCATTAAACCCATTAAACCCATCAACCCCATTAACCCCATCAACCCCCTCCGTCCTCCCTCAGCAAGCACCCCAAATAACTAATAATCATGGAAGAAAATAAGCCAAAAACCGTCGAAGATTGTTTTGCCACAATAGAGCAGATTCTCTCGCGCCTGGAGTCGCCCGACGTGTCGCTCGACGAGTCGTTCCGGCTCTACAAGGCTGGCATGGAGCAGCTGCAGGATGCCAACGCCCTTATCGACCAGACCCGCAAGGCCGTGATGAAAATAAGCAGCGCCGGCAATCTTGAACCGTTTGCCGACGCTGCACAGTAGGAGGTCGGGCTTCCCAGCCCGACCAATGCGAAGTCATCATTCGCATATCATGGTATTTATTCAATCTTCGTTCCGCACTCGGGGCAGAACTTGCTGTTGGTCACGGTGCCGCATTTGGGGCAGGCCTTAGGCCCTTGGTTCATAGGCGCTCCACATTCGGGGCAGAACTTGCCGGTGGTCTCGGTGCCGCATTTGGGGCATTTGCGCATCACCTTGGGCGCCGGGGCCGGCGTGCCGCACTCGGGACAGAATTTGCCGGTAACGGTGGCTCCGCAGTTGGGACATCTCACCCCCTGCTGTGGCACTCCGCCGCCCTGTGCCGCGGCAGCGCCCTGCTGTGCATAGGGGTCGTACTGCTGCTGAGGCCCGGGATTCTGGAAGGTGTTCTGCATCACTCCGCCGGTCATACCCCCCGAGCCCATGTTCATCATGCCCAGACCCATAAAGGCACCGGCAGCCCCGCCAGGATTCTCCGCGGCTTTGTTCAAGGCATCCAACACGCGCCCCTGCTGCATCATGCTGTTGGCATTGTGCTCGTATTCCGTTATCTTGGCCTGGCTCTCATTGTCGAGGGTCACCGATTCCACGGTGAAACTCACCAGCTTGACGCCACGGTTGCGGATAGGCTCGTCGAAGACGCGCTCGTCCATGATCTGCTTGATCTCGTCGGTGTTGCTGGGCAGCTCCATGACGGGGACGCGGTTCTTGCTGTTGCCCAGCTCGTTGAGCACGTTCTGGAAAGCAGCCACAACCTCGCTGCGCATCTGCTCTGTTAGGTTCTGTTTCTTCACCACATCGGCTGTGCCGGCATGGTTGCGCAGGAAGACCCCGATGTCGTCGAGCTGGAACGTGTATTTTCCAAAGCATTTCACGTTGACGCCCATGGGCATCAGCGAGCCGGTCATCTGGTTGGGAATGGCATGGCTCCAGTCCTGGTAGGGGATGGGGGCGGGAGTACCGAATTTGTTGTCGAGTATCTCTTTGGTGTTGAAGAAGAACACGGCCTGCTCCTTGTCGCGGTTGCCGCCATATTTGAAGCGCTGCCACATCTCCTTGAATACGGGGCCGAACTGGCCGGCGAAGAAGGAGGGCGACGACGACTCGTCGAAGGTGTAGACACCCTCCTCGGCGGTGGCGTCGACCACGGCTCCAGAGTCGTAGATCACGGCCACCTGGCTCGGTGCCACGAGGATGCGGCTGCCTTTAGAGATCTGGCCTGTCTTGGTGGTCACCTTCACCATAAGGGTGTCCATGTCCATATTGTCGCATTTGATGAGGTCCAGCCATGTGTCGCGGATGGTGGATAGGGGCGAATTGACGATAGCTTTTATTAGTCCCATGATGTGTATGTTTTTAATTATTTAATTGCTAAGTGAACAGCGAGTAGTGACCAGTGGTGCGAATGCAATCGTGCCACTGGTCACTACACACCAGAAATTATTTTACTTAACGCTATAGAGGTCGGTAAGTACCCAGTCGTGTTCGCCGGTGGTGATGATGCTGCCGCAGTAGGGGCACTGTCCCGACGAGGTGATCTCGGTGGGTGCGCCGCAGTTGGGGCAGTTGGTGGTCGACATGTTGCTGAGCCCCTCCTGTGTCTTCACGCCGGCCTTGCGGTTGAAGATGAGGTGGTAGGTCATGTACCAGTCCTTGTTGGGGTCGCTCTCGAGCACCTTGCGTGAGGTGGCGTCGATCACGTAGTCGCGCATCACGGCGCTGAGGCGCACCGTAAGGACCTCCTTGTCGCCGTCCTGCACGAAGCGCACCAGGTCGCACGACTTGATGCCGATTTTCTCTATAACGTTGATTTTGTTGCCCCGGATATATTCGTCTAACTGTGCTTTGTGGGTCGCGTAGAGTTCTTCGCTTTCGAAAGGCCGTATGGTCTTCCATTCGCGGTCGGTCCAGGCCTGCTGCAGTTTGATGAATACTTCGCGTGCCCACGAGTTGAATTTCTCGGCCGAGAAATGCGGGTCGATGGTTTGGATTTCTGCGGCCACGGCTTGTGTGTTGGGGGGCAGGTCGTCCTTAGGCAGGTCGGCAGGTGGGGTAGAGGAGCCGCCTTTATCGTTGTTGCCGCCACCATATTTCTTACAGATGATGAATATGAAGATGAAGATGCCTATGAGGAGAGGAATACCGACAGTAGGATGCTTGAAGCACCACGCCACAAACAGAGCGGCGATGACGATAGAGAGGCCGTCGTCATCGTCCGACGAGGAGCTGCTGGAACTCTCCTCAACATAGCGGTTCTGGTTTCCCACGTCGGCCATTGCCGTTGTTGCGGCGGCCACGGCTACAAGAAGCAGCACTACAGTAAAGATTCGGAAAAGAGTACGTTTTTTCATAAATGTGTGGTGTCGTTTGATTGTTTATTTTAATTATATTTAATTATTTAATTGTCTAACTGTCTGATTACTTTTTTTTAACTGTTCGATCGTTTATTCTCTGTAGTGGTGAGGAGAACCCCGTAGGGGTGGCATATTATATTCTCTGTAGTGTAGAGGAGAACCCCGTAGGTGTGAAGAAAGCTCCAGTGAAGCTTTCGATAGCGAAGCGGAGAACTAAATATAACAGCCGTGGGTGCAAACCCACGGAACCGGTATATACTCTCTTCATCCAACCCGAGCCCCGTAGGGGCGGCATATTATTCGTTAACTATTATCTTTGTCTACAATCCAGTATGGTTTCACACTCAATGCAATGCGCGGAGGCGTTTACCACAAAATTGCATTGGCGAAGCTGGGAAGCTTCGCCTCCTACAATAGCACATTATTTTATGGCTCCCAACAACTGCCCCATGGTGGTAAGGGTGGCGGCGGTAGAAGCTATATTGTTGCTGTTCACTCCGTTTAAACCCGTACTGTTGAGCAACATATTGGTGAGCGTTGTGGCTGTGGTGGCGTTGATGATACCGCTGCCGCCCGTCACCAAACCTGTGGCGAACGATTTCTTGTAGTTGGAATTCTCCTTGTTGGCTTTCAGACTGTTGTAGGCCGTAATCACGGCAAGCATATTGGTGATGTCGGTGGGGTTGGTCAAGGCCAGCGTCCCGGCTTTCTTGCTGTTGTTGAGTGCTATAAGAGCTCGGCCACACGCGGCTCCGGAAGCAACGGCCGTGGCGTCGGTTGCAGAGGTGAGCGAACCACACGATGTGGCACCTAAAAGAGCCACAAACATCATAATAAGACTGAATTTTTTCATCATTCTAGAATTTTTTATATCGTTTTTTATTCTGTTTATTAGGATTTTATATGATAATTGTTTGTTATTTTTGCCTTACAAAGTTACATTTTTTTTGTTACTGTGCGAAAAAAATGTATTTTTGCATTCTATTTTTGCAAAAAACAAGATTGAAAATTATTCTTGAAAACATTTGCTTTCAGTGTGCTACGAACGGCGTCGGTGTGTGCAAAAGCATTTGTTTCGCTCTTTGTAAAGCCAACAGATTGTACGGTCTTGTTGGTTATTCAGATTGACGGGTCGACAATGCATTTTAAGAACGCTATTTACGAAAACAACACATTCATTAAATATTCTCTCACATGAACAACACACTTTTCTCTTTCCCAAAGCCTGAGAATGAACCCGTTCTGGGTTATGCCCCTGGCAGCCCTGAGCGCAAAAAAATCCGCGAAGCCCTCAACGAGCTCTACAACAAGCAGTATGAGATCTGCCCCATTATCGGTGGCAAGAAAATCAAGACCAAAGAGACCGGCACCATCGTGATGCCCACCGAGAACAAACACGTGCTGGCCACCTACTATAAGGTCACCGAGAAAGAGGTGCAGCAGGCCATCGACGCCGCCATGAAAGCCCACGAGGAATGGGCCAACACCCCCTGGATCGAGCGCGCCAGCGTCATGCTGAAAATCGCCACCCTCATCAGCGGCAAGTATCGTTGGCTTATCAATGCCGCCACCATGCTTGGACAGGGCAAGACCACTATGCAGGCTGAGATTGACTCGGCATGCGAGCTCGTCGACTTCCTCCGCTACAACGCCTACTATGCTTCGCAAATCTATAGCGACCAGCCCTGCAGCGACAAGGGCACTCTCAACTATATGACCTACCGCCCCCTCGAGGGCTTCGTCTTCGCCATCACCCCCTTCAACTTCACCTCCATCGCCAGCAACCTCTGCCTCAGCCCCGTGCTGATGGGCAACACCTGCATCTGGAAGCCCTCCACCACCGCCATGCTCTCCAACTATATCCTTATGGATATCTATAAGGAGGCCGGTCTGCCCGACGGCGTGGTCAACTTCCTCCCCGGCAGTGGCGCCCTCATCGGCAAGGTGGCATTCGCCGACAAGAACCTCGCCGGCGTCCACTTCACCGGCGGCACCAAGACCTTCAACGGCTTCTGGAAATCCATCGGCGACAATATCGCCAACTATCGCACCTATCCTAAGATTGTCGGCGAGACGGGCGGCAAGGACTTCATCTTCGCCCACCATTCGGCCAACGCCGCCCAGGTGGCCACGGCTATTGTGCGTGGCGCCTTCGAGTTCCAGGGTCAGAAATGCTCCGCAGCTTCCCGCGCCTATGTCCCCAAGTCGTTGTGGCCTGAAGTCAAGGAATTGGTGGGCCGTATGCTCGACGAAATCAAGGTGGGCGACGTGCGCGACTTCTCCGCTTTCGTCAATGCCGTCATCGACGAGGCTTCGTTCGACAACTGCATGAACTATATCAACCATGCCAAGGCAAGCAAGGACGCCGAAATCGTCTTCGGCGGCTCGGGCGACAAGTCGGTAGGCTGGTTTATCCAACCCACCGTTATCCTGGCCAAGAAACCCGACTACAAGTCGATGTGCGAGGAGATCTTCGGACCTATCATCACCATCTTCGTCTACGACGACGACAAGTATGAGGAGACCCTCCACCTCTGCGACACCACCTCGCCCTACGCCCTCACTGGCGCCATCTTCGCCTCCGACCGCAAAGCCTTGCGCTTGGGCGCCGACATCTTGAAATATGCTGCCGGCAATATCTACTACAACGACAAGCCCACCGGCGCCGTCGTTGGCCAGCAGCCCTTCGGTGGCGCCCGCGCCAGCGGCACCAACGACAAGGCCGGCTCTTACCTCAACCTGATCCGCTGGACCTCGCCTCAGGCTATCAAGGAAACTTTCGACCCCGCCAGCCATTTCAGCTACCCCTTCGTCAGCAACGACGACAACCCCTACGAGGTTGAAGAGGCCGTGAAGAAGGTGGTGGAAAAGGCCGAAGAGGTGTCTGCAAAGGCCAAGGCCACTGTGAAGGCTGTAAAAGCTAAGGCTACAGCAGCAGCAAAGAGAGTGACCAAGAAATAATTAATGCTCTCTATGTAAATCTTTGCTTTAGAAAAGGGGATTGGACATTCCACGGTGTTTGTCCCAATCCCTTTTTTATATTTTATTTTCTTAATTCTTCGCGTAATGACCACAAAATTGCATTGGCGAAGCTGGGAAGCTTCGCCTCCTACAATTGCGAACAACTTATTGACTTATCTTCGCATGAATGCGAAAAACTCCTTGATTTATCTTCGCATGAATATTAAAGGAATTATCCTCGCCGCGGTACTTTGCTCTGCTACTTCTGCCTTTTGTCAGACCGAGAGTCTTGGAAACCGTCTCTTTCCGGCACAGGCCGTGTCGCAATGGAATGCCGGGCTTGCCGGCGGCATCAGCACCAACACCATCGACATCGATGTGGCCTACGCCTCAGACCTGAGGTATGCCTCATCGAACGGCTTCAATGCCGGTGCCACAGTGGCTTACCATCCCACGGGCTGGCTCTCGTTCAATTCCGGCGTCCTAATGGTACAGAAAAACTGGTCTCTTAGCCGGCACAACGCCCAGGTGACCAGCGTGAAAACCAACGCCACCAACAACTACATTGCCCTGCCTCTTGCCATGGAGATCTCTATGGGCCGCACTTTCAAGGTCTGCGGTTTCTTCGGCGGCTATGTGGGCTATTGGCTCTCCGGCCATCGCGAGGGCAAAAGCCTTTCGGTCTCCTACCTCGTAAGTGGCGCTTCCGACGACATGAACTACGACGAAGACTACCAATTCAACACCGTGCGCGACAACCGCTTCGACGCCGGCCTCACCTATGGCGTGGCCCTCCGGTGCGATGTGGCTCGCTTGCTACAGATTTCGGCTGAATTGCGATGGTACTATGGCCTCACCGACCTGCAAAAGAATTATATGGAAAACCTCTTGCCGCGCTACAACACCACACGTACCATCTCGCTCGGCGTTTCCTATTGGCTATGACATTGATATGCGGCCCCCCCCGCGGCAGCAGATGAACTCATAGAACCCACAAAAATACTTTTTTTTAAACCTAATCTATCAATCCTTTTCAGTGAAAAAATATATTCTTCCCCTTGTTGCTTTATTGCTGCTCCTCAGCTCATGCCGCAAGGAAAAACTTGAAATCGTCAACCCTCACCATCGCCGTGTGGATAACTTCACCCAACAATTCGAAGCCGTATGGACCGGCATCGACTATGGCTACCTTTTCTGGGACCGCGACACCGTCGACTGGGATGCCCGCCACGACGAGTTGCTTCCTATTTTCCAGGACTTCGACTCCCGTAGGAATGTCAGCGACGATGAGGTGGCCATGGCCTATCAACAACTGGTACGTGGCTTGCTGGACCATCACATGCAGGTGTCGGTGAGGAACCTGCTGACTGGCCATGAATTCTCCGTTGACCCTGCAATTTTCGAGGTCCCTTCCCGCCCGTATTACCACTACACCTATCTATATAACCAGATAGATATTCTTAAATCTTTGCCGGGCATCACCGATTTCACCGAAGGCACTGGCAGCACACGCGTATACACTGCCCTGCTGCCAGGTACGGGCGACAAGAAAATTGCCTATCTCCGTTTCACAAATTTCTACCTCACCTACCAGTGCTATGGCAACTACAACGGCTGGCTGCCCCTGCGCAAATTCTTCGGCAACGACCCCATTAACGGTGTCACCGACGGATGGGCCGGGAGCGACGATGTCGAGGCCATTATCATCGATGTGCGCGGCAACGGCGGCGGCATGCTGCAAGACCTCAGGACTTTCATGGGTGCTCTGGCACCGTCGCGCCTCGATCTGGGTTATTCGCGCACCAAGGAGGGCCTCGGACGGCTGGACTACAGTGCCTGGACACCTTTCTTTATCGACCCTCCGGCCAACCATCTCGACGGCAGCAAGAAAATCGTGCTCCTCACCGATGTCAACTCCGTCAGCTGCTCCGAAATAACGGCATTGATGGTGCAGGCTATCCCTAATGCCGTCGTGATTGGCGAACGCACCTACGGCGCCACGTGCCCCCTTATCGACGGAGGCAACGATATGCTCTATAGCGGCGTGTTCGGCGACCTGGAGAAGTATGGCTACTACGTCTATACCAGCAATTTCGATTTGGTTGACAAAAACTTCTACTCGCATGAGGGTGTCGGCGTGGAACCCGACATCGAATGCCTCTTCGACATCGAGGCCCTTGCCGATGGCCACGACAACCAGCTCGACCGCGCCCTGGAATTCATACGCTCAGGGAAGTGATACCTCTCATGGCCTATAGTGGGGAAAGTGAACTCTTTCAGTAGAATACCGGTACGCGGGCGTCCCCGCCTGCGAAGAAAATGGTACGCGGGCGTCCCCGCCTGCGAATGACACTCATTCCGCGGTACTGCGAAATGCTTTGCTGAGGCGCAGGATAACATCGACGTTGCGTGGCACCTGGAGGTCAAGGATGCCGTCCTCAAGCGCTATGGTGCGCCCTTGCCTTACGGCACTGAGCTGGCTGTAGGGCGTTGCACGGCAAAAGCTTGCACTGTCTTCACGGCGAATCAGGATGAAGTCGGGGTCGGACTGCATCAACGCCTCGACGCTGAAAGTCCACCCCTTGCTTTCTTTGGCTATGTTCGCGCCTCCGGCCATCTCTATGATGTCGTTGATGAAAGTGTTGCCACCGGCTGTGAAATTGCCGCCGCTGCCATACCCTACAACGTAATAAACCGTGGGCTTCGTATGCCGCGTTTGGTACGCGGGCGTCTCCGCCAGCGTTGACATTGAGGATTGCTGATTAAGCAAAGTGTCAACCCTGGCTCTGAGAACGCGGTTCAGACTGTCGGCCTGTTGGCTGTGACCCACCAAACCGCCGATTTTCGCAATATTTTCGTAGAGGGCATCGAAATGCTGCTTCTCTATCACCGAGACGAGAGGGACACCCATCGTGGCGAACTGCTCAACGATTTTGCGCGGCACCATCGAGCCGCTGATGATGAGGTCGGGACGGCAGGAGAGCACTTTCTCCACGTTGAGGTTGCTGATGCCACCAATATTCTCTATCCCTCTGGCCTCCGGGGGAAAAAGGCAGAACTCGGTGCGCCCCACCAGCAGGCTGTCGGCCCCCAAGGCGAACATTATCTCTGTCACTGCCGGCGAGAGGCTTACCACACGGCGCGGATGGGTCGGCACGGCTACCGTTTGGCCGTAGTCGTCGGTGTATTCATAGGTTTCTTGTGCCTGGTTGGCGGTGTGCTGCTTGCAGCTTGCCAAAAATAAGAAGATAAGGGATATAATAAAGATTTTTTTCATAATACATTTATTTTATGCACACGAGGACGTGTGCCGTTCGACAGGGGTGTGCACACGAGAACACGCGCTGTCAGACAGGGGTATGCCGCGGGAATGCGTGCTGTCCGGCAGGGGAGGGGGACAGCCTAACAATTCGGACCTTTCAATTGTTGGATTTTAATTTGCGGAGCAGGTAGCGTGCTGAATATTCTTTTATCTGCCCGCCGTTCATGGTCACCACGGTGCTATTGTGGAGGGCTTTCTCGCGTAGCATGCGCTCCTCGGCTTGCTGAAGCCCGAGGCAGATGCGCTCTCGCAAATCGTTGATTTCTTCTTGTGACATTATCGTGTAAGGTTTTATGTTTTTACTTTCGTTAGCGCTGCGGCTTGGTGGTATCGACTGCCGACTGCATTTGCTTGTATAAGACGTTGTCAATCACGTGTGTTTCCATGCCTATGCCACCTTCGGCTATCAGCACCCGCGAGGGTTGGCTGTTGTCGAAGAGCATCCAATAGTCCACTATGGGCATGTAAAGATTGAAGAGGTTGTTGATTCCCGAACGGTAGCGCCGGCGTAGCACGTTGGTGGCGATGTTGTGTCCGCCTTCCTGCACCCGTTTGGCCACTCGCAACTCGGCCAACTCGGGGCTCTGAAGCCAGAAATAGATGAGGCTCACCTTGTAGCCCAGCTTGTGGGCATTGGCCACCAACGAGGTGTAGGACCGTGTGGCCAGCGTGGTCTCCAGTGCGAAGCTCTCCTTGGCCCCAAGCAACTCGTTGATGCGCCCCACCATGAGGCGGCCGGCCTTGATGGCCATGCTCTCGGGATTGAAGGGTGAGAGCCCCTTGGCTATCTCGTCGGCATTGACGAATTCGCGGCATTGCAGTATCTCCGGCAGTATGGTGTACGATGCAGTGGTCTTCCCGGCCCCATTGCATCCAGCTATGATATAAAGCCTCGAATCCAAGTCCATTTAATCGTTTTTTGTTGTTCCTTTAAACAGTTGTTTTGTTGTAATTTTCTTAAATTCAGTTCGGTATATTTATATTTCATTCCATTTCGGTAGGCAAAGATACTGTTTTACTCTGAATTGCAAAAATTTTTAACAATTACATTCCTCCCTTGAACTTCGTAATCACTCCAGCTTCGCCAATGCAATTTTGAGGTCAACGCCTCCGCGTGTTGCATTGTAGGAGGCGAAGCTTCCCAGCTTCGCCAATGCAATTTTGTGATCAACGCCTCCGCGCATTGCATTGTAGGAGGCGAAGCTTCCCAGCTTCGCCAATGCAATTTTGTGGTCAACGCCTCCGCGCATTACATTGTAGGAGGCGAAGCTTCCCAGCTTCGCCAATGCAATTTTGTGGTCAACGCCTCCGCGCGTAGCATTGTAGGAGGCGAAGCTTCCCAGCTTCGCCAATGCAATTTTGTGGTCAACGCCTCCGCGCGTTGCATTGTAGGAGGCGAAGCTTCCCAGCTTCGCCAATGCGAATACCATTTGTCTAAGTGTCTCCAAAACTTTTTTCATCTTAGCTTTAACCCAC